>NZ_JBHTDD010000021.1:0-125788 GCF_042666615.1 Plantactinospora sp. GCM10030261
GCCACCGCCACAGCCTGACCGCCACCACGCCGCCCGGCCGACAGGCCATACGGCGTGTCACCCAACACCATGAACGTTGGTGGTCACGGCACTAGCGTGCTGTCGTCGCCGTCATGGGGCGGCGCAACCCGGCAGCCGTGCCCGGTGCCGGGGGTGACCATCCACAACGGCGGCCGACACCGGGTCGGACGGCCGGATCATGGCGACGAGTCACCGGCGGGGACGGAACCGGCCCCGGCTGCCCACGCTGCTGCTCACGGTGGGTATCGACCGGGGGCGGCGGCTGCTAACCCCGCCCGCCATGGAGCGACCTTCTGCCTGATGGCGTCCGACGGATGCGCGGCCGGGCGGGCCATGGTCAGTCGCCCGACGCTTGATCGAGCACCATTTCGGCGAGCGCCTTGGCGGCGCGGCCAGGATCTGTGCCGCGACGGGTGACGGCTTGCATCATCACCCCGTCGGTCAGCACGAGCAGTTGGTCCGCGGCGAAGACCGGATCCGGGTGGTCGAGGTCACGAAGTTCCTGCTCGAACAGGGCATGAATCCGGTTCTTGAAGTTTCGGATCTCCGTGTGGGTGGGGTGCTCCGGGTCGGTCAGGGTCAGTGCCGCCATCGTGTAGCGGCAGCCGTGGAACCGGGGCTGGGACACCACGCGACGCAACTCGTCGAAGAAGGCGCGTAGCCGGTCCCGAGGACGATCTCCACCCGCCGCCAGGGCGTCCCGGTAGCGCTGCTCGTCGGTGGCGGTCCGCAGCACCTCGGCCAGCAGGCCGTCCTTGCCGCCGAAGTGCTGATAGAGGGAGGCCCGGGCGACGCCAGCCCGCGCCAGGATCGCGTCGACTCCCACGGTGAACCCCTGCTGGTAGGTGAGTTCGCGGGCGGCTTGGATCAGCCGGTCACGGGGGCCCGGGCGGGCGGGGGCGCTCATGGGGGAATTCTGCCACGCGAGTTGCCTATAGACCGATCGTTCTGTCTAATGGTGGCGACCGGCGAATAGACCGGTCGTTCTATTTATGGCCCGGGAGGGTGCGGTGGCACGGCAGCAGCACGGCACGACGCTGGCGGACAACCAGCCGAGAACGAGCGAGAGTACGGGCGGAACGTCCGCGGAACCTCCGACCCGACCTCGACCGGCGGCCCTGATCCTGGTCCTGACCGGATCCTTCATGACCGCCCTCGACGTCTTCATCGTCAACGTGGCGATCCCCTCGATGACCGGAGATCTCCGCGCGGGGCCAGCGGCCATCCAGTGGGTGGTGGCGGGGTACGCGTTGGCCATCGCCGCCGGTCTCATTACCGGTGGCCGGCTGGGTGACATCTACGGTCGGCGACGGATGTACGCCGTCGCCATGGCGCTGTTCACTCTCGCCTCGGTCGCGTGCGGTCTGGCGCCCACCGTCGAGGTGCTGGTCACCGCGCGGGTGGTGCAGGGCCTCGCGGCGGCGTTGCTGGGCCCCCAGGTGCTGGCCATCATCAACACCGCCTACGCCGGCCGGGCCCGGGCCGGCGCGCTGAACGCGTACGGCGTCACCCTTGGCTTGGCCGCCGTATTCGGGCAGCTCATCGGCGGCCTGTTGATCGAGGCGGACCTGATGGGCCTGGGCTGGCGGAACATCTTCCTCATCAACCTGCCGATCGGCCTGGTCGCCGTGTCGCTGATCCCCCGGGTGGTGCCCGAACTCGCGCCAACCCGTCGGGCCCGCCTGGATCTCGTCGGTGCCGTCCTGGTAACCACCGCTCTCCTGGGCACCATGCTGCCGCTCATCCAGGGTCGGGAACAGGGCTGGCCCGGTTGGACCTGGCTGTGTCTCGCGGCGTCCGGCGTGCTGTTCGTCGCGTTCGCCTGGCACCAGCGTCTGCGAGGCCGGCGGCACCGGGCACCGCTGGTCGACCTCCACCTGTTCCGCTCCCGGTCGTTCGTCACCGGCCTGCTCGCCCAGCTCGCCTTCTGGCTGGGGCAGGCGTCGTTCTTCCTGGTCCTCGCCCTCTATCTGCAGGCGGGGAGGGGACTCAGCGCGCTGGAGTCGGGCGTTTTCTTCACCGGCCTCGGTGCTGGCTACCTCGCTGCCTCACTCCTCGCCCGGCGGCTAGCGGCACGGCTCGGCCGGCAGGTGATCGCGCTCGGCGCGGCGCTCATGATTGCCGGCGAGTTCTGGATGCTCGTCGACGTGCGGCGTTCTGTCGAGATCGGCTGGCTCCTACCGCCCATGGCGGTGCACGCCGCCGGCATGGGCCTCGTCATCGCTCCCCTGGTTGCCATCGCCCTGTCCGGTGTCGCCCCCGGGCACGCGGGGGCGGCCTCTGGCGTGCTGTCCACCGCACAACAGATTGGAAACGGTCTCGGGGTCGCGATCATCGGGGTGTTCTTCTACTCGGCTCCGCCCGGAGATCATGCGTTGGCGTTCAGCCTCGCCCTGGCCTACCTGATGGCGGTCGGCGCCGCCGTCGTGGGGTTGGCGCAACTACTGCCCAGGCCGGCAGCCGATGCCCGCCGCCAGGGCTGACCATTCGCGCCGACGCCACGGTGGTCGACACCGCGGGGTTGGGCGGCGGATCCTCGCCGCGCCCGCCTGAGCGGCTGTCGCATTTCTTCAAGACCAGCGGATGCCCGCGTCAGTACTGTCCTACCCGTGAGCGAACTGACCACGCCCGCCACCGGCGAGCACACCACCAACGGCGTACCGCACGGCTACACCACACTGACGCCGTACCTGGCGATACCGAACGCGCGCGCCGCGATCGAGTTCTACCGCGAGGTGTTCGGCGCCCGCGTCGTGGACGTGACGGAGATGGGGGGTGTGGTCGCGCACGCCGATCTCGACTTCGGCACCGGAATGCTGCAACTCGGTGAGCCGATGCCCGACTACGGCCTGGTCGCCCCGCCGGAGCCGGACAACGCCTGCTACTCCATCGGCCTCTACTGCCCCGACGTGGACGCGGTCGTCGCCCGCGCCGAGGCGGCCGGCGCCACCGTCCGCGAACCCGTGGCCACCTTCGTCTCCGGTGACCGCTACGCGAGCGTCCGGGATCCATTCGGAGTGCGGTGGTCGATCATGACCCGGGTAGAGGACCTCTCCGAGCAGGAGAGCGCCCGCCGGGTCGCCGAGTGGGCCGAGCAGCAGGCCGGATAGCGCCGGACCCGGGCGCCCCGGGACCCGCGTCGCTCAACGGCGGCCGAGGAAGCGGTGGCCGGCGAAGCTCACCAGAGTCGAGCCGGCCGCCATCCCGACGAACACCAGGAACGCGCCGATCACCCACGTTCCGGTGTCGCTGCTCGTCGCGGCCCGCCAGGACCAGGCGGCGGTGAAGGCGACGGTCATCACCGGAGCCACCACCAGCGGGCTCAACCACCGGCCGGCGACGAAGGCCAGCGCCGCGAGGGTCAGCACACACCCGGCGACCTGCCACACCTCGTACGGCCCGGTCTCCACGCTGGTGACCGGGTCAATGATGCGCTCGGTGTCCCAACCCAGCCAGCCCCACCACAGCGCCACGGTCAGCACCGCCAGGAGCAGGGCCGCGATCATCGTCCGCCTCGTCGCATCCATGCCCGTGATCATTCCAGGTCCGGCGCGCCAGGGATGAGCCCGCGTACCTAGTCGCAGTAGTACAAACAGTTTGTACTACAAGCAGTTTGTACTACCATGACCTTGTGCACGTTGAGGGCAGAGCAGCGGAGCTGCGGGAGCTGCGGACGGCGTGGGACCGGGCGAGCCGGGGTGAGCCGGAACTGGCGGTCATCTGGGGGCGTCGGCGGGTCGGCAAGACCTACCTGCTCACCTACTTCGCCCAGGACAAGCGAGCGGTGTACTTCACCGCCACCCGGCAGGACAGCGAGCAGAGGCAGCTCCGGCGGTTCGCGGACCGGCTGCGGGAGCAGTTGGGAGACGAGGTCCGAGACCTGGCTCCCGATACGTTCCCGAGTTGGGAGACGGCCCTGCGGTTCGTCATCAGGATGGCCGAGACTCGGCCGTTGCTCCTGGTCATCGACGAGGCGCCGAGGCTGACCGGCCGACCTACCGACTTCGCGGACACCGTCTCGGCAGTCTGGGAGAACCACGTCCGCGACCATCGGCTCATGCTGGTGCTGTCCGGATCCGCGGTCGCGGTGATGGAGCAGATGCTCGGGCCGCACGGCGGGCTGCACCGCCGCGCCGGGCTGGAACGGCGGATGGATCCGTTCCCCCTCCTCGACGCGCGCGCCTTCCAGCCCGATCTCGGCCCGGAGGACTTCATCCAGGCCTACGCGGCGTGCGGCGGCTACCCGCTCCATCTGCGCCGTTGGTCGGCGGCCGGGAGCGTCGAGGAGAACCTGCTCGACCTGGCCTTCACCCCCGGTGGGCTGCTGCTCCGGGACGCGCCGGACATCCTCTCCGAGGACCTGGACTGGCGGGGAGGGTACGAACGGGTGCTCACCGCGATGGCCGGCGGAGCCCGCAGGAGATCGAAGATCGCTGGACGTGCCCAGCAGCGCATCGACTACACCCTGGATCGGCTGCGTCGGGCAGGCTACGTCAGAGCGGTGCGGCCTATCGGCGCGGCCGGGTCGACCGACCCGATGTACGAGATCGCGGACGATTATCTCGCCTACTGGTTCGCCGTGCTCCGGGACGATGCGGACCTCGTCGAGGGCGGCCAGGGGGCCGCGGTCCGGCAGCGCACCAAGGGCCGGTGGCAGACGCACGTCGCCCGGGTCTTCGAGTCGGCTGGACGTGATCACGCCCTGCGCATGGTGGCCGACGGCACCCTGCCTCCCGAGACCATCGTGGGTCGCTGGTGGAAGGACGAGACGGCCGAGATCGACGTCCTGGGGCTCACCACGGAAGGCCCCGTCCTGGTCGGCGAATGCCGGTGGCAGGCCAAGCCGTTTACCGAACGTGACCTGGCCGAGCTGCGCCGACGAGCCGCCTATGTGCAGCCGCCGCCGCAGCCGGGAGCGCGGTACGCCTTCTGGTCGCGCGGCGGCGCGGAGGACACCGTCACCCGGCACCCCGACGTCCTCTCGTTCACGCCAGCCGACATCCTGGCCTGAGGCGGTCAGCCCGCCTGGCCTGAGGCGGTCAGCCCGCCGCCGCCCGGTCGCGATCGAGGAACATCAGTTGGGCCGGCTTCTCGGGCAACTGGACGCGGGGCCCGGGCACGAAGCCTGCCCGGGTCAGCCGGGCGATGGCCTTGTCGTTGCGGGCGTCCGGCTCCGCCACCACCCGGCGTCGCTCAGGGTCCCGCAACACGAAGTCGAGGAACGCGCTCAGCAGCGTGCCCGTGAAGCCCGGCTCCGGCCCACCGGCCGGCGGCGGACCGATCATGAGGTGTACGCCGATGTCGCCGGGGAGCACGTCGTAGCAGTCCCCGACGGGATCGGCCGCCGGCTCGTACGTCTGGAAGAGCGCCACCGGCGTGCCGTCCCGGTGCATCAGGTAGGCGTGGTGCGTGTCGAGACCGTCGAGATACTCGTAGATCTCCCGTACCCGGTCCCGGCCGGCGGTGCGCATCCCCCAGAACCGGGCCCGCGCCTGGCTGACCCAGCCGTGGAGGAGGTCGAGGTCGGCATGGGGGTCGACCGGCCGGACGGTGATCCGGCCGAAGCCGGCGAGATCCCGCTCGTACCGGTGCGTCTCGAATTCCGTCATGTCACTCCTGGCGCGGCTGTGTCCGGTCACGAACGGGGACAGAATACGCAGCGTGTGGGCGGCGCCCGGGTCGGATCAGTCGCTGGCCAGTTCGTGGTCGAGCAGGTGCGCCAACCGCTCGTACCGAACGGGTTGCTCGGCCCGGGTGATGCCGCGACTGGGCATCTCGACGGTCATCAGCAGGTAGAGATGCAGCCGGTAGAGGCCGAGCCGGCGTCGCGCGTCGGCGTCGAAGCCGCCGGCGTCGTCGAGGCCGGCCGGAAGGTCGCGCGCGGCGGCCCGGTAGCCGCCCAGGAACGGATGCGCCGGCTCGTCCTCGGCCCGCCGGAACAACACCGGCGACACCAGGTCCATCAATGGATCGCCGTCGGGCCGAACGATGCCCGGACGTAGCGCGTCACGTCGTCCGGGCGCAGCTGCCGCTGCGTGGGACTCGGCGTGGCCACCCCGGCAGGGTAGCCCGACGCCGGTCGATGTGCCGACCCGTGAACTCACCGTTATTCAACGACGGGCGCACCCGCGGGATCGGGCCGAGTTCCTCCGGTCGCTGTAGGTCTGCCGCCGTCGAGTGTCATGCGGACCACACGGTCGCGCAGGTGCTGGGCGTTTAGCCGGCGCCTCCGTGGGTCATGATGTTCACCAGGGGATCATTGACCAGGGGGTTGTCGTGCCTGAAGCCAGCAGCGACCGGCCGAGCCGGAACGCCGAGCGTCCCGATGACGTGACCGACCCGATGCTGTGGTCGCTCGCGCTGGGCGTCGCCGACGCGCACGCTCCGGGCGAGGACGGCCGATGCGTCCAGCTGCACTGCGGCGACCAGTCCTGGCCCTGCGCGGCGTGGAACAGCGCCCAGCAGGCACTGGCCCAGGCCCGGGGTGGCGCTTCCGTCGGCGGCGACCGCCGGTCCGGCGTCGGTCGACCGGCTGCGGCATTTGACACCGACCAGACCCGCTGGCGTCCGTCCGCCGCCGCCTGATCCGCCGGGTTCTCGTAACTCCGGCACATCGGTTGATCACCTTGGCCAGCTCAGCCTGCCGTAGTGCGAGAACCCAGGAGGTGCGGTATGTGGCAGCGTAGCCAATCAAGCATCCACTGGCCAGCGCGCTGACAGAGATCGCTGTGATGGGTCAACGGACGGATAACGAGGGGACCGGGATCAGTTCACCGGCGGCCCACAGTGACAGTTGGTCGTCGAAGTGCGGGTCGCCGGGTCGTCCGGAGGCGCCGAACGGCACGATCCAGCGGCTGGCGGCCCGGTCGGTCAGGTCCCACACGTACCTGGCCACCGGCCCGCGCCAGCAGGCGTCGGAGACACCCGGCACGCTGCTGGTGGCCAGGACGCAGCCGCTGTCCCCGGCGAGCCGGACCCGGTCCCGCATCGCGGTGACCGTGTCATCGACCGCCGGCGCCACGCCCAGGTGGATCGGCTGCAGCAGGTGCCGCTGTCCCCACGGCCCGGGCTCCGGTCCCGTGGCGACGTCGGCCAGCGCCCGCGCCGCCACCGGTTCGACGTCGACGCCGAGGTCGGCGAGCCCGACGAGCAGGCCGTCGAGGGCGAGCCCGATCCGCGCCAGCGGGTCCGTCCACGGCGCGAACAGCTCGTCGTACGCGGATGGTTCGCGCAGGGCGCGGAGACCCGGATGGTCGTGCAGCCGGCGCGCGACGGCGGTGCGCCACGCCGCGAAGGCCCCGGCGTCGTCGGAGTCGGCGGCCATCGTGCCGTCCCAGTCGAGCAGCCGGCGCCGCAACGTCCGGGCGGGCTCGTCGAGCCGGTCCGGGTCGAGCCGGCGCAGCAGTGCGCGCGGCACCGCCGCGGCGATCCAGGTGTCGGTGTGCACGGTGGGTGCGTCGGCGCCCTCGGCAAGCAGGGCGCGGATCCGTCGCGCCCGGTGCGGCGGCGCGAAGTCGACCCCGAATCGGGCCACGTCGTCGCGGCGGTCGTTCGCGCAGACGGTGACGTCGTCGACCGGCTCGTCGACGGGTGCCAGGTACCTTCCGCGCCAGTGGTAGCGCGGTTCCCAGCCGGGCACCGGCTCCCGCCCGCACCGGTCGTCCCGTTCCGGCACCAGCCCGGTTACCAGGCGGCGGACGGATCCGTCACGGTCGGCGGTGAGCACGCTGTTGACCGGCTCGACCCAGGCGCGCAGCGCGGCGGCGATATCGCCGGTGCCGCGGGCCCGCAGCAGCGGCAGCAGCGCCTCGAAGCCGAGCCGTCCCTCGACCCGGCTGGGCATGCGCAGGCTGAGCGCGTCGCCGGTGGCCCGGTCGTGGTCGACGACCGGCCCGCGCGGCGTCTCGATGATCTCGATCCGCTCCGGCTCGCCGCCGCGGACCTCGATCTCCTCGACGTGGTACGCCGCGGGCGTCCAGCCGTCCGCGTCCCGGACCAGCAGCCGGTCCCCGTCCCGGCGCAACTGTTCGCGGTAGACGTCCTGGTAGTCGCCCATCGCGTTGGTGACGGCCCAGGCGACGTGCCCGGCGTGACCGAAGTGTGGCACGCCGGGCACGCCGGGAAAGGCGAGGCCGACCACGTCGAACTCCGGGCAGGCCAACCGGATCTGCTGGTAGATGCCGGGCAGTTCGAGCAGCCGGTGCGGGTCGCCGGCGATGACCGGACCGCGGCCGGTGGCCGGGTCGGCGGGCACCGCCCAGGCGTTGCTGCCGGAGGACGCCGGCCCTTCGGTGGCGAACAGCCCGACGGCAGCCGGGCCGAGGGTCCGGGCCACGTGCGCGCGCCACAGCTTGGTGGGGAAGCTCGTGAACAGCACCTGCTGGGCGAGGAAGACGCCGAGCGGTGACCAGGGCCGCCACCGGCCTGGCCGGCAGCCGAGCGCCGCGAACTCCGGCGCCACCGCCTCGGCGAGGCCCTCGTTGACCCCGTCGACATACGCCTCGACCCACCGGCGGGTAGGCGGATCGAGGCGCTCGAAGCAGCGCCGGGCGGTGTCGTCCACCCGCGCCCGGCGGGCGAAGCGGTCCCAGGCGAGTTCGGTCGGGCCGACGTGGGCGGCCAGCCGGCCCTCGGAGCGCCACCGCTCGACCTCGATCTGCCAGGCGCGGTCCAGCGCGGTGACTCGACCCTGTCGCCGGGCGAGGTCGTCGACGTCGTCGCCCCACACCTGCGGTACGCCCCAGGGGTCTCGCTCGACGCGTGTCATCCGTCGACCTCGGCGTGGCGGGCGGCGGGGGTATGCGTATCCATTGCCAACTTAGGTTACCCTCCCCTAACTAAGGCTCACCTTACTGGAGAGCGCGTGGACTCGTTGGGGGATACGTATGGGTTCGATCGGTAGCCCGCTCGGCACCGCGCCGACCGACGCCGAGGCTGACCTGACCGCCGCTCGTGCCCATCTGCTCAACGCCGGCACGGTCGAACGCTACCGGGAGGTGCTGTCACGCGGCGTCGATCGGATCGCGGGCCGGGTGGCCGACGTCGACCGGCCGTTCACCGGCGTCACCCCGGAGGAAGTCGCGGCGCTTATCGACCGCGTCGACCTGGACCGGCCGCTGGGCGACACCGACGCCGCCCTCGACGAACTGCACGATGTCTGGCTGCGCGACGCCGTGTACTTCCACCACCCCCGCTACCTGGCGCACCTCAACTGTCCGGTGGTGATCCCGGCGTTGCTCGGCGAGGCGGTGCTCAGCGCGGTGAACTCCTCGATGGACACCTGGGACCAGAGCGCCGGCGCCACCCTGATGGAGCGGCGCCTGATCGAGTGGACGGCCGGCCGGATCGGCCTGGGTGGCACCGCCGACGGTGTCTTCACCAGCGGGGGCACCCAGTCGAACCTGCAGGCGATGCTGCTGGCCCGGGAGGAGGCGTACCGCCGGGTCGTCGGCGGCGGAACCGCCCGCCTGGCCCGCCCCGACGTGCTGGCCCGCTTCCGGATCATCACGTCGACGGCCGGACACTTCAGCGTGCAGAAGGCCGCCAAGCTGCTCGGCCTGGGAGCGGACGCGGTGCTCACCGTGCCCACCGACGTCGACCGCCGGATGCGGACCGACGAACTGGCCCGCACCATCGACCGCTGCCGGGACGAGAACCTGGTGGTGATGGCAGTCGTCGCCACCGCCGGCACCACCGACTTCGGCACCATCGACCCGCTGCCCCAGATCGTCGACATCTGCACCGCCGCCGGCATCTGGCTCCACGTCGACGCCGCGTACGGCTGCGGGCTGCTGGTCTCGCCCACCCGGCGGCACCTGCTCGACGGCATCGGCCGGGCCGCCTCGGTGACCGTCGACTACCACAAGTCGTTCTTCCAGCCGGTCAGCTCCAGCGCCCTGCTGGTCCGGGACGGCCGGGTGCTGCGCCACGCCACCTGGCACGCCGACTACCTCAACCCCGCCCGGGCGGTCGAGCAGGGCATCCCGAACCAGGTCGACAAGAGCATCCAGACCACCCGCCGGTTCGACGCGGCCAAGCTCTGGCTCACGCTGCGGATCATGGGCCCGGACGCGATCGGCGTGCTCTTCGATCGGGTCGTCGACCTGGCCGCCGAAGCCTGGCGGCTGCTGGACGCCGACCCACGGTTCGAGGTCGCAGCCCGGTCGCAGCTCAGCACGGTGGTCTTCCGCTACCGGCCGCCCGGGGCCGACCCGAACCTGGTCGACGACGCCAACCTGCACGCCCGCGATGCGCTGGCCGCCTCGGGCGCCGCCCTGGTCGCCGGGACCAAGGTGGATGGCGCGCACCACCTCAAGTTCACCCTGCTCAACCCCGAAACGACCGGCACAGACATCGTCGGGGTCCTCGACCTCATCGCCGACCACGCCGCCTGGTACGCCCGCACCACGGCCGCCGCCGAGCTGTCCTGCCCGGTCGGCTGACGCGCCCCGCGTCCCCGTCCCTGTAGCCCTGTCGCCCTGTCCGTCGCGGAGGAGAACGCATGTCGACCCACGATGTCATCGCCGTCGGGCTGGGCCCGTACAACCTCGGCCTGGCCTGCCTCACCGCGCCGATCGACGACCTCGACGGGCTGTTCCTGGAGGCCCGCGACAGCTTCGACTGGCATCCGGGGATGCTCCTCGAATCGACCCGGTTGCAGACGCCGTTCATCGCCGACCTGGTCACCCTCGCGGACCCCACCTCGCCGTACTCGTTCCTCAGCTACCTCAAGGAGAACGGGCGGCTCTACCCCTTCTACATCCGGGAGAACTTCTTCCCGCTGCGCACCGAATACAACGACTACTGCCGCTGGGCCGCCGGGAAGCTGCCGAACCTACGGTTCCGGCACACCGTCATCGCCGTCGACTACGACGAGACCGACGATCGTTACGTCGTATGGGCCGACACACCCGACGGGCCGGTCAGCCATCGGGCGCGACACCTGGTCCTGGGCACCGGCACCCCGCCGTACGTTCCGGACGCCTGCGCCGGCCTGGGTGGCGACCTGATCCACAACTCCCGCTACCTGGAGCACCGCGAGGCGCTGCGGGCCAAGGGCAGCATCACGATCGTCGGCAGCGGCCAGAGCGCCGCCGAGATCTACCACGACCTGCTCACCGACATCGACACGTACGGCTACCAGCTCACCTGGGTCACCCGTTCGCCACGCTTCTTTCCCCTGGAATACACCAAGCTGACCCTGGAGATGACCTCACCGGACTACGTGGACTACTTCCACGCCCTGCCCGAGGACACCCGCTACCGGCTGGAGTCCGAACAGAAGGGCCTGTTCAAGGGCATCAACGCCGACGTGATCAACGACATCTACGACCTGCTCTACGCGCGCAGCCTCACCGGTCCGGTGCCGACCCGGCTGTTGACCAACACCGAACTGGCCACCGCCGCGTACGAGGTCGGCCGCTACCGGCTCGGGCTGCGCCATGTGGAGCAGGGCCGCGACTTCAGCCTGGACACCGAGGGACTCGTGCTGGCCACCGGCTACCACTACCGGATCCCGCCGTTCCTGGAGCCGATCCGGGACCGGCTCCGCTTCGACGGCCACGGCCGGTTCGACGTTGCCCGCAACTACAGCGTCGACCACACCGGCCGGGGGGTCTTCCTGCAGAACGGCGGCACCCACACGCACAGCATCACCTCGCCCGACCTGGGCATGGGCCCGTACCGCAACTCGTGGATCATCCGGGAGCTGACCGGCCGGGAGCACTACCCGATCGAGAAGTCCATCGCGTTCCAGGACTTCGGCGCCCCGGCCGGAGCGATGTCATGACGGCGTTCACCCGGAACGACGACCGGCTCGGCGAGTTCGCGTTGCGCCCCCTGGACGTCGACACCGACGTGGCCCTGCTGCACCGCTGGGTCACCCACCCCAAGGCCGCGTTCTGGCTGATGGGGGACGCCGACGTGGCAGGCGTCGCCGCGGAGTACCGGCGGATCACCGCCGATCCGCACCACGAGGCGTACCTGGGTCTGTGGCGGGGCGAGCCGGCGTTCCTGGCCGAACGGTACGACCCCGCCCGGGTCGAACTCGTCGGGTTGTACGACCCCGAGCCCGGTGACGTCGGCATGCACTTCCTCTGCGCGCCCGCCGACACCCCGGTGCACGGCTTCACCCGCGCGGTGCTCACCACCGTGCTGACCTGGCTGTTCGCCGACCCGACGACCCGCCGGGTCGTCGTCGAACCCGACGTGCGCAACAGCGCGGCACACACGCTCAACGCCGCCGTGGGCTTCACCGTCGTCGGCCCGATCCGCAAACCCGAGAAGGACGCCCTGCTCAGCGTCTGCACCCGGGACCAGTTCCGGGCGGCGACCCGAGGAGGGGTGCCCGCGTGAACCCGACCGCGGCCGTCGAGCATCTGACCCCCGAGGCGTGGGCCGCGGCCAACCGGCTGCTGGTGCGCAAGGCCCTCGCCGAGTTCGCCCACGAGCGCCTCATCGTCCCCGAGCCAGTCGCCGGTGTCGCCGGGTCGGCCACCGGCACCGCCGGGTCGGCCACCGGCACCGCCGGGTCGGCCACCGGCGCCGCCGGGTCGGCCACCGGTGTCGTCGGGTCGGCCGGAGGCGGGCGGTGGATCGTCCGCAGCGACGACGGAACGGTGGAGTACCGATTCGCGGCCACCCGGCTCGCCCTCGACCACTGGCAGATCGACGCCGACAGCATCACCCGGCACCGCGCCCACCCGCCACAGACCGGCCGCCCCGGTCCGGCCGTCGACGAGGAACTACCGCTCGACGCCGTCGACCTCTGCGTCGAGCTGCGCGGCGCACTCGGCCTCACCGACGCGATCCTGCCGGTCTATCTGGAGGAGATCACCTCCACCCTGGCCGGCACCGCGTACAAGCTCGGCAAGCCCGCACCGGGCGCCGCCGAACTCGCCGGCGCGGACTTCCAGGCCATCGAGACCGGCATGACCGAGGGCCACCCCTGCTTCGTGGCCAACAACGGCCGGATCGGGTTCGGGGTGCACGAATACCACAGGTACGCCCCGGAGGCCGCGTCCCCCGTCCGGCTGCTCTGGCTCGCCGCCCACCGCGAGCACACCACGTTCACCTGCGCCGCCGACCTGGACTACCAGTCGCTCGTGCGGGCCGAACTGGGCGACGACGTGCTCGCCCGGTTCGCCGGCACCCTCACCCACCTCGGTCTCGACCCGGCCGACTACCTGCTCATCCCGGTGCACCCCTGGCAGTGGTGGAACAAGCTGGCGGTCACCTTCGCCGGTGAGGTCGCCCAGCGCCGGCTGGTCTGCCTCGGCGACGGGCCGGACGAATACCTCGCCCAGCAGTCCATCCGAACGTTCTTCAACGTCACGCACCCGGCGAAGCACTACGTCAAGACCGCCCTGTCGGTGCTCAACATGGGCTTCATGCGGGGCCTGTCCGCCGCGTACATGGAGGCCACCCCGGCCATCAACGACTGGCTGGCCCAGCTGATCGACAACGACCCGGTGCTCAAGCGCACCCGACTGTCGATCATCCGGGAACGGGCCGCGATCGGCTACCGGCACCGGCAGTACGAGACAGCGACCGACCGGTACTCCCCGTACCGCAAGATGCTGGCCGCGCTCTGGCGGGAAAGCCCCGTACCCGGATTGGAGGCCGGCCGCCGGCTGGCCACCATGGCCTCACTGCTGCACCTCGACCGCGACGGCCGGTCGCTGGCCAGCGCGCTGATCGCCGGCTCCGGGCTGGCTCCCGCCGAGTGGCTGCGCCGCTACCTCGACGCATACCTGGTGCCGCTGCTGCACAGCCTCTACGCGCACGACCTGGCGTTCATGCCGCACGGCGAGAACGTCATCCTGGTCCTGCGTGACGGGACGGTCGAACGGGCGATCTTCAAGGACATCGCCGAGGAGATCGTCGTGATGAACCCCGACGCCGACCTGCCGGAGCGGGTGCGCCGGATCCGGGCCGACATCCCCGAGCACGAGAAGATCCTGTCCATCTTCACCGACGTCTTCGACTGCTTCCTGCGGCACCTGGCCGCCATCCTGCACACCGACGGCACCCTCGACCAGGACGACTTCTGGCGGACGGTCGCCGAGTGCGCCACCGACTACGCCGACAGCGTGCCGCACCTGGCCGACCGGCTGCGCCAGCACGACCTGTTCGCGCCGGAGTTCGCGCTGTCCTGCCTGAACCGGCTGCAACTGCGCGACAACCAGCAGATGGTGGACCTGGCCGACCCGTCCGCCGCGCTCCAGTTCGCCGGCACCCTGGTCAACCCGATCGCCCGCTACGCGCCGCGACGATGACGCGCCCTGGTTGATCCGGCGCGGACCCGAAACGGGTCAGCGACCGGAGCCCGACTGGCTCCGGTCGCTGACCCGGGATCGAATTCGACCTACAGCCGCGCGCACTGGCCCGACGCTGGGCCCCGCACGCTGTTGGACCGGCCCTCGTTCACCGGGGCCGGAGTGTTGCCCGAGCAGGCCAGTGGACCGGCGATGGTGTTCGCCGCCACGATTACCGGCTGGCCGCCGGTGTTGCCGTTCACCGTGACCGGACCACCGACGGTGACCGCGTCGATCCGCACCCCACCGGTGCTGGCGGTGACCGACACCGGACCGTTGACCCTGCCCTCGCTGATCTTCAGAGCGCCGGTCGCGCCGGACACGGTGACCGGGCCGGACACGGTGGCGCCGGAGAGTTCGACAAGCACCGGACGGGTCGCGGTCAGCGGACCGCTTATCGATCCGCCGGTGACGATCAGTGAGGCGCCCGGCTTGACCGTGACCGGCCCGCTGGCCGTGGCGTTCTCCAGACAGGTAAGGCCCGCCGAGACCACGAGCGGCCTGCTATGCCTACCGGTGATCGTCGTGGTGCAGGTCGGTCCGCCCGTGCCGACGGTCGACCGCGGTTGGGTGTCGGCGGTGACCGGCGAGTTGGCGGCGAAGTAGCTCACCAGCATGGTGAGGTCGTTGTCGCCGGTGGTGACCGGGTTGGTGCCCCCGCCCAGGGCGGCGAAGTTGTCGCCGCCGGCGGCGAGGAACGAGTTGACCGTGACGCGGTATTCACCCGCCGGGCTGATCGGTGTGCCGTTCAGCGCCATCGAGGTGATCCGGGAGCCCTTCGGCGCCTCCGGGTCGTAGGTGTAGCTGAATCCCTTCGAAACCCCGAGCCACAGCACCGGCCGGGACGCGCCGTCGGGCTGCCACTGCTCCTCCAGCGCCTGCTTGATCTGAGCACCGGTGTAGGTCTTGGTGACCACGTCGTTGGCGAACGGCTGAACCGCGAAGGCGTCGGCGTACGTCACCGTGCCGTCGGTCCGGTACAGCAGGTCGGCGCGCAGACCACCGGGGTTCATGAACGCGATCTGCGCCCCACCCCGACCCGCGTCACTGGTGCCGGCGAGCTGCACGTCGGCGATGAAGTTGCCAAGCGCCGACTCCTTGCCCCGGTCCTCGCTACCGCCGGTGTAGGCCCGCCTGATGTCCGCGGTGATCGAACCGAGTCGCTGCTTGCCCAGTTCCTCCGCCCTGGCCTTGGCGGCGGCCACGATCTCGGCCACCGCCGGGTCCTGCGGCACGCCCACCACGTCGACAAGGGACACGTCGGCCGCGGTGACCGAGCCCGACTCGGGGTCGTAGGTCAGCGTGACCTTGCCCAGTCGTTTGCCGTAGTCCTCGGCCTGCACCACCGGGCGCAGCGTGTCGGTGCCCGGCACCGGGACCTTGAACGCGTACGGCTGGTGGGTGTGGCCGCTGAAGATCACGTCGACGGTGGCGTCGGCCCTGGTGAACTTGCCGAAGACCGGGTCGTTCGCCAGTGCCTCGGCGGAGTTGATGTTCTCCGTCGCCGCGCCCTCGTGGGCGAGCAGCACCACCACGTCGGCCTCGCCGTTGTCCGGGTTGCCGTCCTTGAGCTGCCCGGCGACCAGGTTGGCCTCCGTGACCGGTTCGCGGAACGTGAGGCCGGCGATGCCGTCCGGGCTTACCAGCGACGCGGTCTGCTCGGTCACCACGCCGACGAAGCCCACCCGGACCCCACCGATGGTGCTGACCGAGTACGCGGGCAGCGCCCGGGCGTCACCGCGGTACACGTTGGCGCCCAGGTACGGGAAGTCAGCGCGGTCGGACACCCGGCCGGTGAGGTCGGCGATGCCCTTGTCGAACTCGTGGTTGCCGACCGCCGAGGCGGTCAGACCCATCTGGTTCAGCGCGTCGATCGTCGGGTTGTCCCCGTCGATCGCCGAGATGAACGTGGAGGCGCCGATGTTGTCACCGGCGGAGACGAACGCCGTGTTCGGGTTCTGCGCCCGCAACTGGTTCACCAGACCGGCGACCTGGGCGGCACCGCCGGCCGGCTGACCATCCACGGTGGCCGGAGACTCCAGCCGACCGTGGAAGTCGTTGATGCTCAGCAACTGCAGATCGACCGGGCTCGCGCCGGTGCTGATGCCCACCACCACCGGGTTGTGGTCGCTGGCCCGGTACGGGTCCGGCGCGTAGAAGGCGGGCAGCCCGTCGTACTGGAAGGCGTACGACTCCACCGCGTTGATCTGCCAGACGTCGACCCCGGTGACCCGCGACGCCAGCGACGGCGAGGCGAGAGCGTGGTCGAGCGAGCCGGACTCGCCACCGAACACGTACGTGGCCTCGCCGGTGTCGTTCAGATCCCGATATTCGGCCTGGTAGAGGACCTGCATCGGGTCCTCCTGCGGGTAGGCGTTGAAGTCGCCCAGCAGCAGCACCTCGTCGGTGCCGCTGTCGGCCTTGACCCGGTCGACGAAGGCGGCCAGAGCGGTCGCCTGCCGGACCCGGTCGCCGTTCCAACTGCCCTGGCCGTCACCGGAGTCGGCGTTGTCGCCGGTCCCGCTGCCGCTCTTGGACTTGAAGTGGTTGACGAACACCGAGAAGGAGATCCCGCCCGCGGTGAAGGTCTGGGCGATCGGCTCGCGGGCGTTGGACCACACGGTCTCGTCGTTGACCGAGCGCGACGGGCCCTCCGGCTGGACCTTCGCCGGTTTGAAGATGATCGCCGTGGTGATGACGTCCTGCTGGGCCGCCGGCGGCAGCTCGGCCGGGGTGCGCACGTAGTCCCAGGTGCCCGCGCCGTCCTTTGCGTTGAGCGCGTTGACCAGGCGCTTCAGTGCCTGCTGGGGGTCGTCCGGGTTGAACCGTACCGAGTTCTCGATCTCCTCGAGTCCCACCACGTCGGCACCGAGGGCGCTGATCGCCGCGACGATCTTCGCCTCCTGCTTGGCCAGCGCCTCCTCGTTCGCGGCACCACGCGCCTCGCCACCGAAGTGGACGAAGTAGTTCAGCACGTTGAAGCTGGCCACTCGCAGGTCGCCGCCGACGTTCTCCGGGGTGGCGGTGCGCGGGTTGGTGACCTTGAAGGTGGTCCGGGCAGCCGGCGGGGTGTCCGCGTCGACCGGGCGGGTCGGCTGCAGCCGCCACTCGTTGAAGCCGTACGACAGCACCGAGGGCCCGAACGCCTCGACCGAGTCGCCGACCCGCAGCGGGGACTCCTTGGAGACGTACGGCGGCAGCAGGCCGGCCGTGGCCAGGTTGGTGGTCCGGCCGTCGTCGACCAGGATCCGGCGGAGCTTATTGTCGGCGGCCACCTGCTTGGCGGCGTCCGAGCCCGGACGGGCGACATCCGTCGCGGTCCGCGCCGGGCGGTCACCGGCGGCGAGCACGACCTCGCCGTACCGGTTGGTGTTGTAGACCTCGGAGACGGTGTACGCGCCGACCGGCGCCACCACCATCGACTCGACCGACTCGCGGGCGTCACCGGCCAGCGGCAGGCTCAGCGGCACCGGGGCCGGCAGCGCCTCGCCGTTCGCGCAGACCTGCACATCACCCTTCGCGGCGATGGTGAGCTGGGTGAGACCGTTGAACTCGTTCGCGGTGCCGCTGACCCGTACCCGGTCGCCGATCGCGACCGACGGGTGGTTGGCGGTGTTCGTGGTCAGGTAGACGAAGATGCCGTCCGAGGCGGTGCCGGCGGCCACCGGACGCTCCCCGCCGCTGCCGACCGTCTGCACGTAGAGCCCGTTGTAACCACCGGCGCGGTGGTCGGCGGTCACCACGCCCTCGATCGTGAGCCGGGTGCCGGCCAGCGGCGTGGCGTCACCGGTGCCCTGTACCTCGGCGATGGTGTGGTCGACGGTCACGGTGCAGCCGACGCCCGGGTCCGGGTCCGGATCGGGGTCGCCGCTGCCGTTACGGACGCCGAAGCTGTTCGGCGCCGGCGGGTTCCAGGTGCCGTCGACCTTCTGCAGCGAGTGGCCGACCGGGGTGGTGGCGGACTCCTTGACCCCGATGTCGGTGCCGGTCATCCCGTCGGCCGGACCACCGACCGCGGTGAACGTCCCCCCGTAGCTGAGGAACTCCGTCACCGAGCCGGTCGGGGACACCAGCGCGATGGCATCCGGATCGCCGTTCTGGATGCCGTTGGCCGGATACTCGGCAACCACCACACCGGCAGCCGGGACCGCGCCGCTCAGGGTCCGGGTGTTGTACGCGGCACCGTTGTTTCCGTTGTAGAGGACGATCTGCCAGCCGGTCAGGTCGAACCCGACGGGCGCCTCGATCTCGATCGCCTCACCGGTGTCCGTGCCGGCGTTGTCGTAGTGGATCTCACTGATCGCGGGAGCGGGTTCGGCGGGTTCGGCAAGCGCGGGGGCTCCACTGGTCAAGAGGAGCGTGCCGCTCGCGAGGAGGAGCCCGAACACGTCCCGTGTTCGTCTGCCCCGGGTCCAGTCCATCAAGATTCAGCCTCCGGTGGGGGGTGAGCGGGTGGAGAATAATCGCTCCACCTGTCCCAGCAGGAGAGGCCAGGTGTACGGAGCAGGACGGATTCCGGCCAGATCAGCGACTTCGACCGATGCCACCGACCGGAGCCGAGGGATCACATCAACCGGACGGCCGGTGGCCGGAGCCGAGGAGAGCCGGATACGCCAGGTGTCGAGGGTGGCGACGGTCCGGCACGGCCACCGCCGACGCCTGGACCGTGCTGCGCCGGCTCCCGCTGCCCGACATGACTCCAACGGACCCGGCCGTTCTCGGTGCGGGGCCGGAACTGTCGTACCGGGTCGTTAGGCTGCGCGGCAGGTCAGCCCGCTGGGCAGCGTGCGATGCGTGCTCCAGGGGTTGGGTGGCCGCTGCGTCGTCGGCTAGTCAAGGAGGTCGGTCCGGTGTCTGGCCAGATCAGTGACGGTGTCGAGTTGGTGGAACCGGTCGTCGACGCCGCACGGGCCGAGCCCTTCGAGACCGTGGCGGCGTACCGGTCGGCGATCAGTGCGGCCCGTACGGCCGCCGCGGCGTACTACAGCGGACCCGACCTGGCCATGGACGACGCGACCTATGACGCGTTGCTGGCCCGGATCGCCGCGACCGAGGTCGCCCAGCCCGGGTGGAAGGTCGACGAGTCGCCGACCGAGGTGGTCGCGGCCGGGGCCGCGGTCGTCGGCGACGTCGAGCACAGTTCGCCGATGCTCAGCCTGGACAACGTGTTCGACGCCGACACCCTGCGCCGGTGGGCGGTCCGGCTGGAGCGGCTGCTGGGCCGGCCGGCCGCCGGGTACACGGTGGAACCGAAGATCGACGGCCTGGCGGTGGCGGCCCGCTATGTCGACGGGCAGTTGACGCAGGTCGCCACCCGCGGTGACGGCCGCACCGGCGAGGACGTCACCGGGCAGGCCCGCAGGGCTGCCGGCCTGCCCGCCCGACTGGCGCAGCCACTGACAGTGGAGGTGCGTGGCGAGGTGTTCATGACCGATGCCGACTTCGCCGCCGCGAACGTGCTGCGTACCGGCCACGGTGAGCCGGCGTTCGCGCATCCACGCAGCGCGGCGGCCGGCACCCTCCGCGCCCAGGGTCGCGCCTATGACGCGCCGCTGTCGTTTCTCGCCTACGCCGTACACGGCCTGGACGGAGCCGACGCCGAACCGGTTCCGCACTCCACCGTGATGGCGCACATCGGCGGGCTCGGCGTCGCGACCACCGCGACGTCGACGGCCGGGATGCCGTTGTGCGCGACGGTCGACGAGGTCATCACGGCGGTGGACGCGCTGTACGCCCGCCGTGGCGAACTCGGGTTCGGCGTGGATGGGGCGGTGATCAAGGCCGATCACCCCGCCGACCGGGAGCTGGCCGGCTTCTCCAGCCGGGCCCCGCGGTGGGGGATCGCCTACAAGTTTCCCGCCGACACCCGCACCACCCGCCTGCTGCGTATCGACGTTCAGGTCGGTCGCACCGGTGTCATCACCCCCGTCGCCGTCCTGGAACCGGTGATCGTCGGCGGCGTCACTGTCACCTCCGCCACCCTGCACAACTTCGACGACCTGACCCGACGCAACGTCCGGGCCGGCGACACCGTGTTCGTCCGCCGGGCCGGTGACGTCATTCCCGAGGTCACCGGCGCCCAGCTCGATGACCGGCCCGCCGACTCGGCACCGTTCGAACCCCCGACCGCCTGCCCCCGCTGCGGCGGTGCCATCGACCGCTCCCAGAAGCGGTGGCGGTGTACCAGGGGTCGGGTCTGCGGCGCACACGAATCCCTGGCCTACTACACCGCCCGCGACTCGATGGACATCGAAGGTCTCGGCGACAAAATCATCACCATGCTGGTGGCGGCCGGTCTGGTCACCGACCCCGCCGATCTCTACGACCTCGACGTGCCGACCCTGACCCCGCTCGACCGGATGGGCGAGATTTCCGCCGGCAAACTCGTCGCGAACATCCAGGCGTCGAAAGACCGGCCACTGTCGCGGGTGCTGACCGGCCTGGGGATACGGATGACCGGCCGGTCCATGTCCCGCCGCCTGGCCCGACACTTCGGCACCATGCGGGCCCTGCTCGACGCCACCGTCGAAGACCTGCAAAGGGTCGACGGCGTCGGCCCGGAACGCGCCGTCACCATCGCCGCCGAGCTTGTCGAACTCGCCCCCGTGATCGACAAGCTCACCGCACGCGCGGTGAACATGACCGAACCCGGCAGTCCCGCCCTCGCCAACCCCGACTCGGGCGGTGCGCCCAGCCCGCTTCCGCTGCGCAAGCCCGACGGAACCCCGATGACCGTCGTCGTGACCGGCGCCGTCCCCGGCCTGACCCGCAACGAGGGCAACGAGGCCGTCGAAACCCTCGGCGGCAAGTCCTCCGGATCGGTGTCGAAACGCACCGACCTCGTCGTCGTCGGCGACGGCGCCGGCAGCAAAGCCGCCAAAGCCGAACAACTCGGCATCCGGATCATGACCGCCGATACGTTCGCCGCCCTGCTGCACGCCCACACTTCCGGCGACACCGACACCATCAACAGGATTCTCACCTGAACCCGCGGGACCGCTCCGGCGGCACGTCGGGCAGACCTCGCAAACGGCTGCCCGGTTGCCCCGCGGATGCGGGGACGACGGGAGTCCCACGCGGAGGTCGCTCAGGCGTTGCTGCAACGCCTGGGAGCGGGGCCCTTCCTCGCCGACCGGGCGCTCGCGGCCGGCCGTCACCGCGGGTCAGTTGATGCTGCCGTTGACCACGTCGCTGGTGCTGGTCATCGGCCGGCCCCGCGGATCGGGCACGGTCGCCGATGACCCGCGCACAGTAAGCCCGTCGACGTGCCGGTAGAAGAACCCGTACGGGGCGAGGGTGGTCCAGTAGGTGCTCTCCGGGTACTCGCCGGCGTACTCGCGTGGCTCGGTCGGCTGGGCGGTGCCGCCGTTGGCCAGGGAGATCCGCACGTTACTGAACAGGAGGTCATACAGCTTGTAGGTGACACCGGTGGCCTCGCGCGTACCGGACATGGCTGAGCCGTTGCCAAGGTGATTGGAGGGCAGCTCGTGGCTGACGCGGGTGGCGGTGATGTCCTCGAAACGCAGGCCGCTGACCCACCTGGGATCGGGGCTGGGATGAGGGACACCCTCAGGATCGACCCAGACGCGGCGGCCGAGGACGACGAAGAAGGCGCGCTTCGTCTGGTCAATGGTGATCCGCCGGAAGCTGAGGTTGCTGACTGTCGCGCCGTCAACGGCGGTGATCACGATGCCCGCGTTCTTTGTGCGCTTGACCAGGACGTCCTCGACCACGATGTCGTGGAAGGCGCCGTGGCTGGCGGTGCCGAACTTGACGCCATTGGCCCGGGTGGATCCGCCCACCGTGGACAGCCGCACCACCGCGCCATGCACGCCCAGGCTCGGCGAGGCCGGGTCGTTGGCGGTGCGGTGGCTCTTGAAGCAGATGGCGTCGTCGTCGGTGAAAGCGTTGACCCGCTCGATCAGCACATTATCGCTGTCGGTGACGTCGATGCCGTCGCGTTCGGCCTCGATGTTGCTGTCGATGTCGACGTCGGCGATGACCAGCCCGTCGATCTCGTTCGGCACGATCGCGCCCATGGCGGCGTCGGTGACGTGGACGTTGCGGATCGTCACGTCGCTGCCCCTGGCGAGCCACATCCCGACGGGCCGGGTGCTCTCATGCGGGGAGACGCCGTCGCTGGGCATCCACGGCGGGTTGTGCCCGTTGCCGTTGATCACTCCACCGCCCTCGATCACGATGCGGTCGGCGCGGTGGGCGTAGACCAGCGCTCTGGCGACGATGCCGCCGTTGAACGGGGGCCGGTCGGGCCCTGGCACCCCAAGGGCCGGATAGGCGGTGGTGTCCTGGGTTCCGAGCAGCATCGCGTCTGGCGCCACCCACAGCGTCATGTCCGACTTAAGCCGGATCATGCCCGTCTTGAACACGCCACCGCGCAGGAGCACGGTGCCGCCGGTCGGCACGGCCTGGATGGCGGCCTGGACGGCAGCGGTGTCATCGGTGCTGCCGTTGCCGGTGGCGCCGTGGGCGCGGACGTCAACGACCGGGCCGACGGGTGCGGCGACCGGATTGCGGTAGACCATGAGCTTGTCGGCGTGCAGGGTCCCGACCTGGTCGGCTCCGACGTAGAGCCGGAGCCGGCTGATGTCGGTCAGGCCGCTGTCGCGTAACGGCAGCCAGGCCGGCGCTGCCGTGGTGGTCACCGGCGGGTACCGCCTGCCGTCGACGAAGGCGGCGAAGCGCTGCGCCGGCAGGTCGATGACCAGCCGGATCGTGTACCACTCGCTCGGGCGCACGTCCGGGACGAGGACGTGGGCGCCGGAGCCGGTCACATGCTGGAGGACGCGGTTGCTGAACTGGATCGAGGCAGCGTTCCTGCCGTTGCTGCTCTGCACATACAGGGCGGCCTTGACACCGCTGGTCTCCTCGGTCCGCAGGGTCGCCTGGACGATCACCGTGCCGGTCTGGGTCGGGAAGGTCCGCACCGCGCCCGCCTCGCCCGCGGGCGTGCCCTTGGACAGTCGCAGGCTCTGGTCCTGCGCGCTGGGCACAGCGCTGACCGCGGCGGTGCCGCCGGTGGTGGTCAGCGTGTATCCGGCGGGCGCCGAGCCCGTCGGGGACTCGTCGAAGGTGTCGAGCACCTGGTAGGCCACGGTCGGATCGGGAGTCCGGCGCAGGCTCACCGTGTCGACGTGCAGGGTGCCGGTGCCGCCGGGGCCGATGCCGAAGGTGAGCCGGCCGACATCGGTCGACGCCTGGCGGAACGGCAGGTTGGTGAAGAGGCGCTGGCCGTCGACGTAGAGGTCGAATCGGCGCGAATCGGTCCGTAGCACGGCGCGCAGGGCGTACCAGCGATTGGCCGCCGCCGTGCCCGCGAGTTGGCCCGTCCCCGCGTCCATGAACCGGCCGTTCTGAATCGCGACGCTCGCCGCCGGCGTTCCGTCCGAGCCGGCCACGTACAGCGCGTTGAACCACCCGGTCGTGGCGCTTACCCGAACCCGGGCCTCAGCGTGCACCGTCCCGGCGAGCGGCGTTGCCAGGCGCCGCTCGGCCAGCGCGCTGCCCGTGCTGCCGGACTTGGCCATCCGCAGGCTGCGGTCGACGCTGTCGGGCACGCCCGCGACGCCGACGGTGCCGCCCGAGGTATTCGTGCCCCAACCGGGGGGCACGGCGCCGATCCCGGTGCCGTTGAAATGATCGCTCGCCCCGGCGTCCACCCCAGGGTCCGCCGCGCGGGCGGTGGACGTCCCGGAGGCGCCCGGCGGCACGGCGAGGGGCGCCACCCCGCTTGTCTCACCTGCCGCCCTGGCGGGGTTGCCGGCCAGCCCTCCGATCGTCAGCACAGCGACCATGGCCATGACGGCACGCAGCGGTCCCGAGGCATTGGGCTGGCGAGGTCGCATGCGGTCTGTTCTCCTCTGCCGAAGCGGCGCATGTCCGATGTCATGCGGTAGCGACGAAAGGCTACAGAACAGAACCTTCGGTTGTGGCACGCGCTGAAGGTCACCGGAGGCAACGGGACATCCGCTCAGGGCGGCAGTCCACCACCCTGCGTAGGTGCGGGCTGAGGGGAAAGCCGCGCGCTCGGTCGCCAGGGGCTCCGGTAGCCTTAGGGATCAACGGGCCGCTAGCTCAACCGGCAGAGCAGAGGACTTTTAATCCTAGGGTTCGGGGTTCGAGTCCCCGGCGGCCCACCGTTGAGCAGTCAATATGTGCGATGGCGGATGTACCGAACAGCGGTCACTCGTCCCAGGCGACCGGGCTGCTCATCCGGCAGAGCCACAGGAATGCTTTCGCAACCGTCGACGGTGCCGCAGTTGGGGACCGCGCAAGCGGAGAGTTCATCGGCCCGAACTGCGCGAATAATTCTCGCTACTTGGAGTGATGTTGGTGTCCGAATTAAGGCGATGTATCACTGTTGCGATCACAACTTGTGATCGCCCATTTACAGCGTGGGATATCGATCAATAGAGTCTCGGGCATTGTCTGCGGGTGATCATGGGGGTCGCGGTGGGTGAGTCGTGCCTGGATGTCGGCCGACACGAGGGTTACCGGCGGCTCGCCGTGATCGGGCTGGTTGCTGTCCTCGGTGTGTCGATCGGCGTGGCGTCGGTGGAGGAGGCTGGGGCGGCACCAGCGGTGCCGGCCGCTGTCGCGCAACCGTTGGAGGCGGCGGATCAGGCGTCGGCGATGGCGTTGGCGTACCGGAAGCGTCGGCCGGTCCTGGTGACCGGGTTGACCACCGAGTCCTCGCGGACGTGGGCGCAACCGGACGGCACGTTGAAGGCGGAGATGACGTCGTCTCCGGAGCGGGCGCGGGCGTCGTCCGGTGAATGGGCGGATGTGGACCTGACGCTGGAGCGCAAGTCCGACGGAAGCGTGGAGCCGCGAGTCCACGCGCGTGGTGTGCGGCTGTCCGGTGCTCGCCCGGCGGAGCCGGACTCCTTGGTGACGCTCGGGTTCGGCGACGAGCAGTCCGCGCTCGGGTGGCGAGGAGCGTTGCCGGAGCCGACGCTGAGCGGGTCGACGGCGACGTACCCGGAGGTGAAGCCGGGCGTCGACCTGGTTGTCGAGGTGGGCCGAACCGGCTACCAATACTTTCTGGTGGCGAAGAACCCGCAGGCCGCGGCGGGCCTGTCCACGATCTCGATGCCGTGGCGGGTCGGATCGGGGGCTCCGGCGGCGGTGACGGCGGACGAGCGGTCGCGGGCCGCCGGTGTCGCGGGTAGCGGGCAATCCTCGACGGTGGTGTCGGATGCCCGGATGTGGGATGCCCGGGTGTCTCCGATAACGGGGGAGCCGGTCCATGCCGCGGACGTGGTTTGAGCCAGTCGGATCTTGGTCGAGGATCTTGGAGTGGCGGTGGGTCTACGCGATGGCGGCGATGTCGCCGTCGTCGAAGTAGATCGCTTGGTGCAGGCGCCCGCCGAGGGCGGCGGCGTATCGGGCGAGCACGTCCTGCCCGGAGATCTTGCCCTGTTCGATCTGAGATACGCGGCCCTTGGTGACGCCCATGCGGTCGGCGACCTGCTGTTGGGTCAGCCCGCGGGCGCGGCGTACCTCGGCGAGGCGGTGTCCGACCACGCTGGCGAGCAGTTCCTGCTTGCCCGCTTCGACGGCCTGTTCGCCACCGGCACGCTCGACCTGCGCGGCGCGGATGTCCTTCCAACGCACGTAGCTGCTCATGGCTGGCCCTCCTCCTCAGCGCGTTCCTTCAGGTAGGTCTCGTAGCGTTGCTCTGCCAGGGGGATGGCTTCGCGGTACCAGTCGTTCCACCGTCCGGCCTTGTCGCCGGCGACCAGCAGGATGCTGGAGCGCCACGGGTCGAAGACGAACAGGATCCGCACGGTGCCGGGGCGCAACTCCTTGAGGTTGGCGATGGTCGAGCCATGGATCGTGTCGACCAGTGGCCGGCCAAGCCCGCGCCCAGTTTCGGCGAGGGTGTCGATGGCTTGCACGACGCGGGCATGGGTGGTCGAGTCGAGGCTGTCGAGCCAATCACGTACCTCGTTGACGAGGTAGACCTCCCACTCATCGCCGCGCACCCGTCGAGTATAGCGGACGGTAAACTCGGGCGGCCTGGCAGCGAAGGCGGATGCCGCAGGTCGGAGGTTGACGACCCTGTCGACACCTTGGGGATGTTGTCTTCCCAGGTTGCCGTCAGCGTCGCCGTCAACATCGAAGAGCGTGGAAACGATCAGGTTCTGCCCGAGCAGAAAGGTCGGTGGCGGCTTGGGTTGCCGTCACGGCAAGCAGCGCATCGATCAGCGGCGATGCTTGGCGTTTGCGGGCGTGCGCGAGTGGCCGTAGGCGGATAGCGCGTGAAGGCGGCCCGGCCTTGCGCCGGGCCGCCTTCTTGATTATGTAGAGCAAATCTGGACCAGTCTAGGTTCCGACCCTTCGAGCTGGCGTACGTTGTGCGTACACTCGGGTAATGAATGCGAAGGCGGAGCGGCTGCACCTGCGGGTGGATGCCGAGCAGAAGGCGTTGCTGGAGGCGGCCAGTCAGGCCGCTGGTGCGAGTGTGTCGACGTTCGTGTTGAAGGCGGCTACCGACGCGGCTGCTGATGTGCTGGCTGATCGGCGGGCGTTCCTGCTGGACGAGGACGCGTGGCGGGTGTTCGATGAGGCGCTGGGGCGCCCGGCCCAGGACCTCGCCGGTTTGCGGGAACTGCTGAGCACACCGACGGTCCTCGACGACATGGGCGAGGCACAGCGGTGAGTTCGCGTTTCTCTCCGGTCGAGCCGTTGTCGGCTGCGCATGTGGTGGGCGGCTTCGACTGCGGCTCGCCGGCCCAGTCCGTCTGGCTGGCCGAGCACGCCCTGCAGGCACACCGGGCCGGCCTGTCGCGGGTGTACGTCGTCGGCGACGCCGATCACCCGGATCGCCGCGTGATCGGCTACTACGCCCTCGCGGCTGGCAGCGTCGCCCCGGCTGACGCCTCTCCGCGGCTGCGGCAGGGTGCCGGCCGCTACCACCAGCCCGTGGTGATCCTGACCCGCCTCGGCGTCGACCGGACCGCCCAAGGCGCTGGCCTCGGACGTGCCCTGGTGGTCGACGCGCTGCGGCGGATTGCCGCCGCCGCCGAGGTCATCGGTGTCCGGGCGGTGCTCATCCACTGCGAAACTGACACCGCCAAGGACTTCTACCTACGGCTGGCCAAGTTCGAGCCGAGCCCCACGGACCCGATGCATCTGCTGCTGTTGATGAAGGACCTCCGACGGGCTCTCGCCGGGTAGCCCACGTGCGGTTTGGGGCGTGGTGGTCTGTGCGCGTTGCCGTACGGTTGCCGTCAACACCGCCCGACAGCCCGATGCGCTATCCGGCCCATCGTCGAAAGACCAGGTGAGAGCCCTGCCCAAATAGGTCACTCTCCGTGTCGGCCGTAAATATGTCACACGTACTATGTGCTTACCGGCAACACCCCGGTACTCGTCCACAATGACAACGGCGGGTGGACGCCAAGTGCTGCCACCAAGGTGATGCGCGGCGGACCGTTCGGCGCGACTTATTACCAGATGCCACCGGACCGCTTGGGTAACGTGTATTGGTGGAGTCGAGATATTGCTGGCCACGGCGCTAAGGGTGAAGCGCAGTGGAAGATCTTTACTGAGACCAAGACGGGCTTGGAAATGGTATGCAGACGCGGATAAGAACGGCACCTACATCGAAGGGAAGCACAAGGGTGGCACGGGCTTGAAGGGCCCATTCAAGAACCTTAAGTCTGTCAATGTAACGCCGGGGAGCTTCTGCTGATGATCGAGACGGTTGCGGAGTTCATCCGCCTCGTCGAGAGCGACGACCCGGACGAGAGAAGGCGCTCGACCTGGGAAGACGCGTTGCCGCAGGTCTGGAAAGCCCTGGTGGATGATCACCCTGAAATGCGGTTCTGGGTCGCCCATAACCGCACTGTGCCTGAAGAGGTATTGCGGATTCTTGCGGTTGATCCGGAGTGGCGCGTACGTCACCGAGTTGCAAGCAGGAGATCTTGCCCGAGTGGCATTCTGGAACTCCTATCGAACGACACTCATGACAGCGTTGCGTCCCTGGTTGCGGGCCATCCGAATGCGCCAAGCTCGGCATTGCGGCGACTCGCAAAATATCCGTGGGACCAGGTGTCAGAGAAGGCAATTCGTCGGCTAACAGACCGCGGCGAGATGCCGCCAATAAAGGACGGCAACTAACGAACTTGACTGGAGTGGCATCGCTACTATTCGTAGTGGTGCCACTCCGTCGTGCGTTGGTGGTCGTGGCTGTCCGGCTCGGTTGCTGTCAGCGTTGCTGTCGATCATTGAGCAGCACGTAAGGAAGTTGATGGATGCATACTGTCCGGTTCGGACGGCGCGGTAAGTCGTCCGGTGGTGCGGCGCGTAGCGTCGTGGCGTCGATCGCCGGAACCGTCGCGGTGCTTGACCTGCGATGCGATCGTCACGGCCTGGTGGTCCCGATGGTCGTGCTCGTCGTGACGCCCTCGGCCGACGACTGCCGGGTTCGGGCGGTCTGTTGCGTGGGCGCGTGCGCGCGGGCCGGGATGGCTGTAGCGCGTGCGTCCGGCGTAGCCGCGCTCTTGATTAGGTAAAGCAACTCTTAGCCCAGTGGCTCCGCCGGCGGCCTGGTCGCTTGGTCGGTCTCGGAGCTGCAACGTTGCTCCCCGGGCGGCACGGTACCGCATGGGACAGTTCGGTGCATGACGAGGATTACGCTGCGGGAGTTCCGCGATGGCGCGGGTCGGGTGCTGGACGGGGTCGAGCGCACCGGGGAGCCGGTCACCATCACGAAGTACGAGCGGCCGGTGGCCGTGCTTGTCGGCATCGACGAGTGGGAGGAGATCGAGGCGTTCCGGGACCGCCGGGACGCTGCGGTGATCGCCCGTTCCCGTGCCGAGGGGGAGTTCGTGCCGCTTTCGGCGGCGCTGGAGTCGCTCGGGGTCGATCCTCGTGAGGTGGAGGCGCTGCTGGCCGACCGGGCCGGCGGTGCGGCGGCGTGAAGGTCCAGACCGTGACGTGCTGGCCTGGCTGCACAAGCAGCCCCGCAACGTCTTCCTGACCGTCCTGAGCGCGATCCTCGGCCTGGTCTCCGACCCCGAACCACAGAGCTCGACCGAGATGCGCGACGGATCCGGTCGTCGTTTGCGCGTCGGTGACTACCGGGTCCTCTACCGCCTCGACGGCGACGAGTTGACCATCCACGCCGTCGGGCATCGCAAGGACGTCTACTCCTAAGCCGTCCAGGTCGCGGCGGCCTTGTCCGGCCGCAATGGGATCGAGGTCGAGGACCGGCCGAGTCGCCGACCGGCGGTCCCTCCGAGGCGGGTTGCGCGATCCTCGACGGCACGCCACCACACCGAACACACTCATCCCGTGCGTTGACCGGTAGCTGCTTTTGGGGCCAGTCCCCGCCGCAGCAAGTAGTGCCGTCATCGCATTGTGTGTCGAAGGTCGCCAACGTGCGCAATCCTGGGTGGTCGACTCCGGGGTCGACAGATAGCGCCGACGCTTATCGGGCGCCCGCAGACCGTCGCCGCCGCCCGCAAGATCCGTTCCGCTCTCGTCGACGAGGCCGAGGAGGCGGGCGAGTGGGTGCTGGCTGCCCGTGACGGCCGCCACCCCAGAGGCTCCGATACCCGCTCCTGCGGACCCGCAACGCCCGGGGAACCCGCTTCCTTCGTGGCAAGATCTGTCGGGTGCAGATCGGGATGCTCGGGCCGTTCGAGGTGCGTACGGACGACGGCTCTCCCGCGAACGTGCCGGGCGCGCGGCTGCGCGGGCTGTTGGTCGCCCTGGCGCTCGATCCGGGTCGCGTGGTCCCGAAGGCGACGCTCGTCGACTGGATCTGGGGCGAGCAACCGCCCGCCGACGCGACGAACGCCCTGCACCGCCTCGTGTCCCGGTTGCGCAAGACGCTACCGGAGGGTTTGGTCGAGGGGCACACGGACGGCTACCGGCTGCGGGTGGAACCGGACGCCGTCGACGCGGTGCGTTTCGAGCGCCTCGTCGGCCGGGCGCGCGCCGACGAGGGTCAGCAACGGCTTCGCCGGCTCCGGGAGGCGCTGGGTCTGTGGCGCGGCGCTGCCATGCAGGACGTCGGTCTGACCGACAGCGCGGCGTTCGACGCGGCGGTCACCCGGTTGGAGAGGCTGCGCCTGACGGCCGTGGAGGATCGGTTCGACGCTGAGATCAAACTCGGCCACGGGGCGGAACTGGTCCCGGAGCTGACCGATCTGGTGGCCGCGCACCCGCTGCGGGAGAGCTTGGTCGCCACGCAGATGCGGGCGCTCGCGGCTGCCGGTCGGGTCACCGAGGCGCTGCTGCTGTACGAGCGGACGAGGGAGGCCCTGGTCGACGCGCTGGGCGTCGACCCGTCACCGGAGCTGTCGGCGCTGCACGTCGCGTTGCTGCGGGGTGGGTCGGCGCGGCGGGAGGAGACCCGCGAGACGAACTTGCGAGCCGAGCTGACCAGCTACATCGGCAAGGACGCCGACGTGGCCACGGTCACCGGGCTCGTCGCCGAGCATCGCCTCACCACCCTGATCGGGCCGGGCGGGTCGGGCAAGACGCGGCTGGCCGCGGAGATCGGGCGGACGATGCTCGGCAACCTGTCCGGCGGGGTGTGGTTGGTGGAACTCGCGGCGATCGGCGCCGACGGCGATGTGGCGCAGCCGACGCTGGCGGCGCTCGGCCTTCGTGACGCCCTGCTGGGTGAGTCGTCACCCCTCGAACCGAGGGATCGGCTGATCGCCGCGATCGGCGAGCGGGAGATGCTGCTGATCCTGGACAACTGTGAGCACGTCATCGATGCGGCGGCCGCGCTCGCCCATCTCATGCTGGGGGAGTGCCGACGGCTGCGGATCCTGGCCACCAGCAGGGAACCGCTCGGCATCACGGGCGAGGCGCTGTGGCCCGTCGTCCCCTTGGGCCTGCCGGCCGAGGACGCGGGCCCCGTCGAGACCGAATCCGCACCGGCCGTGCGGCTGCTGCTGGACCGGGCGAGCGCGGTACGCAACGATCTGGTGTGCGACGCCCGCACCCTGGCGACGGTGGCGCGGATCTGCCGCGCGCTGGACGGGATGCCGCTGGCGATCGAGCTGGCGGCGGCCCGGTTGCGCACCATGTCGATAGACCAGCTCGCGCACCGGCTCGACGACCGCTTCCGGTTGCTGACCGGCGGCAGCCGGACCGCGTTGCCCCGGCACCGGACGTTGCGCGCGGTGGTGGACTGGAGCTGGGAGCTGCTCACCGAGGCCGAACGGGTGGTCCTGCGCCGGCTGTCGGTGTTCTCCGGTGGGGCCAGCCTGGAGGCGGCCGAGCGGGTCTGCGCCAGCGACACGGTGGAACCCGAACTGGTGCTCGAACTGTTGACCGCGCTGACCGAGAAGTCGCTGCTGGTCACCGAGGCGGACAGCGAGTTGCGGTACCGGATGCTCGGCACGATCAAGGAGTACGCCGCGCACCGGCTGACGGAGGCGGGGGAAGCCGACCTGGCGCGCCACGCGCATCTGGCGTACTTCACCGAACTCGCCGAGACCGCGGACCGGCACCTTCGCCGCGCCGACCAGTTGACCTGGCTCGCGATCCTCGACACCGAGCACGACAACATCGGCGCCGCGATGCGTGGTGCGCTGACGGCAGGCGAGACGCAGGCGGCGATGCGGCTCGCGGCGGGCAGCGGCTGGTACTGGTGGCTCAGCGGGTACCGGGCCGAGGGCATGGAGCTGATCAGCGCGGCCGCCGCCCTTCCGGGCGAGGTGGACGACGAGACCCGGGCCGTCGTGTACGCGCTCGCCGTGACGTTCGCCAGCGCCGGGCGGGCCACCGACGAGACCCAGGTCGCGGAGTGGATCCACAAGGCGTACCGGTTCGCTCGGCGCAGTGGGTCCGGGAACCCGGTGCTGGCCCTGGTCGTTCCGCTGCAACGCATGCTGGAGGCACCGGACGCGTTCCTGCCCGCGTGGGAGTCGCTGCTGGACAACGAGGACCCCTGGGTACGCGCCCTCGCCCGGCTGCACCTCGGCAAGTCCCGGATCCTGCTCGGCCATCCCGGGCGGGACGCGGACGAGCATCTCGCGCTGGCGCTCACCGAGTTCCGGGCACTCGGCGAACGGTTCGGCGTCTCGTTCGCCCTTACCGAGTTGGCGGAGCGCGTCGCCACCCGGGGTGACCTCGCCGGCGCCTGCGCGTACTACGAACAGGCGGTGGCGGTGGTCACCGAGGTCGGTGCCGTTGAGGACGTCATCAGGATGCGGGCGCGGCAAGCCCAGCTGTATTGGCTGCTCGGCGACGAGGACGCCAGCAGGACCGCGGGCGCCGAGGCGGAACGGTACGCGGCCCGGGTCACCTGGCCGGAGGCGCTGGCGGAGCTGGCCCTGTCCAGGGCGGAGCTGGCCCGGTTGCGCGGCGACGTCGAGGAGGCGTACCGGCAGATCGACGTGGCGAGGACGGTGATGGGTGACCGGGCGGACAAGCTCCGAGCGCTGACTGACGACCTGCTCGGCTACCTGACCGTGGATCTGGACCGGGCCCGGGAGTACCGCACCGCGGCCTTCCGAGCGGCCGTCGAGGCGGGACACGCGACGATGCTCGCGCAGGCCCTCGTCGGTATCGCCGACCTGGCGCTGCGCCGCGACCAGCCCGCGCAGGCCGCGCGGTTGCTGGCGGCCGGCGACGCCGTACGCGGGCTCGCCGACCGCTCGCACCCGGACGTGGCCCGGATCGAGCGGACGGCGCGGAGCCGCCTCGGCGACACGGGGTTCGTCGAGGCGGCTCGGGCGGGGACGGAGACGAGCTGGCGGCAGCTCGCCGAGGTCACGCTCGCCGGGTGAAGGTGAACCTCGCCCACAGGAATCCGACGAGGGCGATGCCCACGCACCAGGCGACGGCGATGACCGCGTCCCCGGTGTCCGGCGCCCCGTTGAGCAGCCCCCGGATGGTCTCGATGATCGGGGTGAAGGGCTGGTATTCGGCGAACTGCCGCAGACCCGGTCCCATCTTCTCCGCCGGGACGATCGCGCTGCTGAAGAATGGCAGCATGACAAGTGGTACGGCGGCCAGGCCCGCCGTCTCGGGGGACTTGGCGGCGAGGCCGAGGGCGACGGTGAACCAGCTGGCGGCGAAGCCGAGCAGCACGACCATGCCGGCGACGCCGAACCAGTCGAGCAGGCTCGCCGCAGGGTCGAACCCGAGCAGGAAGGCCACCCCGACCAGGGCGGCGATGGCGATCAGGTTGGTCAGCACGGCCGCGATGACGTGACCGCCCAGGATCGCGGCTCGGGAGACGTGCATGACCTTGAACCGGTTGATGATGCCCTTGGTCATGTCGGAGTTCACCGCCGTCGCGATGCCGCCCAGCCCGTAGCAGACGGCCAGCAGGATCAGCCCGGGAGTCGCGTAGTCGATGTAGTCGACCCCGACGTCGAAGGCGTCTCCGAACATGTAGACGAACATCAGCATGATGATGATCGGCATCAGGATCGCGTTGAACACCGAGGTGGGGTTGCGGGTGAGGTGCGTGACGTTGCGGCGCAACATCACAAGCGAGTGGGACTTGACGCTCATCGGGCGGTCACCTCCGGGGTGCGACCCGTCAGGGCCAGGAAGACGTCGTCGAGGTCGGGGGTCTGTACGGAGCACTCCTCGGCACTGATGGAGTATTCGTCGAGCCGGTCCAGCAGGGTCCGCAGCGATGTCGTTCCGCCGTCACCGGAAACCCGCAGGGCCAGTGCCTCGTCGTCGCGGGTGGCGCCGTCCAGGACGCGTGCCGCCGCGTCGAGTTCGGCGACGGTGGCGAAGCGGAGCCGGACGTGGGTGCCGGGGATCTGCCGCTTGAGCTCGTCGGGGGTGCCCTCGGCGACCAGGCGGCCCTGGTCGAGCACCGCGACGCGGTTGGCGAGGCGATCGGCTTCCTCGAGATACTGGGTGGTGAGGAAGATGGTCACCCCGTCGGCGACCAGCTCACGGATGGTCGACCACATGGTGCGGCGGCTGCGGGGGTCCAGGCCGGTCGTCGGCTCGTCGAGGAAGATGACGCGTGGGTCTCCGACGAGCGTCATGGCCAGGTCGAGCTTGCGGCGCATCCCCCCGGAATAGGTCGATGCCGGCTTGTCCGCCGCCGTCGCCAGGTCGAAGCGCTCCAGCAGATCCGCGACGACCCGCTTGCCGTCCCTGCCGGGCAGCCGACTCAGGTCCACCATCAGTTGCAGGTTCTCCCGGCCGGTGAGCAACTCGTCCACCGCCGCGAACTGGCCGGTGACGCCGATCGCGGCACGCACCGCCCTGGCCTGCGTCGCGATGTCATGTCCGGCGACGCGTACCGTACCGGCGTCCGCCCGCACCAGCGTGGTCAGGATGTTCACCGTGGTCGTCTTGCCCGCTCCGTTGGGACCGAGCAGGGCGAAGACCGTGCCCTCGGGGACTTCGAGGTCGACGCCGTCGAGCACGACCTTGTCCCGGTACGCCTTACGCAGTCCGGAGACCGCGATCGCTGAGGTTGTCATGCGACCAACTGTCGAGGGGTGACCTGTCACCCGTCTGACACGTCACTGACACGGCCACCGCCATGCGCACCGCACGAGATGGTCGACGCGGAATCAGAGCCGGGTCAGCCGGACGGCGTCGGCGATCACGTATCCGGTGGATCCGCTCCACCGGCTCACGGCGACCCGGTTGGCGTCACCGGCCGGGAGGGTGAAGGTGCCGAGGGTGCGCCACTGCCCGCCGTTGGTCCGCTGGTCGGCGTACACGGTCTGGTTGCCGGTCGACGTCGCGACGATGTACGGGGTGGTGGCGTTGTAGCCGGTGTTCGCCGGCCACCAGGCGTCGACCCGGTAGGTGTCGGTCGCCGGGACGTCGAACTTGTACCAGGCCGCGTCGCTGGCGGCGGTCGGGTTCGCGTAGCGGTAGTCGGCGCCGTACCGCTGCCCGGAGTACGACGAACTGGCCCACGCGGTGCTGGCGGTGAACCGCCCGGCGGTGCTGTTGTCGACGATGGCGCTCCAGGTCGTACCGCCGCCGCCCATGGCGGCCGCGACGTCGGAACGCATCACGTTGAGGTCGATGAACGACGGATCGATCTTGCCGGTCGTGCTGGTTTCCCGGTGGCCTCGGGCGTAGCTGGAGTCCTTGCCGAGCCGGGTGAGCACGGCCGCGGTGGCGGCGACCGAGGCGTCGTACTGCGCCGCCGTCATCTCCTGGCTGACGCCGTTGTAGTCGATCTCCCAGCCGATCAGCATGGTGTTTCCGTCGCCGGCGGGGATCGGTCCGCTGGCCCGGGCGGTCCCGGCGTGGTTGCACCGGCCGGCGGAGATGACGTGGAAGACGCCGTGGTAGTCGACAAGCGCCTGGCACAACGGGCCGGGCAGGTCGGACCGGCCGTTGATGCAGATGTTGAGCGCCGGGTGCGGGTTGCTGGCACTGGAGGTGGCGGCGGTGTGGTGCCACAGCACGCCGATCGGGTTGAAACTTCCGGGTCGCATGCGGTTGAGCCAGTCCCCGTGGACAACGGTCTCGACGCCGGCACCGCGCAGCACGTCCAGCAGCCATGGAATGGTGGCCATCAGGACTCCCGCAGCAGGTCGGCGAGGCACTCGGGGGCTGACGCGGCGGGTTCGGCGACAGGCGCGGGCGCGGCGGCGGCGGGTGCCGGCCGGGCGGCGATGGTGATCGCGGCGGCCGCCAGGGCCGGTAGGCCGAGTAGGCCTCGCCGGCGCAGCCGGACGGAACGGGCAGGGGCCATGGCGTCCTCCAAGGACAACTGCGGGGGCCGATCAGTTGCCGTGACGCTACCCGCTCATCCTCATCGATGTCGATAGTCTACGTGCGAATACCGTTCGACGAAGGTTTCTTGCAAAGACGACCACTCGCGGTCCGCGCCCGCTCAGGAAACCGCTGCCTTCACCAGCTCGACGACCTTCTTCTCCACGGCGGGGCTCCACTTCTGGAGCGCGTACGACGCCGGCCACATGTCCCCGTCGTCGAGGTTGGCCGCCTCCTGGAAACCCAGGGTCGAGTACCGGTAGTTAAACTTGCCCGCGTCCTGGAAGAAGACGACGATCTTGCCCTCCGCGTTCGCGTACGCCGGCATCCCGTACCAGGTCTTCGGCGACAGCTCCGGGGCGGTGGTGGTCACCGCCACGTGCACCCGCTCGGCGAGCACCCGGTCGTCCGGCGCCATCTCCGCGATCCGGTCGAGGACGGCCTGCAGCCCGTCGGCCTTCTTGGCGCCCTTCTTACCCTCGGCGCGTAGCTCGGCGGCGCGCTCCTTCATCGCGGCACGCTCCTCGGCGCTGAAGCCGTCGGACGTGGCGGTGGCGTTCTTCGCGGGCATGTCGGACTCCTCTCCTGGCCGAGGCATCCCGTGATGCCGACCAACTGGGAAAAGGCTAGGCCCGTCGGCACGCCGGTGACTTCTCGATTCCTGACCAGGTGCCCGGGGCGACGAACCTCCTGGCCGGATGCCCGCAGACCGCCCGCGCCGTCACAGCCAGTCCGGGAACCACAGCCGGGCAGCGGCGTCCCGGGCCACCAGGAACCCGGCGATGCCGAGGATCCAGCCGGTGGCGCTGCCCGCCTTCTCGGCGATCCACCTGTCCAGCCGGTGCAGCAGCGGTTCGACCAGGGACGGCCGGATGGTCCGCGCGGCCAGCAGCACCAGGGCCGGCACCACCATCACGACGCAGTAGCCGGCGAGCAGCGCCACCTTGGCCCAGCCACCAACGTCGGAGGCGCTGAGCATGCCCACCGCCCCCAGGTACGGCAGCATCGTCGCCACCTCGGCCAGGGCGGCCAGCAGCGCAAGACCCATCAACCAGCCGGTCGACGACGAACCACCGGTGGCCCGATCCCGCCAGCGCCGGAACGACCCGGCGCCCCGCTTACCGTCGAATCGGAAGCTCAACAGGAGAAGGCCGACTCCAACGGCGAGCTGGGCGTAGAGCACCGGACGGCGGTCGAGCGCGCCACCGAGCGAATCGACGAGCCAGGTGCCGCCGAACGTGAGGAGCAGACCCAGGCCGTAGTAGAAGACGGAGATCGTCCCCAGGTAGCTGAGGATCCGTCCCACCCGTACCCGGCCCGGGCTGAGCAGCAACCAGATCGGGATGAACAGCGTCCCGATGCTGGTGCTGTCCACCAGGGCGAGGCCGGCGAGGGAGAGCAGCAGCACCACACTCATGTCACCAAGTCTCCGGTCGGACGACCCCCGATCGCGTCCGCACCGGGTACCGGATCCGGATCCATCCTTCGACGGACCCACCGCCTCCTGCCGGGCAAGCGTGCCGGGGTGTGGTAGCTGGGGCCACCACAACCCGGCTCGCTATGACTTGTCGACCCGCGTCAGCGGTCGTGCCGCCGCTCATTCGGCCCGGCACACCACCGTGTTTCGAAGATCCAGTCCAGGCCGTCCTCGCCCATGGTGTCGAGGTGGACGGCGCGGCGCAGGCCGGCCCGCGCGGCGACCCGGGCGGAGGCGACATTGTCCGGCCGGACCCGCGCGATCACCGGATACGCCGGCCGGTTCGTCAGCGCCCAGGAGACCACCGAGGTGGCGGCCTCGGTGGCAACGCCGTCTCCCCACGCCACCGGATCGAGCCGGTAGAACAGATTCAGCACCTCCCGGTCCGCGAGTCGCATCAGCTTGATGCCGCAGAAGCCCAGGGCGCCGCCGTCCTCGTCGGCGTGGAACCGGACCGTCCAGTACCCGAACCCGTGCCGCCGCCAGTGCTCGTCCCAGCGGTGGTAGCGCTCCTCGGCCTCGGCACGAGTGGCCAGCATGTCCCCTGGATTGTGCGCGCAGGCGACCGGGTCCCGATGGATGGCGAGGATGGCACCGATATCGGCCGGCACCGGCCGGCGCAGGGACAGCCGCGCCGTCGACAGGACCGGGCTCATGGCGATGATCTTCTCACGCCGTCCCGAACGGATTGTCGATGACGTACCGCCAGCGGCCGTCCGGCCCGCGCCGGGTCACGTCGGTGGCGGTGCCGGTGATCGGCGTCCGGCCGCCCGTCGGATCCGGCCCGATCGTGTAGTCGACGATGAGCAGCGCGATGTCACCGGCCACGTAGACATGCCGTGGACGTACCTCGATCGGCATGCCCTGGTCGAGGAACTGCTGGTTGGCGGCCATCCGGGCGGCCGCGTCGGCGACCGGTCGGCCCGGCTCGGCCACGAAGACCCCGGCGGGCTCGTAGACCCGGTCGACCAGGCGGGCGTCGCCGGTGTTGAAGGCACGGGCGAAGACGAAGGGATGTTGGGCGGGGTCGTCGGTGAGCGGGACACTGTCCGGGTGAACGTCGAACGTCATGTGCTCAGCCAAGCCGGACCCGCCGTGGGTCACCAAACGGAAACCGACGTCTGGGCGGGGGACCTGGTGCCGGATCGGCGCGGCGCGACACGACGACCGGAGCCGGGTTGCCCGGTCGAGGTGGCGCTCGCGGCGGTGTCCGGCCGCTGGACAACGCTTGTGCTCCGCGAACTGATGCACGGCTCCCGATCGTTCGGTGACCTCCGGGCGGCGCTGCCCGCCCTGAGCGCGAAGGTGCTTACCGACCGGCTGGACGACCTGTGCCGGCGCGCACTTGTCGACCGGCAGCGGCAGCGCGGCTTCCCGGCCCGGACCCGCTACCGGCTCACCCCGGCTGGGCGGCAGCTCCGGCCGCTGCTCGTCGAGCTGTACCGGACCGGGGACGCGCTGCTGCGCGCCGCCGACGGGGAACGGCCGCCGCGGTAGGGGGAATACCGCGTACGCCGTGGCGGCGCGCGTCGACAGGCGGAAGCCGCACACCGCACCGCTACCTAGCGTCATGTTCATGGCACACGTCGTTCAAGAACCCTCCAGACGTACGGGTCCGCAACCTCGCCGGATCGTCCGCCGGTGGCCCTGGCGGTCGTCCACCGTGGCCGCAACGCTCACCCTGGGCGCGATGCTTCTGGCGTACGCCGGTCAGCCCCTGCACGGCATCGCCGGAGCCAGCGCCATCAACATGACGATGTTCGTGTTCTTCCTGGTCGGCGGCGTGGTACTTGCGGTACGCGAGGCCAGCGGCCGGCATCTCTGGCACGTCCTGGTCCGTCCGCCACTGATCGCGACAGTGCCGGCACTCGGCTGCTGGGTCGTGGTGATCCTGCTGCGGCAGGCGATCCTCGCGCGGGAACCGCTGGCCGAGACGGTGTGGCAGGACGGCCTCGGGCGGGCACTCGCGGTGTTCCAACTCGTCTCGGTGGTCGGGGTGGTCGCCGAGACGGTCTGCTGGGTGGTCCGGCGGGTGGCGGCGGCCCGTCCCCGGCGCAGCGGCTGACCCGCCCGGCGTCGGCGTGCGGCTACCGCGTTGGTGGTACGTGACCGGCCCACCGGCTCGATACCGTGAGCCGGTGAGGATGGCGTTGCCTCGACTCGGCGCCGCGCCGCCGGAGTGGGCTGTCGACCTGGCGATCGTGGTGCTCGCCGGCGCCGCGACCGCCTACCGGATCCGGGCCGGTGCCGGTGAACCCGAGGAGCGACCACCCGACCTCGCCGGGTATGCCACCGGGCTGGCGATGAGCGTCCCGCTGCTGGTCCGGCGTCGCTGGCCGGCCGCGGTTCTCGCCGTGGTCGCCGGCCTGTGGATCCTCTACCACGTGCGGAACTACCCGGGTGGCGCACCGGCCGTCCCGATCTGGGTGGCGCTCTACTCGGCGGCGGCGGCGCCCCGGCGTACCGCGTCGTTGCCGGTCGCGATCGGGCTGATAGCACCCGGACGACCCGGTGGCCAGCCGGCTCAACCAGGGGCCCAAGTACGTGGTCTCCCGCACCCTGCGGGATCCGCAGTGGAGCAACACGATCGTCATCGACGGCGCCGACGACATCGCGAAACGGGTCGCCGAGATCAAGGAGCAACCCGGTGGCGAGGTGCAGATCCACGGCAGCGGCGCCCTGGCCCGGTCGCTGCTGGAACACGAACTGATCGACGAGTACCGGCTGTGGATCTATCCGGTGGTGGTGGGCGCGGGCCGGCGACTCTTCCCCGGCAGCGGCTGCCCGCTGGGCTTGACGCTGGCCGACACAGCGGTGACCGGAAGCGGTGTCATCGCCGCCACCTATCGCCGCGCGGCAAAGCCGACGTTCGCCTCCCTGCGAGTAAGGGATGCTTCCTAGCGGTTGTCGATCCGGTGTTCACGAGGCTGGGGCACGAACTCCACGAACGGCACCCGGCGACCGACCTCCCGGAAATCCGCCTCACTGCCGTCCACCTCGAAGCCCATCACGGTGCAGAGTCGTCGGGCCAGCGTCGGGTGCCGGCTCGCGTACCGGGCCATCAGATCGGCACCCCGTGCGGTGTCCAGGAGGACCGCGGTCGCTCGGGCGCGGTGCCGGCCGACCTGGATGGCCACGTCGGGATTGTGGCGGATGTTGCGGTACCACTGGGCGCTGGTACCGAAGCCCGAACAGACCTGGTACCGACCGCCCTCCCGGCCGACCGTCTCGATGACGACGTCGCGCCGGCGGCCGGAGACCCGACCCGTGTGCACCAGGTAGAGGAAGCGCCGACCGAGGACCGCGCCGAGGCCGACCCGGTAGACGTACACGGGCAACCGGAACAGCAGGCGGCGCATACCTGCCGGCGGTGCGGCCGGTCGTACAGTTCTCATGTGGACCTCCCGGGTGGGTGCGGCGGGGAACGTCGTGGCGCGCTGGTCATCGGTGCCTGCCGGTGAGGTTCCCGACACCCGGCGACTCCCGGTCGGGTGCGAGGAACCGGCGGAGGCCGTCGAGTTGCGCCCGGCCAAGGCGCAGCGCGTCGACCGGGGACAGTTCGGCCAGGTGTGCGAGGCTCCATTCGTCGAACGTGCGGAGCAGCGCCATTGTGGCCCGACCCTGCAACGACGCAGGCAGGTCGTCGCGTACCGCTCCGACCGAGCGTCCCACGGCGAGCGTCTGGTCCAGCCACCCCTGGACCGCCCCCCAGGCCCGGCCCAACGCGCTGTCCGCACCGGTTGGCGCTCCCGGTAGGTGGAACATGCGACCGAGCAGCAGGGCGGCCGGATCCCGCCCGGCGATCTCGGCGAGCCGGTCCAGCACATCGCCGACCCGGGCCCAGAAGTCGCCGCTGGCGAACTCGGCCGGCGCGGGGGGATCCAGGTCCCGTGCCAACGCGGCGGCCAACTCCTCGACGACGAGGTCGAACAGTTCCTGTTTGGCCGACACGTAGTAGTAGAACGAACTCTTGCTCATCGAGCAGACGCGGATGATCCGATTGAGCGATGCCTGTTCGTAGCCGGCATTGGCGAACTCCCGAGCCGCCGTTTCAATGAGCTGGCGACGCCGCTGCGGAGCCATTTCTGCGGCGGTACGCGGTGTCATTCGACAACCATACGTCCGTGTGGACCGCCTGGTCCACATTAATTTCACTGGCGCGACGTGACCGCCCTGCCCACACAAGTGCGACTGTCATGCGTGCGGCGTACCGCAGGGGGTAGACGGCCGGCGTGACGCGCCTCCGGATGGCCGCCGCGGTGCTGGCCCTCACCGCGGTCGCCGGCTGCGGCGGGCCGTCCCGGCCGCCGCCGGGTCCGTCGGCGAGCCCGGAGCCGCGCGCCCCCGCCGGATTCGTCGCCCTCGACGAGGTGGATCCGACGATCCGGCAGGAGATCCGTTACCACGGCGCGGACAACTTCGTCGGCCGGCCGATCGCCGGTTACCGCGAGCCGCTGTGCCTGCTCACCCGCCCGGCAGCCGACGCCCTGCGCCGCGCGCGGTCGCTCGCCCGCGCGGACGGCCGAGGCCTCCGGGTGTACGACTGCTACCGCCCGCGACGAGCCGTGGACGACTTCGTGGCCTGGGGCCGTGACCTCACCGACCAGCGGACCAAGCCGGCCTACTACCCGCGGGTGGACAAGGCGGCGCTGTTCGACGAGGGATATCTCGGCGCACCGAGCGCGCACAGTCGGGGCAGTACGGTGGACATCACCCTGGACGATGGTGCCGGTCCGGTCGACATGGGCACCCCGTTCGACCGATTCGATCCGTTGTCGCACACCACCGCCGCCGGGGTGAGCGCTCCGGCGCTGACCAATCGGCTGCTGCTGCGGCGCTACCTGACAAGCGTCGGTTTCGTGAACTACGACCGGGAGTGGTGGCACTACCGGCTGGCCGACGAGCCGTTCCCGGCGACCTACTTCGATTTCCCGGTGGCCCGCTCCGCGCTGCCGGAGAAGTGACAGCTCCTCAGGCGGGCACCGGGAGCCGGCCGCGGGCGAAGGCGTCCAGCCGACCCCACCGACCGGGAATGCCCAGCAACTCGATGCAACCCATGGACTCCGGGACCGACGGCTCCACCGACAGGTGGCCCTCCACCACCTCCATCCCGAGCATGACCTGGATCAGCATCAGCGGTGCCGCCGCCGACATACCCCGCGGCGCGGCCACCCCGGGGCGGGTCACCGGATACCGGGTCACCGCACGGTCGTACCCGGCGAAGGCCGCCGGCAGCCGACCCTTGAAGTAGTCGGCCGCCTCGATGATTCCCCCGGAAATCCGGGCGGCCGGTTCCATCATCCCGTACCGGCGCAGCCCGCAGGCCGCGATCGCGTTGTCGAACGGCCAGATGCTGCCGGTGTGCATGCCCACCGGGTTGTAGCGGCGGCTGTCGGTGGCCAACGTCCGCACCCCCCAGCCCGAGAAGAGCCGATCGCTCAGCAGGTGTTCGGCGACCCGCTCCGCCTTGTCCTCGTCGGCGATCCGGTTCCACAGCAGGTGACCGATGTTTGACGTGAGCGCGTCCACGGGTGTTCCGTCGGGAGCCAGGGCCACCGCGTAGTAACCGCGGTCGGCGATCCAGAAGTCCCGGTTGAACCGCTCCTTCAGCTCGGCGGCCTCCCGCTCCAGCCTGTCCGCGTACGCCGGGTCACCCCAGAACTGACGGGCCAGCCGCGCGCCGCGCAGCTTCGCCTCGTACGCGTAACCCTGCAACTCGCAGGTGGCCAACGGATAGCCGGGGAGTCGGCCGTCGCGCCAGGAAATGCTGTCCCGAGACGTTTTCCAGCACTGGTTGACCACGCCGGTTCGCTCGTCCCGACGATCGAACGCCAGGTAACCCCGACCCGTCAGGTCGGCGTACCGGTCGATCCAGGCCAGCGCCGAGCGGGTCTCGTGCTCCAGCTTGCGGACGAGGTCGTCGTCGCCGGACCACCGTTCGTACTCGTCGAGCAACACCACGAACAGCGGCGTCGTGTCGGCCGCGCCGAAGAAGAAGCCGTTCGGAACCTCCTCGAACGCCCCGCTCTCGCCGTACCGGATCTCGTAGATGACCTTGCCAGGCTCCTCGCCGCGAAAGTCGTTGCGGACCGTGCCGTGTGCCGTGGCGAGCGACACCAGAGTGGCCTGGCTCAGCGACGGCAGCAGCGGAACGGTCTGGAGGCAGGTGAACAGCGCGTCCCGACCGAAGAGCGTCATGTACCACGGCATGCCGGCCATCGGGAGCCGCAGTGGTGACGAGAGCGGGCTGTACCGCAGCGTGCACAGGTCGATCATGCTCTGCCGGTACGTGTCGCGCAGCGAGGACGAGTCGGAGTTGAGCCGCGGACCCTCGTCGATCCAGTCGTCGAGTTCCTGGCGGATCTGGACGCGTTCGCGGCCCTTGTGGGCGGCGAGACTGGCGCGCACATCCCGGCCCCGGGCGCCCCGCAACACCGCCTCGACGTGCAGCCCGGTCCGCCAGCCGCTGTGCGGTGGCACGGTGACGTCGAAGGTCATGCCCCGCTCGTCCACGGTCGCCGGCTCGCTCGACGACACGATGGTTTCCCGGACGAACGTCTCCCGCTCGTAGGTGAGCCGCAGGTGACCGTCCTGGACGGCGGCGTAGGTGTGGCCGACGCGCGGCCCATGCTCGCCGAGTCGCAACCACACCGTGTCGGCGAAGTCACTCGACATGTCGATCCGGATCCGGAAGCTCGCCGGCTCGTTGGCGTGGTTGAGCACCGCCAACTCCTCATCGAAGCTCGCCCCCACCCAACGGTGCCGGATCACCGACACCGCGGCGTCCACATAGTGCGTGGCGGCGCCGGGGACCAGGAAGAACCGGGCCTCGAAGTGACTCAGGTCGTCCACCGAGAGCGGATGCAGCCGTTCCCCGTTGAGGGTCAGCTCCCACTGGCTCAGGTGCCGCATGTCGAAGGAGTACATGCCCATTGAGCTGTTCTCGGCCGCCCGGATGTCGCCGGTCCGGTCGCTCAACACCCACAGGTTGCCGTCGATAAGGTTGACGGTGTTCGGGTCCATCGCTCACACCTCCCGGTCGCGGGAGGCGGCGGGAGCGGAGTGGGTCGAGAGCGGCAACAGTTCCCGTACGGCGGTGAGCAGCGCGAGGTCACCCTCCACGCTCACCAGGTTGCGGAAGAAGGCCGGATAGACGCCCTGCTCGCCGGCGAGAATCCGGGTGAACACGTCCCTGCGGGTCCGGATCACACAGTCCGCGTCCCAGTCCTCCCGTACCACTGACACGCTGCCCTCCTCGATGACCAGGACCCAGTGCTCGGCGATGTGGTTGCTGGAGAGGTCGAACCGCACCGTCCCGCTGTACTTGTCGGGAATCAGGTCGCGACCGTGCCGTTCGAGGTCGGCGAAGAAGTCTCCGATCGTGTCGGTCATCCGCCCCCCTTGTCCTTCGTGCCGCCGGCAGGCTGTGGTCAGGGTCCGGCGTCACCGCCCGCACAGCGTCGCCGCCCGGCGGGTGGTCCGCCATCACCCGGACCGGATGAGACCAGCGGGCGGATGCGGTGGAACAGCTGGGCGCCGGTGCGGGCCGGTTGCCGGCCGCCGTTTGCTCAGCCCTGGTAGTCGGCGGGTGGCCGGTGCGGATCGGGGAGCAGGCCGGGAATCTCGTCACCGGTCAGGAAGGCCCGGACCACCGCCCGGAAACCGTCCGGGTCGTCCGACCAGGCGTCGTGGCCGGCTTCGGGCAGGTAGGCGAGCCGGCTGTCCGGCAGTACGTCCAGGTAACCGGTGGCGGAGGCCCAGTCCAGGTAGTCACACCGGCCCTTGACGACCAGGGTGGGCAGCGGCAGGCCACGCAGCCGGCCGGCCACGTCCGGGACCGGCGGTCGGCTGGCCGACTGGGGGACCTGGTTGGCGAAGAACCCGTTGCCGTACAGCGGCGGTGGCGGCGGTTCGTCGGCGCAGTGCAGCGCCGAGCGGGTCGCCGCGTAAACCCGGTCCTGCCGGGCGTCCAACTCCCGATCACCGGCGAAGGCGTGTGCCGCCGCCGGGCTCACCTGCAACAGCGTGTATGCCAGCAGCGCCCGTGGCGGCGCGAGCAGGCGGTACAGCCGCCACCGGTCCACCGCCTCCAGCCGGCGCTGCGGCATGCCACCCACCCCGTCCTTGGCCAGGTCACCCGGGGAGGACAGGACCAGCCGCTCGACCCGCCGCGGATGCGCCGCGGCGTACGCCGCCGCGAGAAAGCCGCCGTACGAATGACCGAGCAGCACCATCCGGTCCGCGCCGATCCGGCGGCGTACCTCCTCCAGGTCGGCCACGGCCAGGTCGACGGTGTAGCCCCCCGGATCGGCCAGCCGGCTTGACCCGCCGCTGCCGCGTTGCGCGTACGCCCACACGTCACGCCCGTCCACGGCGAGGGCACCCAGCGTGGTGAGCATGCCGGCCAGGTCCGGCACCCCGGGTCCGCCGTGCAGGACGACGACCGGGGCACCCGAGCGGCGGTCCGCCGGCGCCGGCACCATCCCGTACGCGAGCCGCCCGCCGTCCGGAAGCGTCCAGGTGCCCGCGCCGGGTGGCGGGGCCGGCACGCGTACCGGGTCGCCGAGCGGGACCAGGACGGCACCCAGCAGGACCACGGTCCCCACCCCGCCTGCCAGCGCGGCGGTCCGGTGCCGCATCGGTCGCCACCGCCCGACCCGGACACCGGTGAGCCAGGTCCCGAGACCAGTGAGCACGCCGACGGCCAGGAACACCGCCGGCACGTCGGTCACCAGGGTGGCCACCGCGGTCCCAGCCAGCGCGATGAGGATCGACAGGCCGGCCAGCAGGGCGACGCCGGTCGCCCTGCCGAGTCGGGCCGGCCACCGGTTGTTCCCCCTGGTTCGCGTCATCGCCCCATGATCGCCCGCGGCCGTCCGGGTGTCGTCCCCCCAGGGGGAGCCGCCAGCTCCCCCTGGCGTGGGATGCCCGCCCGACGAGAGGAGGGCAGGCCCTGGACCGCTGAGCGCGGACGGCGCGTGGGTCCCTTGTTGACGCCTGGGCGTCAACAAGGGACCTTCCCCCGCCAATCAGGCGGCGGTGAGCGCCGGACCGTCGAGGGGCGCCGGTACGTCGGCCGGCCGCAGCGCCAGGGCCAGCACGTCGGACACGTCCGCCAGGGTGTGGACGGTCAACGCCGACCGCACCTCCGCCGGCAGGTCGTCCAGGTCCGGCTCGTTGCGCGCCGGGATAATCACCTCGGTGCGCCCGGCCCGGTGCGCGGCCAGCAGCTTCTGCTTGACGCCACCGATCGGCAGGACCCGACCGGAGAGGGTCACCTCGCCGGTCATCCCGAATTCGGGGCGTACCGGCCGCCCGCTGGCCAGCGAGGCCAGCGCGGTGACCATGGTGATGCCCGCGCTCGGCCCGTCCTTGGGCACCGCACCGGCCGGGACATGCAGGTGGATCCGCCGCCCGGCGAGCGCGTTGGGGTCCAACCCCAACCGCCGCCCGTTCGAGCGCAGGTAGGACAGGGCGATGTGCGCCGACTCCTTCATCACCTCGCCGAGCTGGCCGGTCAGCGTCAGTCCCGGCTCGCCATCCATCGAGGTGGCCTCGATGAACAGCACGTCGCCGCCGGCACCGGTCACCGCGAGACCGGTCGCGACGCCCGGCACGGCCGTGCGTTCCGCCGACTCCGGGGTGAACTTCGGCCGGCCCAGGTAGCGGGCCAGGTCGGACGCGTCGACCCGGACCGGCGCCGGGTCGGACGCCAGCGCGACCGCGACCTTGCGCAGGATCCTGGCCAGTGCGCGTTCCAGTTGCCGGACGCCCGCCTCCCGGGTGTGCTCACCGGCGACCCGGTGCAGCGCCTCGTCCGAGATGGTCGCCTCGTCGGCGGTTAAGCCGGCCCGTTCGAGCTGGCGGGGCAGCAGGTGGTCCCGGGCGATGGCCACCTTCTCGTCCTCGGTGTAGCCGTCCAGGGTGACCAGTTCCATCCGGTCCAGCAGCGGCCCGGGGATGCTCTCCACCACGTTCGCGGTGGCCAGGAACAGCACGTCGGACAGGTCGAGGTCGACCTCCAGGTAGTGGTCCCGGAAGGTGTGGTTCTGCGCCGGGTCGAGCACCTCCAGCAGGGCGGCGGCCGGGTCACCGGCGTACCCCGCGGAGACCTTGTCGACCTCGTCCAGCAACACCACCGGGTTCATCGAGCCGGCCTCGCGCAGCGCCCGCACGATCCGGCCGGGCAGCGCGCCGACGTAGGTCCGCCGGTGACCCCGGATCTCGGCCTCGTCCCGGATCCCGCCGAGCGAGACCCGGACGAACCTGCGGCCCAGCGCCCGGGCGACCGACTCGCCGAGGCTGGTCTTGCCGACCCCGGGCGGGCCGGCAAGCGCGAGCACGGCGCCGGAGCCGCGCCCGCCGACGACGCCGAGGTTGCGCTCCGCCCGCCGGTTGCGCACCGCGAGGTATTCCAGGATCCGGTCCTTCACGTCGGCCAGCCCGGCGTGGTCGGTGTCCAGCACCGCACGCGCCGCGGCCAGGTCGGTGTTGTCCTCGGTACGCGTTGACCACGGCATCTCCAGGACGGTGTCCAGCCAGGTCCGGATCCAGCTCGACTCGGGGGACTGGTCGCTGGCGCGTTCCAGCTTGCCCACCTCGCGCAGCGCCGCCTCGCGTACCTTCTCCGGCAGCTCGGCGGACTCGATCCGGGACCGGTAGTCGGCCGATCCGTCCGGCTCGTCCTCGCCGAGTTCCTTACGGATGGCGGCGAGCTGCTGGCGGAGCAGGAACTCCCGCTGGGACTTCTCCAGCCCTTCCCGGACGTCGCTGTTGATCTGCTCGTTCACCTCCTGCTCGGCGAGGTGCTCCTTCACCCAGCCGACAAGCAGTTCCAGCCGGGCCGTGACGTCCGGCGCGGCGAGCAGCTCCACCTTCTGCGACAGGCTGAGCCAGGGTGCGTAGCCGGCCGAGTCGGCCAGCTCACCGAGGTCGGTCATCCGCTCCATGGCGTCGATGACCTGCCAGGCGCCCCGATCGGAGAGCACCGAGGTCATCAGGGCCCGGTATTCCCGGGCGAGTTCCTTGGCCTTGCCGGCCGGGGCCGGCTCGTCGATGACGCTGGCCTCCACCCAGAGGGCGGCGCCGGGGCCGGGTACGCCGGCACCGATCCGGGCCCGGGTGAGGCCGCGCACCACGGCGGCCGGTTCCCCGCTGGTCAGCCGGCCGACCTTGTCGATCTGGGCGATCACGCCCACCGAGCCGTACTCGCCGTCGACCCGGGGAACGGCCAGGACCTTCCGGTCGCCGGTGGCGCGGGCCGCGTCGACGGCGGCCTGCGTGGTCGGGTCGAGGGTCACCGGGACGACCATCCCGGGCAGCAGGACGGCGTCGGTCAGTGGCAGAACGGGAAGAGTTGCCATCACACACCTGCGATTCAGTTAGTTGAGCGTGAAAGGCTCAAGTAACAAAAGAGCACCCCTGTTCCCCATGGTGAGCCTAGAGTGATCCACGACACACCCGGTACCTTCGCGGATAAAGCCGGGGAGGAACCATGAGCGAGGAAGTCCGGGGTGTCATCTCCCGCGCCAAGGGCGCACCGGTCGAGGTGGTCCCGATCCTGGTCCCCGATCCGGGGCCGGGCGAGGCGGTGGTGCGGGTGCGGGCGTGTGGGGTCTGTCACACCGACCTGCACTACCGGGAGGGTGGCATCGCCGACGACTACCCGTTCCTGCTCGGCCACGAGGCGGCCGGCGTGGTGGAGCGCGTCGGGGCCGGTGTGGACAACGTCGCGCCGGGCGACTTCGTGGTGCTCAACTGGCGTGCCGTCTGCGGCACCTGCCGGGCCTGTCGGCGCGGTCGGCCGTGGTACTGCTTCAACACCCACAACGCGGCCCAACGGATGACCCTCGCCGACGGCACGGAGCTGAGCCCGGCCCTGGGGATCGGTGCTTTCGCCGACAAGACCCTGGTGCACGCCGGCCAGTGCACCCCGGTGGATCCGGCGGCCCGGCCGGCCGCCGTGGGGCTGCTCGGCTGCGGCGTGATGGCCGGTCTGGGCGCCGCCATGAACACCGGTGGAGTGACCCAGGGCGACTCGGTTGCCGTCATCGGCTGCGGCGGCGTGGGCGACGGCGCGATCGCCGGCGCCGCGCTGGCCGGCGCCACCACCATCATCGCGGTGGACACGGACCCCCGGAAGTTGGAATGGGCCCGAGGCTTCGGTGCCACCCACACGGTCGACGCGTCCAGCACGGACCCGGTCGCGGCGATCCAGGAGGCGACCGGCGGCTTCGGCGCCGACGTGGTCATCGACGCCGTGGGACGCCCGGAGACCTGGCGGCAGGCGTTCTACGCCCGGGACCTGGCCGGCACGGTTGTCCTGGTGGGCGTGCCCACCCCGCAGATGCGGATCGAGCTGCCCCTGCTCGACGTGTTCAGCCGCGGCGGCTCGCTGAAGTCGAGCTGGTACGGCGACTGCCTGCCGGGTCGCGACTTCCCGATGCTTACCGAGCTGTACCGGCAGGGCCGGCTCGACCTGGATGCCTTCGTCACCGAGGAAATCGGGCTGACCGATGTCGAGGAGGCGTTCGCCCGGATGCGTTCCGGCGACGTCCTCCGGTCGGTGGTCATCTTCTGAGCACTCCCGCTGTCCGCAGCGCCGCGTCGTGCAGGGCCGGGTCGCGGGTGAACAGGGTTGGACCCGGTGCCGGCGCGGGTCGACCATCAAGTCCGGTGACCCGCCCGCCGGCCTCGGTGACGATCAGGGAGGTGGCGGCGAAGTCCCAGAGCTGACCCCGGGTCTGCACGGCCAGGTCCAGATCACCGGCCGCCACCAGCAGCGCGGCGTGGGTGCGCCATGGCGTCGGCCGCAGCACCGCGGTCAGCGGGGCGATCAGTTCCCGGTCGGCCGGGGTGAGGTGCGGCTCGCTGGGCACCACGCCGAACCTGCTGCCGGCGAGCGTGGTCGTCGGGTCGGCGGGGAGCGCCAGCCGGTGTGGCCGGCCGATCGCCGGACCGTCGAACTCGGCGCGATATGCGCCACCGCCGCGCTCCGCCCACCAGATCTCCCGCCGCGCCGGGACGACCGCCACACCCACGGTGATATCGCCGGCCGATTCCAGGGCGAGCAGCACCAACCAGCGGTCGTCGCCGGTGACGAACAGCGCGGTGCCGTCGATCGGGTCGATGATCCAGCGTCGGTTCGCGGTTCCGGTCTGCCCGGTCTCCTCGCCCAGGATCGCGTCCTCCGGACGGGCCTCGCCGAGCACCGCCCGAATGGCCGACTCCACAGCCCGGTCGGCCTCGGTGACCACGCTTCCGTCCGGCTTCGTCTCGTGGCGCAGCCGGGCCAGTGCCGCGAAGTGGGCCATGCCGACAGTCGCGCCGGCCAGCGCCGCTCGTCGGCCGAGCGAAGGGTCGTCTTCCATGATCGGAATGGTAATCCGGGTACGCGTTTCCCGGTCTCGACCCGGAGGTCCGGCGGTCCGGGCATGCTCGGACCAGGTGGGGACGAGGAGGCGCGGCGTGAAGACCTACCACAGCGACTGGACCGAGGAGCAGTCCGCGGTCTACGACGAGAGCTACGGCATCGGGCAGGCGTGGGCGCGGGACCCGGAGACGCCGTCCGAGGACCTGCAACAGGTGGTGAACCTCGCCGCGGCGGACGACGACGACCTCGACGGGGTCGAACTCAGCTATCCGCCGCTGGTGGAGGCGGTGTCGGACGCCACCGGCCGGCTGGTGGAGAGCGTGCCGGCGATGAAGCACGAGCCTGGCTTCGCCGGCTTCGTCGATGGTGCTCGCGACGCCGTCTCCCGCGACGTGTTCGGGTTGTGAGGCGACGATGGTTTGGCCGGTCACGGCGCGGGTAGCCGGGCCCGCCGGTCCGGGCGCGGGGCCCGCCGGTCCGGGCGCGGGGCCCGCCGGTCCGGGCGCGGGGCCCGCCGGTCCGGACGCCTCAGCCGGTTCGAGGGTGGGAGAGGGGTTGTCATGACGGTGGCGATACGGGCGGTCGAGCTGCCGTCCCGGCAGCGGATGCCGGCGCTCGGCCAGGGGACCTGGTATCTGGGGGAGGACCCGGCGGCTCGGTCCGCGGAAATCGCCGCGCTCCGGCTGGGCCTGGACCTCGGCCTCGCGATGATCGACACCGCCGAGATGTACGGCGACGGTGCCGCCGAGGAACTGGTCGCCGAGGCGATCGGCGACCACCGCGACGAGGTCGTCCTGGTCGACAAGGTGATGCCGTCCAACGCCAGCCGGCAGGGCGTCGTACGGGCGTGCGACCGGAGTCTGCGCCGGCTGGGCACCGATCGCATCGACCTCTATCTGCTGCACTGGCGTGGTCGCCACCCGCTCGCCGAGACGGTGGAGGCATTCACCGACCTGGTGGCGGCCGGCAAGATCCTCCACTGGGGAGTGAGCAACTTCGACCTCGCCGACATGACGGAGCTGATGGCGGTCGGGGGTGAAGCCTGCGCCACCAACCAGATCCTTTACAACCTCGGCCGCCGGGGCGCGGAGTACGAGTTGCTGCCGTGGCACCGCGAGCGCGGCATCCCGGTGCTCGCCTACTCCCCGATCGAGCAGGGGCGCCTGCTCGACCATCCGCCGGTGCTCGCGGTCGCGGCCCGGCACGGTGTGTCACCGGCGCAGGTGGCGCTGGCCTGGGTGCTGCGGCAGGAGGGCGTCGCGGCCATCCCTCGCTCCACGGATCCGGCACACGTCCGCCAGAACGCTGCCGCGCTCGATCTCGCCCTCACCGAGCAGGATCTCGCCGAACTCGACAGGGCCTTCCCGGCGCCGACGGCGTCGCGCCCACTGGAAATGATCTGAGCTGGGGTCTCGATCCGAGCCGGCCGGCCCCGGCCCGAACTGCGACGGGTGGCGTGCCGAACTACAGTGAGGAACGACCGCTGGCGCGGCGTTCGCCGGAGCCGATCGGAGGCGGGCGGAATGCTCATCGACCTCGGCGAGACCACCGACCTCCGCGAGCCCGACCTCGATCGGGAGCGACCCGGGCGGACCGGCCTGGATCGGCGTCCACGGATCGGCGCCCTGCTGCTCCTGGTCCTGCTGCTGGTGGCCGGCGCTGCCCCCAGCGGCCCCGAGACGACCGGGGTGCGCCCGTCCGGCACAGTGCCGATCGCAGTCGGGGGCACCTTCGCGATCACCTCCGACCTGCTGCTGGTCAGCGAGCCGGACGGGACGGCGGCCACCCTCACCGGGTACGCCGTGCCGGGCGGTCGGCCACGGTGGCGGGTGCCGATGTCCGGTGTCATGGCCTTCACCGCCATCCGCGCCGGCGATCTGGTCCTGCTGACCGAGTTCGGGTCGTACGGGCAGCGGCTGCGTACCGTGGCCCGCTCCGCCGCGTCCGGCGTTCTCCGCTGGTCCCGGCCGGGTCGGGTGCTGACCTCCACGGATCTGGCAACCGGGTTCGCGGTCAACGAGGTGCGCAGCGTGGCGGGGCCGGCCCGACGGGTGGAGGGGCCGGTCATCGCCGTGGACCTCGCCACCGGGTCACCGCGATGGGACATCACCGTGACCGGGACCGCCGTCGTGGCGCCGGTCGTGTCCGGTGCGCCCGGCGTGCTCGTGGTGCACGACACCGGCGAGGCCCAGGTGCTCGACGCGGGCACCGGCGCCGCGGTCGGGTCGGTCCGGTTGCCCCCGACCGACTACGCGCCGGACAACCCGGCGGTCGTGGGCGACCGGCTCATCCTGCGCCACCGGGTGGATGGGGTGCCGACGGTCAGCTCGTACGAGTTGCCGGGGCTGCGCCGCACGTGGTCTGCGCCGGCGGACGACGGTCTCGGGGACGTGCGGTCCTGCGGCCGGCTGGCCTGCCTGCTGAGCGGCGTGGGGATCCGCGCGGTCGACCCGTCCACCGGGGTCACCAGGTGGCAGGTGGCGGCCACCGGGTGGCGGACCGTTTCCCGCCGCGGCGGTGGCGAGATCGCCACCCGTCCGGACGCCGAGCAGCGGCGCCTCCTGGTCGGGGTGCTCGACGATCGGGGGGGACGGGTGGTGGGCGTCCTGCCGCCGGCTGCCGTCGACTGTCGTGCCCACCAGCCGCTGCTGGTCTGCCGCACCGGGGACGACCACCTCGGGGTGTGGCGCATCGGCCGGCCGTGAGGCTTGGCCGATGCTCCAGCGTTGTTGATCAAGAGCCGTGCGTCACCGGTAACCGCTTCCGGTGACGCACGGCTCTTGATCAACGGGGCGGGGTCGGATCAGCCGAACCGGACGTGCCGCCGGGTGCGCAACCGGATTCCGCTGATGAGCGCCACCAGCAGCACCAGGGCGACGGTGAAGAGCGCACCGTGCAGCAGACCGCGGGTGAGGTAACCGGTGTCGGTGTGGTCGACGGCGTACGTGGTGATCTCCCGGCTGGCCCAGAACGGTGCGATCCTGGCGGCGCTGTCCGCCGGGTCCATGGTCATCTGCACCCCCACGATGGTCAGCAGCAGCAGGGTGCCCTCCATCTCGCGGGAGAGCAGCGCGCCGATCAGCATGCCGAGGGGCGCCGCGACCAGGACACAGGTCAGCAATGCGAGCGCCGTCGCGCCGAGTCGCAGGGTCGGCATGTCGACCGCGAGGAGGATGAGGAACGGCACCGCGAGCGGGAGCCCGAGCAGCCAGATGCCGAGCATCCGGCCGCCGTAGAGGTGGTGGGTGCGGTAGCCGCCCAGGCGCAGCCGGGTCTCCATCTCCCGCGCCGAGGTGGTGGCGAACAGCGCCGCCACGCTTACCGCCCAGCCGATGCCGAGCAGCAGGGAACGGACCGACTGGCCGATCGAGTCGTCCCGACGCATGACGTAGAACCCCAACGGCAGGAGCAGCAACAGCAGCAGCACACCGCGTCGCCGCACCAGTTGGCGCACCGTCATCTCGGCGACGGTCAACGACTTGCCCATCAGGCCACCCCCGCCGGCACGCCGGTCAGATCCAGCACCGCGTCCACCCGGTCCAGCTCGGTGAGCAGGTGGGTGACCACCACGATGGCCGTCCCATCGGCGCGTAGCCGGCCCAGGTCCTCCCACAGGTCCAGGTACGCCCCCCGGTCGAAGCCCTGGTACGGCTCGTCCAGCAGCAGCACCTCCGGCCCACCGAGGGTGGACATGGTGAGGTTGAGCTTCTGCCGGGTGCCGCCGGACAGGTGCCGGGCGGTGACGTCGCGCGGCACCTCCCAGTCGAGCCGGGCCGCCGCCGCGCGGCCCAACCGCCGGGACCGTTGCCGATCCAGACCATGGCCCGCCCCGACCAGGATGAAATGCTCGTCCGGGAGCAGGAAGTCGGCGGTCCCGCCCTGCTGGGGGCAGAAGGCCAACCGCCCGGACACGGTGACCTCGCCGTCGTCCGGCGACATCAGGCCGGCGCAGATCCGCAGCAGGGTGCTCTTGCCGCAGCCGTTCGCGCCGACCACCGCCACGATCTCGCCGGCCCGTACCGTCAGGTCCACCCCGCGCAGCACCTCGCGGCGCCCGTACCGCTTGCGGATGCCGCGCGCCGCGAGCCGCACCGGCCCGGGCTGGGTGCGCGGCGCGGACCTCGCCGCCGGCGCCGCGGTCGGTCGCGGCCGAGCATCGGCCCGGAGGCTGTCCACGATCCGGTCGGCGTACCCGTCGGGTCGGCCGAACGCGGTGGCCGGGTGGTGCCCGCTGTCCCGCAGGTGCGCGCCGGCCTCCGCGACGATCTGCCGGACGACGTCCGGCCCGATCCCGCGTCGGTGCAGCTCGGCGGCGAAGGCCCCGAGCCACTGGTCGTCGTTCACCGGTTGACCGCCTCTCGCAACAGGGTCTCCACCGGGCCGGTGAAGACCTGCCAGTCCCGGGCCCCGGCGGTGACCGCGGCCCGTCCGGCGTCGGTGATCCGGTAGTACTTGCGCGCCGGACCCGCGGTGCCCTCGCGCCAGTACGCCTCGACGAGGCCGGTGCGTTGCAGGCGCAGCAGCACCGGATAGAGCGTGCCGCCCTGCACCTGCCCGACACCGGCCGACTCCAGCGCCTGGGACAGTTGGTAACCGTACGAGTCCCCGGCATCCAGCAGGGCGAGAACGCAGAGGTCGAGCACCCCGCGAAGCCACTGGCTGCGCCGTTCCGGATCCACCCGGAAAAGGTAGCGGAGCAATCTAGATTGCACAACCAGCTAGTGCGGCGACGCGCCCGTTTACCGGCGCGTCGCAGTCGACCCCGCGGATCAGGCGCGGCTGAAGTCGGCGACGATCGCCGTCACGTTGTCCGGGGCGCCGGCCTGGTGGGCGAGCTTGATCAGTTGCTCGACGCAGTGCTGCCGGTCCGGGTAGGCGATCAGCGCCTGCCCGATGGCGGCGTCGTCGACCACGTCGGAGAGCCCGTCGCTGCACAGCAGCAACCGGTCACCCGGCTCGGCGGCCACCGTTCCCACCGCCGGCATCAGGTCGCCACCCTGCACCGCCCGGGTCACCACCGACCGCTGCGGATGCCGCCGCGCCTCCTCCGGCGTCAGCACCCCCTCGTCGACCAGGCCCTGGACCAGGGTGTCGTCCCGGGTGAGCTGGTGCAGCCGGCCGTCGCGCAGCAGATAGCAGCGCGAGTCACCGATGTGGGCCAGGGCGAGACGGTCGTCGTGGAGCAGCACCGCGGTCACCGTCGTGCCCATGCCGGTGCTCGCCGGATCGGCGCCACCCGCCTCCCGGATCAGCCGGTTGGCCTCCTCGACGGCCGCCGCCAGATCGGTCGTCGGGTCAACGACCGGCGCACCGTCCAGCGGCCGCAGGGCACGGATCACGAACTCGCTGGCCACCTCGCCGGCCGGCTGGCCACCGATCCCGTCAGCCACCACCACCAACCGGTCGCCGGCGTACGCCGCGTCCTCGTTGTTGGACCGGACCAGACCTGGATCGCTGGCATCGGCCGTACGCATGATCAGGGTCATGTCCGCAAGCTTGCCAAGGAAGGGGCCCGGTTGTCTCTACGAACTACTGCGTAGGCTGGGATGGATGATGCCGTTGGCCATGGTGGGACGGTCGGGTGAGCTGGCCGAGCTCGCCCGGGCGTGGTCGGTGGTCGCGGCCCGGACCCGGACCACCGCGCAGCCGGTCGTGCTCACCGGGGCGGCGGGCGTGGGCAAGAGCCTGCTGGTGTCGGCCGCTCTCGACAGCTTCACCCCGCCGCCGTCGACGGTGCTGGCCGGCGCCGCGCGGCTGCACACCCCCGCGCCGTATGACTGGTTGGCGGCGACGCTCAGCGGCCGCGACAACCCCGACGAGTTGCCGGTGCCGGCCGACGCGCTGGCCTGGCTCGCCCAGCAGCCCGGCGAGTCCCGGGAGCGGTACGCGCCCGCGGCGCTGCTCCGGTTGGCGGTGCGCGCGGTACGGGCGCTGGTGGGTGCCGGGCCCGCGGTGCTTGTCGTTGAGGACCTGCACGCGCTCGACCCGGCCAGCCTCAACCTGATCGGCGAACTGGCCGCGGTGCCCGACCTGCCAGCCCTGCTGGTGGTGGTGAGCCGCCCGCCCGAGGTCGCCGTGAATCCCGGCCTGGCGGCGCGCACACTGGCCCGGTTGACCGGCGCGCCGGGTGCGGTCCGCCAGCATCTCGGGCCACTCACGCCGGACGAGGTGGCCGAGATCCTCAACCAGGTGTACGCCGACCGGCCCGTCGCCGACGACGAGGCGCGGCCGGTCCCGGACGACGGGGCGGGGCCGGTTCCCGACGAGGTGGCCCGGGCGGTCTGGCGGCGCACCGGCGGTAATCCGTACTGGCTGACCGAGTTGCTGGCCACCGCCGGCGCCGGCAGCCCGAAGGCGTTGCTGGCCAGCCAGCTCCCGGCTTACCTGCGGTTGCCCGAGGTGCGCGCCGACCCGCCCCCGTCGCCGGTGGTCGCCTCCGCCGACCTGACCGCCCGCGAGATGGAGGTGCTGTCGCACCTGGCCGCCGGCATGTCGAACAAGCAGATCGCCCGCGCGCTCGGCATCTCGGTGCGGACGGTCACCGTGCACGTCTCCAACCTGCTCCGCAAGACCGGCACCGCGTCCCGCACCGAGGCGGCGCTGTGGGCGCTCCGGCACCAACCGCTCGCGCCGGTGCCCGCCCCGGCCGATCCGAGCCGGGGTCAGGACTCCCGGGCGAGTTGGTCGCCGGAAACGCCGAGCACCACCACGTCTTCGGCGACCCGCTCGATCTGGCCGGCGGCCACGTAGACGTCGTCGGCCAGCAACTCCGGGGCGTCGACCTTCACGTACCCCTCGCGCAGCAGGCGCGCGGCGAGGTCGGCCGGCACGTCCGGCTCGTCGCCGTTGCCCGTGCCGGTGTGCGGAACAGCGTCGCCGAGCACCCCGTCACCCGTGGGTGGCTCCTGGACGGTGACCGCGTTCGGGTCGCCGGTCCGGACCTCGATGACCCGACCGACCTCGGCGCCGGTCGCGTCGATCACCATCATCCCCGTGTTGACCTGAGCGATCGGGTGTGCGGTGGTTGGGACGTCTGGCTGCATACCGGACCGATTCCCAAGCGCCGCAACGGCTAAACGCCTCCCGCCGGTGGCCGGGGAGACAGCTCCCGCCAGGTGTCCGGGCCCACAAGCAACGCGTGGACGGCGTCGTAGCCGGCCTCCTCGCTGTCGTACTCGAAGAACCGGGAGATCCCCTCGGCGCCGCCCGCCCGCTGCTCGACGTACCACCGATCGGCATCGGCACGCAGGAAGACATCTCGTCGCGCCAGTCGTCCCCACTTGCCGTTCCACCAGTGCCTACGCTGCTCCATGGCGAGAGACTCTATCGAACACACGTACGACGATGGGTGTCGGTTCGCCGAGCGGGCGTCGGGCGGAGGCTCCTGGTCAGAGGGCAGCACCCCCGGTGGCGTCGATGACGCGACCGGTGACCCAGCGGGCATCGTCCGAGACCAGGAAGGCCACCACGTCGGCGATGTCTTCCGGCCGCCCGATCCGGCCGAGGGCCGCCAGTCCCGCGGCGTACGCCTCGGCCTCCGGATTTCCGCGCAGCCAGCCGGCGTTGGTGTCGGTGTCGACGATGCCGGGGGCGACGGAGTTCACGGTGATGCCGCGCGGGCCCAGCTCCTTCGCCAGGTTCAGGGTGAAGTTGTCGAGAGCGCCCTTGGTGGCGCAGTAGGCACTGATCTCGGGCATGGCGATGCGGCCCACGCCACTGGAGACGTTGACGATCCGGCCGTTGTCGCGCAGCCGCTTCAGACCCTGCTGGACGATGAAGAACGGGGCCCGGACGTTCACCGCGAACACGCGGTCGAACTCCGCCTCGGTCAGCGCTTCGAGGTTGGAACTGCGTCCGATCGCGGCGTTGTTGACGATGATGTCGACCCCGCCATCCGGCGCGTAACCGGTGATGCCCTGGTCGAAGGCGGCCCACAGGGCGGCCGCGTCGCCGTGCGTGCCGAGTTCGGTCCGTACCGGAAAGGCTCGACCGCCCGCCGTGGTGATCCGCCGGACCACCTCGGTCGCGGCGGGCTCGTTTTGGGCGTAACCGACCGCGACCACGGCACCGTCCCGGCCGAGCCGCTCCGCGATCGCCCGGCCGATGCCGCGGCTGCCGCCGGTGACCAGCGCGACCTTGTCGATGAGCCGATCCATTGTCCTCTCCCTTTCTTGAGTGGTCACTCAAGAAAGGGAGAGTAGCAGGTTTCTTGAACGGCCGCTATAGAATGGGTGGCATGACTCGTACCGGAGCGCCCCGGGGACGACCCCGCGGCTTCGACCGCGACGCCGCGCTCGCGCAGGCCACCCGGCTGTTCTGGGAGCGCGGCTACGAGGCCACGTCGATCGGCGAACTCACCGAGGCGCTGGGCATTCGACCCGCCAGCCTATACGCGGCGTTCGGCGACAAGCGGTCGCTGTTCCGAGAAGTCGTCGAGACCTACGGGCGGTCGCCGCTGGGCGCGTTCATGGGTGCCGCGTTGGCCGAGGAGCCGACCGCCTACGGCGCCTTCGCCCGGATCCTGCGAGAGGCGGCGCGCAGCTATCCGGACCCGGCGCATCCGGCCGGTTGCCTGGTCATCAGCGCGGCGACAAACGTCACCCGGCAGGATGACGCGATCCAGGGATATCTGCGGGACCGGCGCAACGCGAACCTGGCCGCCTTCACCGACCGGTTGCGTGCCGCCCAGCGCGCCGGCGAACTGCCGGCCGACGTGGACCCGCAGGCGCTGGCCGGCTACTTCGGCGCGGTCATCCAGGGCATGTCGCAGCGAGCCCGGGACGGCGCGGACGCCGCCGAGTTGGCCGCGGTGGCGGAGCTGGCGTTGGACGCATGGCCGGGCGGGCGGCGGGCGCCGTCAGGCGATGGACGGACGTGGCATACCCGGCGTCCGGTCGTCGGCATCGCCGACGACCGGACGCAACGAGATAACAGATGACGGATCGGCGGGAAAATACTGATCCCTTATTGCACCTGCAAGGTGTCCGAGGTTTTTGTGATGCCATCCACGCTGCCAGTCGCCTGGTATGCGGCCCTCATTCTGGTCCGCGCACAGTCCGCAGTTCTGGTGTTACCATATCCCTCGGCGATCAGGTAGATCCCATCAAAGCAGTTCCAGTACCAGCCATTCTGGATGAAACCAAGCCTCAGTCTGGCGATGTGGATGCCGCCCGTGTTGTTCGCATAATGGATGGTGAAATAGACCTCATTGTTATCGGCCCACGCACAGGATTGCCAGATGAATGCGGGGTTTGTTCGGTCGTAGTTGGAGCAGACATGTCCGGCTCCTCCGGGCGGGACGATGACATCCGCCATAGCGGGCGTCGCGGTGACCGTGAGCGCCAAAGCCGCAGCCGTCGCGACGAAGGCCGCGCGCATCGCTGTCCTGCCCCGCAGAAGGCGCTGCCGTACTTTTCCTGGTCCCAACATGGGTACTCCTTTTCATCCCCGAATCTTGACCATATTCAACCCATGATCGCGATTCCAGACTTGACTTCATCGGCCTCGTATGGTCAACGGCGCGTGTGAGTGGGGAAGCCGCAGATACATCGCCCGACATCGAAGTCAACACCCCTGTCGATCAGGCGTCTAATCGATGGTTGCGCATCAGTCGGCACGGAGTCCCGCGGCGCCGGGGCGCGGTGGCGTCGCAGTTCAGGGATTGGAAAGGGCCCCCTCCTATGCGAAAAGCGATAAGAAGGGGCCGTTCCTTGCGCGGAGGGGTCAGCGGCGGTCGCGGTCGAGGATGTTGTCCAGGGCGCCGCGCTGCTGGGCCGGGTAACCCGGGGCGGCGCCGGACTCGCCGGCCGGGCCCGGCGGCTGGTGCCGGTGGTCCGGGTGCGCGCCGGCGGCGACCAGCGCGTCGCGGATCTCGGTGAGCAGCTTGACCTCCTCGCTGGGGGCGGCGGGCGGCGGTTCCTCACCCCGGCGGCGCCGCTCGGCGAGCTTGTTCATGGGGAAGACCACGAGGAAGTAGAGCGTGGCCGCGGTGAGCAGGAAGGTGATTATCGCGTTGATGAAGGTGGCGTAGTCGAAGACGACACCGTCCTTGACCTTCCAGGCGCCCGCCGCGATCCCCTCACCGCCACCAATCAGCTGGATCAGCGGCTTGAGGAAGGAACTGGTGAACGCCGTCACCAGCCCGGTGAACGCGGCCCCGATCACGACGCCGACCGCGAGGTCGACGACGTTGCCGCGCATGATGAAATCCTTGAAACCCTTGAGCATCGACGCTCCCGATGTGTCCGGTTGACTGCCGCGACACCCTATTCCCCGGGCGGCGTCTCCAGGAACGCGGCGGCCTCGTCGGCGGCCCGGGCTGGATCGCGGTCCCGGATGGCCGCGACGAGTCGGGCGTGGTCGACGTACCGCTCGGGGTCCACCTCGCCGTCCGAGCCGCCCACCGACTCCGCCACGGTGGCCCGCATGGCCGCCCCGATCGAGGCGTACAACTCGGCGAGCATGGCGTTGTGCGCCGCAGCGACGATCGCGGTGTGCAGGTCGGCGTCGGCGGCGACGAAGTCGGCGAGCCGGCCGGACCCCCAGGCGGCCTCCCGGGCGGCCAGCGTGGCGTCGAGGGCGGCCAGGTCATCGGGGGTACGCCGGAGCGCCGCCAACCGGGCCGCCTCGACCTCGAACGCGCGGCGCACCTCGACCGCCTCGGTGAACCGGGCGTCGGCGACCCGGCGGGCCACGGCGCCGGACAGTTCGTCGGTGGAGACGACGTAGGTGCCGGAGCCCTGCCGGCACTCCAGCACCCCCGCGTGGGCCAGCGCCTTGACCGCCTCGCGAACCGTGTTCCGCCCCACACCCAGCACCTCCATCAGCCGCGGCTCCGTGGGGATCTTGCTGCCGAGCGGCCAGTCGCCGGCCGCGATGTGCCCTCTGAGCTGGTCAATCGTCTGGCGGATCCGGGTCTGCCGGCCGGCGGCGGAGGTGGAATTAGCGGGCCGTGTCATCGGTTACAACCGCCGTCCCAATTCATCCCATGATTGTAGGGTCGAGCCAATGACACCGCCATCCGCGACCCTCGCCGGGCCGTCCGTCGCGCCGCCCGCCGGCCCGTCGCCCGCCCCGGCCGACGCGTCGAGCACCCCGTCGATCCCGGCCACCTCCCCGTCGACCCCGGCCATCACCGCATCGGTCCCGGCCGGCGCCGTGCCCGTCCCTGCCGGCCCGGCGGTCGACTCGGCCGGTCGGCCGATCGCCGGCGGGTTGCTCGCCCTGGTGGCGCTGCTGCTCATCGCGCTCAACCTGCGTGCCGCGATCACCAGCCTCGGGGCTCTCCTCGGCGAGGTCCGTACCGGACTGCAGCTCTCCGGCGCCATTGCCGGACTGATCACCACGCTGCCCACCATCGCCTTCGCCGGCTTCGGCGCGCTCACCCCGTGGTTGGTCCGCCGCTACGCGCCAGCCCGGGTCCTGGCGACGGCGATGGTCGCCCTGACGGCAGGTCAACTGCTGCGGGCCAGCACGGACTCGGCCGCGGTGTTCCTCGCCACCAGCGCCCTCGCGCTGGCCGGCATCGCGGTTGCCAACATTCTGCTGCCGATGCTGGTCAAGCAGTACTTCGCGCACCGGACCGGGCTGGTGACCGGGGCGTACACCATGGCGCTGACGGTCGGCAGCACGGTGGCCGCGGCCGCGGCCGTGCCGGTCGCGCACGCCGCCGGTTCCTGGCGCGCCGGACTGGGCGCCTGGGCGCTGCTCGCCGCGCTGGCGGTACTCCCGCTCATCCCGCTGGCGCTGCGGCGCGGCCGGCCGAAGCTGCTGGACCGGTCGCCCAGCGCGGCTCGGGTGCGGCCGTCACGAACCCGGCTGGGCTGGGCGATGGCGGCGTACTTCGGCATGCAGTCGCTGAGCGGATACGCGATCATGGGCTGGCTCGCCCAGTTGTTCCGGGACGCCGGCTACCGGCCGGAGACGGCCGGCCTGCTGCTCGCCGGCGTGACCGCGATGGGCGTACCGCTGGCGCTGGCCATGGCGACCCTGGTCGCCCGGGTTCGCACGCTGCACGCGGTGGTGGCGACACTGTCCACGGCGTCGGCGGTGGCATACCTCGGACTGGCCATCGCCCCGCACGACGGCGCCCTGCTCTGGGTGCCGCTGCTCGCGGTCGGCCAGGCGGCCTTTCCGCTGATCCTCGCCACGATCGGGCTGCGCGCCCGGACGCCGGCGGGCACGGTTGCCCTGTCGGCCTTCGCGCAGAGCACCGGTTACCTGGTGGCGGCGCTCGGGCCGCTGCTCGTCGGCCTGCTCTACTCCGCGACCGGAGGCTGGACCGCGCCGATCGCGCTGCTGCTGGGCGCGCTGGCGGTGCAGACCACCGCGGGATTCGCCATCGCCCGCCCCCGTTTCGTCGAGGACGAGTAGGTGGCGCGGAAGGGTCTCCGCTGCCGGCTTCCCGTAGCGGGACTGGCCTCGGTCAACGCGTGCCGGTCAGTTTGACGCCCGGCTCTGCTCGCCGGTCACCGCCTGCTCGACCGTGGGGTACGTCTGGAGCACCTCGACCAGACCGCTCACCTCAAGGATCCGCAGCACCCCTCGCTGCGGAGCGGCGAGCCGGACCACGCCACCGGCCTCGTCGCAGCTGTTCTTCGCCCGGACAAACACCGACAACCCGGTCGAGTCACAGAACGACACGTCGGCCAGGTCGAAGACCAGCCGACTCCGGCCCTTCTCCAGCAGATCCGTGATCTGGTCCTGCAACTGGGGCGCGGTGGCCATGTCGAGCTCGCCCGCGACCGACACGACGACCACGTCGCCACGCTGTTCGGTGTTCACCGTCAACGACATTCGGGACCTCCTGGTATCGGTCGAACGGTACCCGACCCGCCAGGGGCGGCGCAGGACGGGCGCCAACCGGCGTCCGATGCTGCTTGCATCGCGGCAACTAGCTATGGTTTCCCGGTGATAGAGTCCGCCCGGTCCGGGCCAGGGAGGTAACGGTGGCGCTCAACGCGGAGGAAAGCGGGCGGTTCGCCGATCTGCTGGGTCGACACACCGACTCGATCGTCAAGCGGTGGACGGAGATCATTGCCGGTTCGCTGCGGGGACGGTTGAGCCAGGGTGAGGTCGAGCGGCAGGTACGGGAACTGCACGACGCGCTCACCGGTTCGCTCCGGGACGGAGCCAGCGGGCACGGGATGGACCTGCAGGCCGACACCGCCCGGGAACTACGTGCCGTGCTGTCCGAGCTGTCCCGCGGCCGGGCCCGCCAGGGATTCTCCGCCACCGAGACGGCGATAAGCGTTTTCGCCCTGAAGGACGCCCTGCTGGAAGCGATAAAAGCCGGCGGGCGGGACGGCACACTCGCCGATTTCGTGACATTCGGCCGGCTCGTGGACGACCTGGGGCTGTTCACCTTCGAGAGCTACTCGCGTGCCCGCGAGGAACTGATCGCCGACCAGGCCGAGCAACTGTTGGAGCTGTCCACCCCGGTGGTGAAGCTCTGGGAGGGCGTCGTCGCGGTCCCCTTGGTCGGGACCCTCGACTCGGCGCGTGCCCAGGTGGTCATGGAACGCCTGCTGCAGACGCTCGTGGACACCGGTTCGCCGTACGCGATCATCGACATCACCGGCGTACCCGCGGTTGACACCCAGGTCGCCCAGCACGTCCTGAAGACCGTGGTGGCCGCCCGGCTGATGGGTGCCGACTGCATCATCTCGGGCATCCGACCCCAGATCGCCCAGACGATCGTGGCGCTCGGCATCGAGTTCGGCGACATCGTGACCAAGGCCAGCCTGGCCGACGCGCTCCGCCACGTCCTGCGGCTCAGCGGGGTGGACACCGCGCGCCGGGCGCGTCGGGAGACCTGATGGACCGGGTACCGGTACTGAAGATCGGCGACATCCTGCTGGTCTCCATCCAGGTCGACATGTCGGACCAGACGGCCCTCCAGTTACAGGAAGACCTCGCGGAACGGATCGTCGCGACCGGCTGCCACGGCGTGATCATCGACATCACCGCGCTGGACATCGTCGACTCGTTCATCGGCCGGATGCTGTCCACCATCGCCTCGATGTCCAAGGTCCTCGACGCCGAGACCGTGGTCGTCGGGATGCGCCCGGCGGTGGCCATCACCCTCGTGGAACTCGGCCTCTCGCTGCACGGCATCCGCACCGCGTTGAACGTCGAGCGCGGGATGGAGCTGATCGCGTCGAGCCGGGACGACGACTGGCTCGACGATGCGCCGGAGGGCCACGCCGACAACGAAGCGGTGGCGTCGTAGTCATGACCGCCGGGATCGATCTCGGCCGACCGCAGGTTCAGGTGATCGCCGGCGACGAGGACGTCGTCCGGGTCCGCCAACTGGTCCGTACCGTCGCGGTGGCGGCGAAGCTGTCGCTTGTCGACCAGACCAAGCTGGTCACCGCCGCCAGCGAACTCGCCCGCAACACCCTGGTCTACGGCGGCGGCGGATCGGCGGAGGTCGCCGTCTTCGAGGACGGTCGGCGGCGCGGCGTGCGGATCGTCTTCGCCGACGAGGGACCGGGCATCGCCGACCTGGACCTGGCGCTCACCGACGGCTACACCACGGGCGGGGGGCTGGGGCTCGGCCTCAGCGGGGCACGCCGCCTGGTCGACGAGTTCGACATCGACACGGCCGTCGGCCGGGGCACCCGCATCACCGCCACCAAGTGGTCCAGATGAGCCCGGTGGCGCCATCTGCCGGGATCGGTGACGAGGGTGTCTGGTTCCGGGTCGAGTCGGGCAGTGCCGGTAGCACGGTTCGCCGGGCGGCCGAGCGGCTCGCCGCAGACCTGGGCCTGGGCGACCGGCGGACGGCCGACCTTTCCATCGTGGTGGCCGAACTCGCCAGCAACATGGTGAAGCACGCGCAGGAGGGCACGCTGCTGCTGCGCCCGGTGCGGACCTCCGTCCAGGTCGGTGTCGAGCTGGTGGGGATCGACTCCGGACCGGGCATGGCCGATCTGGCCGGTTCGTCGCGCGACGGACACTCGACCACCGGGACGCTTGGCGTCGGCCTGGGATCCATCGCCCGCCAGGCGACCTGGTACGACGCCCACTCGGTGCCCGGCCGGGGGACCGTGGTGACGGCACAGGTCTGGACGGGACCCGCCCCCGAGCCGGCCTGGGCGGCCGGGCTGACCCGACCGTTGACCGGGGAGCAGGTCAGCGGGGACGGGTACGCGGTGCGGACCGTGGCCGGACGGCATCAGGTGCTGGTCAGCGACGGACTGGGTCACGGGCCGCTGGCCGCCGCTGCCAGCCAGGAAGCGCGGCGCGCGTTCCTCACCGGACCGGCGGCCTCGCCAGCCGGCATGGTCGAACACCTGCACAAGTCGATCAACCACACTCGGGGGGCGGCGCTCGCGGTGGCCGAGCCGGATGCCGCCGCCGGTGTGCTGCGGTATGCCGGGCTCGGCAACATCGCCGGGTCGGTGGTGACGGAGAGCAGTCGGCGGGGCCTGGTCTCGCTGCCCGGAATCGCCGGGCATCAGCGCCGCCAGGTCCGGGAGTACGAGTACCCGTACCCGGCGGGCGCCGTGCTGGTGATGCATTCGGACGGGGTCGTCGACCGCTGGCAGGCGGTGGACTACCCGGGCCTGCTCGGCCGGGCGCCGCTGGTGGTGGCGGCGACCATCCTGCGTGATTCCGGGGTACGCCGTGACGACGCATGCGTACTCGTGGCGAGGGTGCGATGACCGCCGACGGCGGGGACGCCGCCGGCAGCCGTCCGGTGGACGGGGGCGTCGACGGCGCGGGAGCCGACGGCGCGAACGGGGGCGTCGAGACGGAGGGTGGCATTGCGGCCGGGGTGCCGCTACTGCAGTTCCTGATCCGGGTGGAGCACGACATCTTCGTGGTCCGGCAGCGCGGTCGGGAGGTTGCCGCCGCCGTCGGTCTCGAATACCAGGACCAGATCCGGATCGCCACCGCACTCAGCGAGGTCTCCCGGGAACTGCTGGCGCAGGCTGGTGGCGCTGACGTGACATTCCGCGCCATTCCCGGTACGGACCGATCGGACGCCGCGCTATGGATCGACCTGACCGCCTCCGGCCCCGTGCCCGAACTGCGGTCCGGCCCGGCGGCAACCGTGCCCCGGCTCGTGGACGAACTCGTGATCAGCGACGAGGAGCGGGTTACGGTCGTACGGATGTCCCGCCGTATCCCGCCGGCCACGCGTCCGCTCGACAAGGAGCGGATCGCGGAACTGCGCACGGCGCTGAGCCAGCATCTGCCCGGCACGCCGCTGGAGGAGCTTGCCCTCCAGAACGACCAACTGATCACCGCCCTGGACGAGGTGCGCAGCCAACGGGACGAACTCGCCGTGCTGAATCGGGAACTGCAGGACACCAACCGCGGCGTGATGGCCCTCTACTCCCAGCTCTCCGAGGAACTCGAGGCCACCAACCAGGGGGTGGTGGCGCTCTATGCCGAGCTGGACGAGAAGTCGGCACAGTTGCGTGCGGCGAGCGAGGCCAAGAGTCGATTCCTGGCCAACGTGAGCCACGAGCTACGGGCTCCGGTGACGGCGATCATGGGTCTCGGGAGGCTGCTGGCCGACTCCGCGTCGGATCCGCTGACCGCCGAGCAGTCCCGCCAGGTCGAGCTGATCCGCGGCTCGGCGGCCGACCTGCTGTCCCTGGTCAACGACCTGCTCGACCTCGCCAAGGCGGAGTCCGGGCGGATCGAGCCCAGCTGGGCGGAGGTGGACCTGCGGGTCGTCTTCGGGCAGTTGCGCGGCACGTTGCGCGCGCTGGCCACCGACCCGGACGTGGAGCTGGTCGTGGCGGAGCCACCCGAACCGGCGGTCATCCGCTCCGACGAGGTGTTGCTTTCCCAGGTGCTGCGCAACCTGCTGCACAACGGGCTCAAGTTCACCGAACGCGGAGAGGTCCGGCTGTGGGCCGAACGTGTCGGGGACCGGTGGCGGCTGTCCGTCACCGACACCGGGGTCGGCATCCCCACCGAGCTGCACGGACGGATCTTCGAGGAGTTCTACCAGGTGCCGGGTAGCCGTGCCACCGGCACCGGTCTCGGACTGCCGTACGCCCGGCGGCTGGTCACCCTGCTCGGCGGCACCCTGGACCTGACGAGCGAACCGGGCCGTGGCAGCACCTTCGTTGTCGTCCTGCCGGTGTCCGGAGCCGACCGTGGAGAATGAACCGGCGACTCTCCTCGTGGTCGACGACAGCGCCACCAAGCGATATCTGCTTGTCAACTGGCTGACGCGGGCCGGTTTCGCGGTCCGTGAGGCGGAGACCGGAGCGGCGGCGCTGGACCGGGCCGGCGCCGGGGATATCGACCTCGTGGTCCTCGACGTCCGGCTGCCGGACATGAGCGGCTATGACGTCTGCGAGCGGATAAAGGCGGCAGACGAGGCGATGCCGGTGATCCACGTGTCGGCGCACGCGGTGGACGTGGCCGATCGCGCCCAAGGGCTGACCCGGGGCGCCGACGCGTATCTCGTCGAGCCGATCGAGCCCGAGGAACTGGTCGCCACCGCGCAGGCCGTACTGCGCTACTACCGCGCCCGGCAACGGGCCGAACTGCTCGCCGACCGGCTCCGCATGCTCGCCGACACCACTCTCGCGGTGACTGTCGCGTCCTCGTTCGCCCAGTTGCTGGAGGTGGCGGCGGCGGGTGGAGTGCGGATCTTCAAGGCTCCGGTCGCCGTCATCGCGGAGACATCCGACGGCGAATGCCTGGCCGGCGTGGCGCTGGGACCGGACCAGCCACCGGAGATCAGACCCTGGATCGTCGACGACACCGGAGTGCCGGTCGGCTCCACCGTACGGGTCGGCCCGGCGCGGGACTGGGCGGTGCTCGACTGGGACGGCGAGGAGGAGGTGACCGTCGCCGCCGCCCGACTGCGGCCGGATCGGGCGCCGCTGTACGTCGCGGTGCCGGCGAGCGGCCAGACGCCGGGCACCCCGGTGCTCATCCAGCTCACCCAGGCGATCGCCGCGGCGGTTGAGGCGCAGCGGTCGTACGACGAGGAACACCGGATCGCGGTGACCCTGCAACGCAGCCTGCTGCCCCGCCAGATCCCGACGATAGCCGGCCTCGACCTGGCGGTGCGCTACGAGCCGGCGAGCGCCGACACCGAGATCGGCGGCGACTTCTACGAGCTGGTGATGCTCGACGGGCACCTGCTCATGGCGATCGGCGACGTGGCGGGACACTCGTTGCACGCCGCGACCGTGATGGCGGAGCTTCGCCACGCCCTGCGGGCGTACGCCGTGGAGGGGCACCAGCCGGGTGAGATGCTGGCCCGGGTCGATCACCTGATGCGCACCCTGCTGCCGGGCGAGCTGGCCACGGTCTGCGTCCTGCTGCTGCATCCGCCGAGCGGCCGGGTGCGGATGGCCACGGCCGGCCACCTCCCGCCGTTGGTGCTCGCCGACGGGCGGGTGGAGTTCCTGGACCATCGGGCGGCGCTGCTCGGCGTACTGGCGGATCGTCCGGCGGATCTGGAGTTCGAGCTGCCGCCCGGCGCGACGCTTGTGCTCTACACCGACGGGCTGATCGAGCGCCGGGACGCCACAATCGACGAGGGGCTGCGGGCGTTGGCCCAATCCGCAAGGCACGTCGAGGACGACCTCGACCGGTTCTGCGAACGCCTGTTGACGGAGCTGGCCCCGCCGGAGATCCAGGACGATGTCGCGGTGGTCGCCCTCCGCCGCCGGTGAAAAGGAACCCGCGGCGATAATGTCGCGATGATCGAGACCCGTGATCTCACCAAGGTGTACGGTCGCGTCCGCGCCGTGGACCGGATCACGTTCACCGCCGCGTCCGGCCGGGTGACCGGTTTCCTCGGCCTCAACGGCTCGGGAAAGACCACCACCCTGCGGATGCTGCTCGGGCTGAGCCGGCCGACCTCCGGCACAGCGTTGGTCAACAACCGTCGGTTCCGGGATCTGCGGAACCCGGCACAGCAGGTGGGCGCGGTGCTGGACCAGGGCATCAACCATCCCGGCCAGACCGGGCGGGCGCATCTCGTCAGCCACGCGGTCCTGGCCGGGGTGCCCCGGTCCCGGGTGGACGTGCTGCTTGAGCACGTCGGCCTGACGCATGCCGCCGACCGGCGCAGTGGCGACTACTCGTTGGGCATGCGGCAGCGGCTCGCGATGGCGACCGCGCTGCTCGGCGATCCTCCGGTGCTGGTACTCGACGAGCCGGCGAACGGGCTCGACCCTGAGGGCATGGCATGGCTGCGACGGTTGCTGCGTGAGCATGCCGGTAGGGGCGGAACCGTCCTCATCTCAAGCCACCTACTGGCCGAGTTGGACCAACTGGTCGACGACGTGGTCGTTGTCGCCGACGGTCGGATCCGGTACGCGGCGCCGCTCGACACCCTGTACCGCGCCGCGGTCCGGCGGCTGCGCGTCCGGGGTCGCGATCCCGGGCGCCTCTGGCAGGCGTACGAACGGGCCGGTGGCCGGGTCAGTGCCGACGGGGCGGCGTTGCACGTCTCGGGGCTGTCCCCGGAGGACGCGGGTGAGATCGCGTTCGGGGCCCGGGTCCCCATCTACGAACTGTCGATCGAGACGCCGAACCTGGAACAGATCTTCCTCGACCTGGCGGCCCGATGATCGCGTTGGTCGGCAGCGAACTGCACCGCATGGCCACCGTGCGGTCCAGTCGGGCCTCCCTGGCGGTGTCCGTGCCGCTCGCCGCTCTGGTCGGCTGGGTCAACATCGACGGGTGGAGCCTCCTCGTCTGGCTGGGGGCGTTCGCGTTCGCGGTCATGGTGGTCGCCCAGCATCACCAACACCGCACCGCGGTTCTGCTCTATCTGGCCCGTCCCGGCCGGTTGCCGGTGCTGGCGGGACAGGTCATCACCGCCGTCCTGGTCGCCGTCGGGTTCGCCGCCACGAGCGGCGTCGCGGTGCTCGCGAGGGGCGAGGGAGATCGGTACGCGAACAACTTGATCGCCGTGTCGTTGACCGCCGTGCTGGGGGCGGCCGTGACGGCGGTCGTACGCCGGCCGGCGTGGCTGTTCCTGGCGGTCGCCGGTTGGATCGTTCTCGCCGAGGGCCTGCTCGGCAGGTTGTCGGCGCCGCTGCCGTTCTCGGCACTGCTCGGGATCAGTACCGGCGATCGACAGCGGCTGCTGATCGCCGTGTCCTGGGCGGTGCTGGCGTTGCTCGGCGCGGCCGTCGCGGTCCACCGGGATGTGTCCGGTGACTGAGGTTGGCTTGTTGGCAGGGGACTATTTACCGCGTTTGACATACTGATCTTTGTGTCGGAAGCCGCTGTATCGGTCCGGGATCTCCTCGTCTCGTACGGGTCGACCGTCGTCTTCGACGGCTTTGAGTTGGCGGCCGGGAAAGGCGCGGCCACCTGCCTGACGGGCGAGAACGGCACGGGCAAGTCGACGCTGCTGCGCTGCGTGGCGGGCCTGCAGGCCCCGGACGCCGGGACGGTCGACGTGTTCGACGAGCGGCCGGGCCGGTCGGTGGAGTTCTGGCGGGCGGTGGCGACGACGGTGGAGAACCCGAGTTGGTATCACGGACTTACGGTGCGGGAGCACGCCGAGCTGATCCGGATGGCGAACGGCGCCGACCCGGGGGACGGCGTGATCGACGAGCTGTTCGAGTCGCTGGGGTTGACCGAGGTGGCGGACGGCGCCCCGCTGAACCTCTCGTCCGGCCAGCGGCAACGGTTGATGCTTGCGGCGGTGCTGGTCCGGCCCAGCCGGCTGTTGATCCTTGACGAACCGGAGCAGCGGCTGGACACGACCATCAAGCGTACGGTGGCGGACCTGCTGCGACGGTACGTGACCGATGGCGGCACCCTGCTGATGGCCAGCCACGATCCGGCGTTCGCCGACGAGGTCGGCGGCGACCGAGTGGCACTGTGAGCGCGAGGAGCGAGCCGGTTTTGCGAGACAGGGCTCAGCGCCAGTCGCGAACGAAGGCAGTTCTGTGAGCGTCCGCGCCGCGGAAACCGCGCCGTCCCGGACCGCCGCCGTCACACCGGTGGGCGCCGTCGCGGCGTGGCGGCTGCGCCGCTGGGTCCGTCGTCGCAGGCGGGCCGGGGGCGCCGAGGGTGCCTTCGGCACGGCGTACGTGGTGCTGCTGACCGTGCTTGTCGGCGGGGCGATGATCGGCGAGCCGCTGGTGGGGGAGTTCTGGCCGGACCAGCCGGTGCCCCCGACCGCGTTGCCGGCCGACCGGTCGGCCGCCCTGCTCACGCTGGTGCCGCTCCTGGCGTACGCGGTGCTGCGCCGGATCGGGCCGGTCTCGATCGGCCGGGCGGACCTCGCGTGGTTGTTTCCGGCACCGGTGGCCCGGCGTGGCCTGCTGCTGCCGGGAGTGCTGGGGATGCTCGCCGGCATGGGGGTGCTCGGCGCCGTCGGTGGTCTGCTGCTGGTGGGCCGGGTGGCGCCGCGCCCGGTCGAGGTGGCCGCCGTGCTCTCCTGGTCGCTGGCCGGCGTCGGCCTGGGCTGGGTGGTCGGTCTGGTCGCGACGGTCGCTCAGCGGTATGGCCGGCCGGGCCGCCTCGTCGACGCGGCGGTGCTGCTGGCGGCGATTCCGCCGACCGCCGTGGCGGCGGGACTGTGGCGGCCCGGCCCGGGGTTGCCGGACGCCGTTGTCGCCGGTCTGATCCGGCCGGGCGCGGCCGTCCTGATGGCGGGACTGCTCCTGGCCGGGGCGGTGGCCGGGTTGTCGGCCCTCGTCGGGTGGCTGCTCGGGCGGTTTCCCGGGCACCTGGTGGTCGAGGCCGCGACGGTTCGCGGTGGTTATCTCGACGCCACCATCGCGGCGGAGCCGGGATTTCTGGCCGAGCAGGAGCAGCGACGCTACTGGCAGCGCCGCCACATGCGTTCGGTCCGGCTGCGCCGGCTGCCGCGCTGGCTGCTGCCCGTCCAGCACGACCTGCTGGTGCTGCGCCGTCGCCCGGTGCGGCTCGCCGCGCTGGCCCTGGCCGCCAGTACGCCGGCCGTCGCGTTCGCCGGACCGTGGTGGCTGCCGGCCCTCGTGGTCGCGCTTGGCGCGTTGCTGGTGGCCGGGACGACCACCGACGCGGTCCGGCAGGACAGCGCCCAGCCGGCGCTGCTGCGCCTGCTCGGGCTCACCGCGCGGCAGGCGCTGGCCGGGCGTCTGGTCGTACCGACGTTGCTGGCCGGCGGCTGGGCGGTGCTGGCACTGGCGTTCGCGGGCCGGTTCGGTGACCTGCGACCGGGGCCGTGGTGGGCGCTGGGCGTGGCGCTGGCGCCGACAGTCGGGACGGCGGCGTTGCGCCGCGCCCGGGCCGGTTTCGTCCGGCACGACCTGGCGCACATCGACACACCGGCGGGTGCCCTGGCGACCGGTCCGCTGCTGTGGCTGCTGTCGGGCGTGGACCTGTTCGTGCTGTTCGGACTGCCGGCGTTGCTCGCGCTGCTCGGCGGGCTGACGCTGACCTGGATGGTGGTGATCGGGCAGGCGGTCGCGTCAGTGGTCTGCGCGGCCTGGTTCCTCCTCGACGCCGGCCGGCGGCGCTGACCACCCGCGGCCGGCCGTCCGGCCGCGGGCGCAGGCGGATGGTCGGCGGGCCGCGTCGGTGGTCTGCGCCGTGTCACCCGGTGGTCAGGTGAAGCACAGGACCACCGCGGCCGAGGCGAGCCCGATCAGTGCGGCGTTCGTGATGTTGCGCCCGATGTCGCGGGCGCGCAGGTGCATGGTGACGGCCACCGCGAAGTACGCCACAAGTGCCAGACAGGTCGCCAGGCCGAGGTAGGGGACCACCAGGCCGAGTAGCAGTCCGGCGCAGGCGGCCAGCTTCACCGGCGGCAGCAGCCGCCAGAAACGCCGGGGGAAGCCGACGTCGTCGAGGCAGCGCGCGACGAATCCGACCGGCTTGACGCACAGCAGCGCGTCGACCAGTTGGAGGGCGGCCAGGGCGAGCACCGGCCACACCGGGTCGGCCTGGATGGTCACCGCGACCACCGTCCGGCGGTGCGGTGTCGGCGGCGGTACGGGGTGGGCGTCACGGTCATCGGTCCCCTTGTTCGGCAGTGTTGTCGCGTCATGGACGGGACAGCGCCACCGGATGTGACAGGCGACGGCGCTTGACGGGAGCTATTCACTCAATGAATAGTGGAACCCATGTCCACCGCGCACGTGCTGCTCGGCCTGCTGGCCGCCGGTCCGCTGCACGGCTACCAGCTCAAGCGCGCTCACGACGAGCGGCTGCCGAGGGCCAAGCCGCTGCCCTACGGCCAGGTCTACGCGACCCTCGGCCGGCTCGAACGGGACGGTCTCGTGGAGCAGGCCGGCCAGGACCGCGCCGCCGGGCCCGACCGCACGTCCTACGGCATCACGGCGGCCGGACGGGAACGGGTGGCAGCCTGGCTCGGCGAGGTGGAGCCACCGGTCCCCTACGTCAGCAGCACGCTGCTCGCCAAGGTCGTGGTGGCGCTCCTGGTCGCCGACGTCGAGCACGCCCGGGGCTACCTGATTGCCCAGCGGCGGGCCCATACCGAACGGCTCCGGGAGCTGACCCGGATCATGACCGACCCGAACGCCAACCTCGGCGACGTCATCGCCGCCGACTTCGCCATCGTTCATCTCGACGCGGATCTGCGGTGGCTGGAAACCACCCTGGACCGGGTCGCCGACTGGCACCGGGAGGTGCGCGCATGACCCTGCTGCGAGCCCGAGGGGTGGTCCGCTCGTACGGGCTGACACCGGCCCTGCGCGGCGTGACCATGGAGGTGGCCGAGGGCGAGATCGTCGCGGTCACCGGCCCCAGCGGGTGTGGCAAGTCCACCCTGCTGCACTGCCTGGCCGGCATCCTGCGCCCGGACGCGGGCGAGGTGCACTACGGCGAGCACCGGATCGACACCTGGTCCGAGGCGGCCCGCTCCCGGCTCCGACGTACCGAGTTCGGGGTGTTGTTCCAGTTCGGGCAGATCGTGCCAGAGCTGACCGCGGCGGAGAACGTGGCGCTGCCGCTGCTGCTCGCCGGCACGGGGCGGCGAGAGGCGCGGACGGCGGCACTGACCTGGCTGGACCGGCTCGGCGTCGCTGATCTGGCGGACAAGCGCCCTGGCGAGATGTCCGGTGGCCAGCAACAGCGCTGCGCCGTGGCGCGGGCATTGATCACCGAGCCGCGGGTGCTGTTCGCCGACGAGCCGACCGGCGCGCTGGACACGCTCACCGGCGAGCAGGTGCTCGGCCAGCTCATCCGGGTGGCCCGTGACCAGCGGACCACGGTCCTGCTGGTCACCCACGAGCCACGGATCGCGGCGTACGCGGATCGCGAGATCGCGCTGCGCGACGGCCAGCTCGACCAGACCGGGCTGGGCCTCGGTGAGCCGCTGACGGGCCGGTTGCGGTGAGGCCGACCACCCTGGTCCGGCTCGCCCTGGCCGGCACCCGCACGGACGGCCTGCGGGTGCTGCTCACCGCGTTCAGCGCCCTGCTGGCGACGCTGGCGGCACTGGCCGCCGCCACCGTGCTGGCGATTCCCACCCCTGGCCCACCGGGTATGACCGGCAGCGATGCATGGTCCAAGCAGTACCGCAACGCGCTGCTGGCCGAACCCGGGCTGCGGCCCGGGGTGGCCATCACCATGCTGCTGCTGATGATCCCGATTCTGGCGCTGGCCGGCCAGTGCGCCCGGCTCGGCGCCCCGGCCCGGGACCGCCGGCTCGCCGCGATCCGGCTGGCCGGCGCGACACCCGGGCAGACCGTCCTGCTCGCCGTCGCCGAGGCCGGCCTGGCCAGCCTGTTCGGCTCCGCGGCCGGCCTGGCGACGTACCTGGTCGGCCGCCGGCTGCTCGACCGGCCGGGAGCGGACGGCAAGCTCGCCCTGCCGACCGACGTGCTGCCGCCGGCCTGGGTGCTGGCCGTCGTGGTGCTCGGCCTGCCGTTGCTCGCCGCCCTGGCGACCGCGATCCTGCTGCGCCGGGTGACGGTCAGCCCGTTCGGCACGGTCCGCTCCACCACCCGGACGAGGGCACCGGGATCGCTGCCGGGGATCCTGATCGTGCTCGGACTGGTCGTGATCGGGGCTGCCAAGCCGCTGTACGAGTGGTACGGACGGACCGATCGGGAACCGCCGGTCTGGCTGTTCGCCACCCTGCTGGCCGGCGGCAGCCTGCTGGCCATGCTCGGCGTGGTGACCGGGGCGGCCTGGATCTCGTACACCGTCGGGCGGCTGCTGCACCGGACGGCCCGGCGGCCGGCGGCGCTGCTCGCCGCGCGCCGGCTGCTCGCCGACCCCTGGTCCGGCAGCCGCACCTTCACCGCGCTGCTGGCCTGCCTCATCTTCGGTGCCGGGGCGGCGGCGTTCCGGGCCTACTTCGTCACCACCGACGAGGTGCGCGCCGAGATGCAGCGGCTCGACGCCGAGGCCAACGGGCTGCCGCCGGTGATGGTCGAGCCTGATCCGTTCTACGTGCAAACCATGGACCTCATCAACATCGCGGTCGTCGTCGCGATGATCATCGCGGCCGGCGGTCTGCTGGTCGCTGTCGCCGAGGGCATCGTGTCGCGGCGGCGCACCTACGCCGCCCTGGTCGCCACCGGTGTGCCACGCCGGACCCTCGGCCGGTCGATCGCCTGGCAGGTGCTCGCACCGGCGTTGCCGGCGATCCTGGTGGCGGTGACCGTGGGTCAGGTGCTGGGCCGCATGGCAGGTGGCGACCGGGTGACCGAGCGGACCGGGAGTTGTGACCCGGCGGTGTCCGGACCGGTGTGCCAGGACCCCGAGAAGGCATGGCAGCACACCCGCTGGACCGAGGTCAGCCGGGTGGTGGACGTGCCGCTGGAGCAACTGGCGCTGCTGGGCGGCGGCGCGCTCGCCGCGGTCCTCGCCACCGTGGCCATCGGCCTGCTCTTCCTGCGCGCCAGCACCACCATCGAGGAACTGCGCGTCGGCTGAGCGAGGAAGGGCCGCTGGCAAAGGACCCTCCCGCGCGGTGGCACGATTGCGGGATGGATCTCGTAACGCTCGATGACGTGCGGGGGGCGGCCGACGCCATCGCCGGCCGGGTCGTCCGCACCCCGTTGCTGCCCTGCCGGTGGGACGACCGGCTCTACCTCAAGCCGGAGAGCCTGCAACCCGTCGGCTCGTTCAAGCTGCGCGGCGCGACGAACGCGATCAGCCGGCTCACCGCCGAGCAGCGCGCGCGGGGAGTGGTCACGCACTCCTCTGGCAACCACGGGCAGGCGCTCGCCTGGGCGGCCGCCGCGGCCGGCATTCCGTGCGTCGTGGTGATCCCCGAGGGCGCGCCGGCAATCAAGATCGAGCAGGTCCGGCGGCTCGGGGCCGAGGTGATCCTGGTGGACCACGCCCGCCGGCTGGCCGAGGCCGAGCGGGTCGTCGCCCGGACCGGGGCCACCCTCGTCCCTCCGTACGACGATCGCCGGATCATCGCCGGGCAGGGCACCATCGGCCTGGAGATCGTCGCCGACCTGCCGGACCTCGCGGTGGTGCTGGTGCCAGTGGGCGGCGGCGGGCTGGCCTCGGGCGTCTCCACCGCCGTCAAGGCGCTCCGGCCGGAGGTAACCGTGATCGGGGTCGAGCCGGACCTGGCCGCCGACGCGCACGCCTCGCTCACGGCCGGCGAACTGGTGATCTGGGAGCCCGAACTGACCTATCGGACCAGCGCCGACGGTCTGCGCACCAACCTGTCCGAACTCACCCTCGCCCACCTGCGAGAACGGCTGGACGGCATCGTGACGGTGACCGAGGACGAGATCCGGGAGGCCCTGGCCCGGCTGGCCCGGGACAGCCGCCTCGTGGTGGAGCCCAGCGGCGCGGTGGCTCCCGCCGCCGCGCTGTTCCGCGCCGCCGACCTGCCGACCGGCCCCACCGTGGCCGTGGTGACCGGCGGCAACATCGAGCCCGCCCGGCTGACCGAGGCGCTGACGGCTCCTCTGACGGCTCCTCTGACAGCTCCTCCGGCGGGTTGATCAAGAGGTTCGCGTCGGATTCTCGCGGAAATCTGACGCGAACCTCTTGATCAACCCCAGGGGGGCGGCCCCGGGGGGCGGCCCCGGGGGGCGGGGAGCGGGGGGCGGGGGGTTAGTTTGTTAGGTGGAAGCGGTCGAGGATCCAGGCGATCACGAACGCCTCCTCACGCCAGGTGTCGTACCGGCCGCTCGGCCCGCCGTGCCCCGCCTCCATCTCGGTCTTGAGCAGGTACTGCCCCTCGGGGGCGACCGCGCGCAGCCGGGCGATCCACTTCGCCGGCTCGTGATACAGCACGCGGGTGTCGTTCAGGCTGGTCACCGCCAGGATTGCCGGGTAACGCACGGCACGCACGTTCTCGTACGGCGAGTAGGACCTCATGTAGGCGTAGACCTCCGGGTCGGCGAGCGGGTTGCCCCACTCCTCCCACTCGGTCACCGTGAGCGGTAGCGACGGGTCCAGCACCGAGGTCAGCGGGTCGACGAACGGCACCTCGGCCACGATGCCGGCGAACGCGTCCGGGGCCAGGTTCGCGACCGCGCCCATCAGCAGGCCGCCGGCCGAACCGCCCCGCGCCACCAACCGGTCCGTCGCGGTCCAGCCGGACGTGCTCAGGTGCCGGGCCACGGCCACGAAGTCGGTGAAGGTGTTCTTCTTCGCCAGCAGTTTGCCCTCGTCGTACCACCGCCGGCCCAGTTCGCCGCCGCCCCGCACGTGCGCCACGGCGAACACCACCCCGCGATCCAACATGGACAGACGCGGGACCGAGAACCACGGGTCGAGGCTCGTCTCGTACGAGCCGTAGCCGTAGAGCACACAGGGCGCGGAGCCGTCCCGGGGCGTACCCGCCTTGCAGACCAGGGAGATCGGGATGCGGCTGCCGTCCTCGGCCAGCGCCCAGTCACGGTGCTGTTCGTAGTCGGTCGGGTCGAACGCGCGCCCGTCCGGGCCGGCCAGCACCGGCCTGCGCTTGCGCAGCAGCAGATCCCGCGTCACCAGGTCGAAGTCGTAGACCGAGTCCGGGGTGACGAGTGAGGCGTAGTGCAGCCGTACCGTGTCGGTCCGGTACTCGGGGTTGCTGTCCAGCCCGACAGAGTAGATCGGCTCCGGGAAGTCGATGTCGTACGAGTCGGTGCTGCCGACGGGCAGCACCCGGAGCCCGGTCAGCCCGGCCGTACGCAACGAGACGACCAGATGGTTGGCGAACGCGTCGACGGACTCCAACCGGGTGCCGGGTGTGTGCTCGATCAACGGAATCCAGTCGCCGGGTGCGTCGGCCGGCGTCCAGGCCAGGGCGAAGTCCTCGGCACCGTCGTTGTGCAGGATCAGGAAACGCCCCGGGTCGGTGGGGTCGGCATGGTGCTCGACCGAGTATTCGATGCCCTGTCGCCGGGGCGCGACGATCGCCGGCTCGCCGGTCGGGTCGCTCGCCGGGATGACCCGGACCTCGCTCGTCACCTTGCTGTGGATGTCGACGACGATGAACTTCTCGGAGCGGCTCAGCGAGACCCCGACCCAGAACCGCTCGTCGTCCTCCTGGAAGACCACGACGTCCTCGGCGGCCGGCGAGCCGACGCGGTGCCGCCACACCCGGTGCGGCCGCCACGCCTCGTCCACGGTCAGGTAGAACAGCGTCGTGCCGTCGGCCGACCAGGCGGTGCCGTAGAAGGTGTCCGGCACCTCGTCGGCCAGCCGCTCACCACTGGCCAGATCCTTGATCCGGAGCGTGAACCGCTCGTCTCCGGCGAAGTCGGTGGAGTAGGCGAGCCAGCGGCCGTCCGGGCTGACGTCGAACGCGCCGATCGCGAAGAACTCGTGTCCCTCGGCCAGCGCGTTGCCGTCGAGCAGGATCTCCTCGTCGGCCGGCGGGCCGGCGTCGGCGGTGGCCGGCGGCTCGGTCTCCCCCTCGGCCACCGGACGGCGACAGTGGATGCCGTACTGCTGGCCCTCCACCGTGCGGGTGTAGTACCAGTGACGCCCCTTGCGGGTCGGCACCGTCAGGTCGGTCTCCAGGGTGCGTTGACGGGTCTCGGTGAACAGCTTCTCCCGCAGGCCCGCGAGGTGGGCCGTGTGCGCCTCGGTGTGGGCGTTCTCCGCGTTGAGATAGGCCAGGGTGTCCGGGTCGTCCTTCGCGGCCAGCCAGGCGTAGTCGTCGACCACCGTGTCGCCGTGGTGGCTGCGTTCGGTGGGGATCCGCTTGGCGGCCGGCACGGTCGGCGTCTGCGTCGTCACGCCGCTCACGTTACCGCTCGCCGTAGCGTGTCGAATTGGTCACCCTCTTGCCACGCATTCGAACATCTGTACGATAGCCGAGTGGGGGATGTGACGGGTGTGGGAAACCGATCGGGGTCGGCCGGCGTCGGCCGGCGGCTGGCCGACATATGCGGCGCCGACTTCGCCCGACCGGCGGGGGCCGCTGACGAGGTGGCGGGCCAGCCGGCACGCTGGGTCGCGCTGCCGGGTTCGCCCCGCGCGGTGGGCGACATCCTTCGCCTCGCCGCCGAGTACGACCTCTCCGTGGTCCCGCGCGGCGCCGGGACCAAGTTGGACTGGGGCGCTCCGCCCGCGCAGCTCGACATCCTGCTGGACACCGGCCGGCTCGCCGGGGTCTGGCACCGGTCGACCGGCGAGCTGACCGCCGAGGTGGGGGCCGGCACGCCGGTCCGTGCTGTCCAGGCGGTGCTCGAGCGATCCGGCCAGCGGCTGGCCATCGATGTCCCGTCCGAGGGCGCAACGGTCGGGGGCGTGGTCGCGGCCGACGAGTCCGGTCCGTTGCGGCACCGGCACGGGTCGTCCTGCGCCCAGGTCACCGAGGTGAGCTACGTCGACGCTGGCGGAGCGCTCAACCGGATCGGCGGACGGTCGGCCAGCCCGGACGCTCGTCGCGAGCTGGCCGCTCTGCTCTGCGGTTCGCACGGCGCTCTGGGGGTGCTGGTCTCGGCCACGCTCCGGGTGCAGGCCGTGCCGGCCAGCCGACTCTGGGTGACCCGGTCGGTCTGGACGCCATTGGAGATGCACGACCTGGTCGGCGAGATCCTGTCCGGGTCGATCGCACCGGCCGCGATCGAGATCGACCTGCCGGGTGGCCAGCAGTACGCGTCCTGGCGGGTCGCCGGTGCCGCCGACGGCTCATGGCAGGGCAGCGGCCACCCGGCGGGAACCGGTCGGCCCCGGCCCTCCGGCCCCCGCGGTCCGGGCACCCTGGCCGTACTGATCGAGGGCGGCCCCTCCGACGTCGCGGAACGGGTGGGCCGGCTCGGCCGCCTGCTGGGCGGCGACGCCAGGACGTCCGCCGCACCACCGGCCTGGTGGCGCCAGTATCCGTTCGGGCCGGCCGACATCGCCCTCCGCATCGAGGTGCCGATCGGTGATCTGCACGCCGCCGTCTACGCGCTCCGTGACGCCGCCGGCACTCCGCTGCCGGTCCGAGGATCGGCCGGGCTCGGTGTGGTGCACGCGGCGTTGCCGGCCACCACGCCACCCGACCGAGTGGCTGGCATCCTGACGGCGGTGCGCGCGGTCCTACTGGCTCGTGCCGGCCGGTGTGTGGTGGTGGCAGCGCCGCCGCCGGTCCGCCGCTCCGTCGACCTGTGGGGAGACAGGTCGGATCTGTCGCTGCTCCGTCGGGTGAAGGAGCAGTTCGATCCGGACCATCGGCTGGCACCCGGCCGCTTTCCGGGCGGGCTCTGACGGGTCAGGACCCGGCACGCGGGTCGACACGCGATCGCGAGCGACATCGTTGCGTCGCTGACCTACCGTCACAGGGACAACACGTGACGTGCGAGGAGCCGCAGATGGCGATGCCGGTCCGCCGCGTCCTGCCGGTCGCCCGACGTGCGGCGGCGGGTCGGCGAAGTGTCCTCACCCACCTCGACCCGGTGGCCGTCGTCGGCATCCTGCTGTCCATCGCACTGTCGATCGCCCTCGATCTCAGTGGCGCCGCGTCCGGAGTGGAGTCGCTGCTGGCCGGGTTGATGGGGACCACCATCTCGCTGCTGATCGACTCGATCGCCCGGGCCGAGCGGCGCTTCCACCTGCGGGCTCTCGTGCAGGGACCGCCGTGGCTCCCCACGTCGGTCACGTCGATCGCCGAGGGCGCCCGTGCGGCGGTGGAAACCTATCCGGGCACGCCGGTCGCGGCGGAGGCGCGACGCCGGTGCGAACTCCTGGTCGCCGAAATGGACCAGGTCCGGGCGGGTCGGATCATCCGGCCCGGCGCGGACAGCCAGGACCTCTTCGCGGGCACGCGGGCTGTGGTTTCCCGGCTGGACGCCGTGACCAATGTGCTGCCCCGGGCCAGTGGCGAGCTGAGCTGGTGGCGAAGCGGAACCGGGCGCGATTACTGGAAGACCAATCTGGCGGCACTGGCCCGTGGCGCGGAAATCAACCGAATCTTTCTCTTCGCCGCGATGACCGACGAGTTGCGATCCCTCCTCGACGAGCAGCGGGATGCCGGCGTCCGGGTGTTCCTGCTGGAGCGCGGACCGGCCACCACGGAACTGCACGTGAACCTCGCCATCTGGGATTCTGCCCAGGCCTGGGAGAGCCGTTTCGGCGCCGACGGGGAGATCCGGGAGAACCGGTTCACCGTCAACCACGCCGATCTTCGCCGGTTGCGAGACGCCTTCGGCACCTGCCTGTCGCTGGCCCGCCGGCTCGACTGAACGGGTCGACGTGACGCTGCTCGGGGTGTTGCTGGTGACAGCGGTGGTCTGGGCGGTCAGCGTCATCCGGTCGACCGCGTGGCGGGCCTTCGTCTACAGCCTCCCGCTGCCGATGACGGTCGCCCTCATGGCCACGGGTGTCCCGGTGGACGGGGCTCAGGTGCTCGGGGTGGGGGCGCTCAACCTGTTCTTCGTCACGGTGGCGGTGACCCATGACCGCCTCCGCTGGCACATCGCGACCGCCGACGCGGGCGGCATCGGCGCATACCTCGCGGTGAGCTGGCTGATCCTGCGCGCCGGCCCGGTGCCGTTCTGGCCGGCGGTGGCCGCGATGGCGGGGCTATGGGCGATTGCCATGCTGGTGTCGCCCCGGAACCCGGCGCCGGGCGGCGCGGCTCCGGTCCACGTGCCGCCGGGCATTGCGGCTCCGGGCCCACCGGGGTCGGACCGTCCCGCCCGCCGGAGCGGCCTGCCCCTACCGGCCAAGCCGTTCGTGATCCTGGTCGGCGCGTTACTGACCATGCTGTTGGGCCAGGCGTTGCGCGGGATGGTGGTCACCTTCCCGTATGCGGGTGTGCTCACCGCCGTGGAGGCCCGGCACGACCTTCCGGCGTTCACCCGCCACCTCGCCCGCAACAGCCTGGCCCTCGTCGGGTTTCTCGCCGGCTACCAGAGCCTTCAACACCGGTCGCCGCTGGTCGCGGTCGCCGCCGGTTGGCTGGCGTTCGGCGCCCTGGCCGTCACGCAGCTCGCCGCCGACCGGCTGCGCGGTGGTGCGGGCATGGTGCGGCGTGAGTCAGTCGGCACGTCTTGACCGTGCTACTACGTCATGCGTCGCTACGTGCGACGTAGTAGGGGACGTGGACGGATCAGCTGGTCTTGCGCACCGGCATCCGTCCGGGACCGCTACGGCGGCATCGCCGACGCGATCAAAGGGCTGCCTGCCCTGCTCACCGTTTGCACCGCCGCATCTCCACCGGCACGAGGCAGCGTCATCTTCACCGGCACGGGGAAGCGTCGACCCCGGGGTGGCCGGTCAGCGGGCGTCGTTGCGCAGCACCAGGATGGCGATGTCGTCCCGCGGCGATTCCACCGAGAAGCCGATCGCGGTCGACCGGAGCCGGGCGGCGAGCACGTCGGCGGAGTAGCCCGCCAGCGGTGCGGCGGCGTCCCGGAGCCGTTCGATGCCGAACAGTTCCCGGCCGCGTCGCCGTTCGGTCACCCCGTCGGTGTAGAAGACCAGGGCGTCACCGGGCCCCAGCGGCACCTCCGCGACCGGCGACTCGATGGTGTCCAGCAGGCCCAGCGCCGTACCGCCGGTGCCCACGAAGGCCGCCCGGCCGTCTCCCCGGACCAGGACCGGCCGGTCGTGCCCGGCCAGGTGCAACGAGACGTCCAATTTCCCGTCACCGGCCTGGTCGACCGCCGCCAGGGCGAGCGTGCAGTACCGGCCGCCCCCGCGTTCCACCAGGGTCTCGTTCAGCCGGGCGAGCGCCTCGGGCAGCGGTCGGCCGTCGCCGACCAGCACCCGGATCACGTCGCGGACGAGACCGGTCACCGCGGCGGCCTGCACTCCCTTGCCGGAGACGTCACCGATGACCACTAGCCACCGGCCGTCCGGCAGCGGGACCACGTCGTAGAAGTCGCCGCCCACGTCGGCCACGTCACCGGTCGGTACGTACTCGGCCGCGAAACCGATGCCGTCCACCACCGGCAACACCGGCGGTAGCAGCGACTGCTGCAACGTCTGCGCGACCCGCCGGCGCTCGGCGTGGATGCGGGCGTTCTCGATGGCCAGCGCCGCCCGTCGGGCGACGTCCTCCAGCACACCGACCTCGTCCGGGTCGTGCCGGTGACGTTGGTGCCGGCCCACGGCCAGGGTGCCGAGCCGCTGCCCGCGCGCCACCAGCGGGACCGCGATGCCGTCCATCGGCGCGCTGATCGGCAGTTGGATACCCAACCGGATCGCTTCGCGCAGGGTGGCCTGCACCGAGTCCGGGCCGGATTCCCCCAGCAACTTGTGCAGGTCGGGCAGGAGCGCCTCGTCGGCGTGAGTGACGGAGGCAAGGCGGAGTCGACCCCACTCGTCCGTGATGTGCACCGCGCACCACTGCCCCAGCCGCGGAACCACCAACTGCGGCACGAGCGCCATGGTCAGGTCGACATCCAGCGACTGGGCGAGCAGCTCGCTCGCCTCGGCGAGGAAGGTGAGCCAGGTCTGCCGGCGCAGGTCGATCCGGCGCAACCGGTCGTTCTCCAGGTGCAGCGAGAGTCGCTCGGCCACCAGCGAGGCGAGCGGCTCCGCGTATCCGGAAGGGGCCACGTCGAGTTCCAGCTCGCCCTGGTACGGCCGGTTCACCGCGAGCGGCACGCGGAGCTGGTCATCCTCCGGCCGGGGTGGCCGGCCATAGCGGGCGAGCACCTGGGCGCCCGCGCCGTCGCCACGGTCCAGCCGGACGCTGCCACCGGCCGCCCCCACCATCTCGGCCACGCTGGCCAGCAGGTTCGCGGCGAAGTCGGGCAACGGGTCGTCGGCGTACGAGTCGGGTGCGATGTGCATGAGGGTGCCCATCGCGCCAGCGCTCGGCACGGGCATCGGGGTGCCGCCACCGATCGGCGGTGGCCCGGCCACGGGCAGCGAGACGGCGGGGCGGGTCTTGCGGTCGAGGTGGAACCAGACGCCCTTGCCGGTGGGCATGTGAGTGGTGCCCCACCGGCTGGCGAAGTGATCGACCAGCAGCAGTCCCCGGCCCCGTTCCGAGACCTGCGAGATGTCGACGCTGTCGTTGCGTGGCCGCGCGGTGACGTCGTCGATCGGACCTGCCGCGAAGTCCGAGACCAGCACGTTGAGGCCGGTCTGGTCGGCGACCACCTCGATGTCCAACTCGGTGCGCGCGTGTTCGACCGCGTTTGTGGTCAGCTCCGTGGTGAGCAGGAGCGCCTCGTTGAGCAACTCGTCCAGGTGCGCCTCGGTCAACACCGATCGGACCAGGGCCCGGGCGGTGGCCGGGGTGCGCCGGTCGGCGGGCAGCCGGACGCGCCGGACGTGCCCGTCCGGGATGCCCGGTGCGCTCGGTTCCGCTGCCACGCCTCGTATCCTCCACCGACCGGCGCCGAGTTCCAACCCGTGCACCCCACGGGCGTGCCCGGCCCGGATCCGGGGCTCCACCGCTTGGAGTGCGGCACGCCATTGGCATCGCGCTGCTCCCGGCACAATGATGGGGGCTGGCCGGACGACGAGAGGGCTGGTCGGCCGGGTCGGCGCCACGGACCGATCCGCCTCCGGCGGAGCTGAGCGAGGGATCATGACCACGGCGAACGAACTGGCCGCTGGCGCGGCGTCCGACGAGGCGGCCGTGCTCGGGGAGATCACGGACGCGCTGCGCCGGGTCCGACGGGGCGACCTCAAGGTGCGACTGTCCCGGCGGTCGGGTGCCGCCGGCGCGGCGGTGGACGCGTTCAATGACGTGGTGGCGCTCCAGGAGCGCCAGCACCTGGACGTACGGCGGATCGCCCGGACGGTGGGTCGGGACGGCCGGCTCACCGAGCGGCTGGACGAGGAGGGCCTCGACGGTGCGTGGGCGGAGGGCAACCGGGCGATCAACTCGTTGGTCGACGACCTGGGCCGGCCGACCACCGAGATCGCTCGGGTGATCAACGCGGTCGCCAATGGTGACCTCTCTCAGCACATGGCGCTGGAGATCGACGACCGGCCACTGCGCGGCCAGTACCTGCGGATCGGCCGCACGGTGAACACGATGGTGGATCAGTTGTCGTCGTTCGCCGACGAGGTGACGCGGGTGGCCCGGGAGGTGGGCATTGAGGGCGAGTTGGGCGGTCAGGCGCAGGTCCGGGGGGTCTCCGGCACCTGGCGGGAGCTGACCGACTCGGTCAACACGATGGCCTCCAACCTGACGCACCAGGTGCGGTCCATCTCGCAGGTGTCGACGGCGGTGGCCAAGGGGGACCTGTCCCAGAAGATCACCGTGTCCGCCAAGGGCGAGGTGGCCGAACTGGCGCACACGATCAACTCGCTCACCGACACGCTGCGCCTGTTTGCCGAGCAGGTGACCCGGGTGGCCCGCGAGGTCGGCACCGAGGGCAAGCTGGGCGGCCAGGCGGAGGTGCCCAACGTCGCCGGCACCTGGAAGGACCTCACGGACAGCGTCAACTCGATGGCGTCGAACCTGACCGCACAGGTCCGCAATATCGCCCAGGTCTCCACGGCCGTGGCGAACGGCGACCTCAGTCAGAAGATCACGGTCGCGGCACAGGGCGAGATCCTGGAACTCAAGGACACCGTCAACACGATGGTGGATCAGTTGTCGTCGTTCGCCGACGAGGTGACCCGGGTGGCCCGCGAGGTGGGCATCGAGGGCAAGTTGGGCGGTCAGGCGCAGGTCCGCGGTCTGTCCGGCACCTGGCGGGACCTCACCGAGAACGTCAACCAGCTCGCCGGCAACCTCACCTCCCAGGTACGCAACATCTCGCAGGTCTCCACGGCGGTGGCGAAGGGCGACCTGTCGCAGAAGATCACGGTGGATGCCCGGGGTGAGATCCTGGAGTTGAAGTCGACGGTGAACACGATGGTGGATCAGTTGTCGTCGTTCGCCGACGAGGTGACCCGGGTGGCCCGCGAGGTGGGTACCGAGGGCAAGTTGGGTGGTCAGGCGCAGGTGCGCGGGGTGGCGGGCACCTGGCGGGACCTGACCGACAACGTGAACTCGATGGCGTCGAACCTGACCGCCCAGGTACGCAACATCGCGTCGGTGACCACGGCGGTGGCGAAGGGCGACCTGTCGCAGAAGATCACGGTGGATGCCCGGGGTGAGATCCTGGAGTTGAAGTCGACGGTGAACACGATGGTGGATCAGTTGTCGTCGTTCGCCGACGAGGTGACCCGGGTGGCCCGCGAGGTGGGTACCGAGGGCAAGTTGGGTGGTCAGGCGCAGGTGCGCGGGGTGGCGGGCACCTGGCGGGACCTGACCGACAACGTGAACTCGATGGCGTCGAACCTGACCTCGCAGGTGCGCAACATCGCCCAGGTCTCCACGGCGGTGGCGAAGGGTGACCTGTCGCAGAAGATCACGGTCGACGCGCAGGGCGAGATCCTGGAGTTGAAGAATACCGTCAACACGATGGTGGATCAGTTGTCGTCGTTCGCCGACGAGGTGACCCGGGTGGCCCGCGAGGTCGGCACCGAGGGCAAGCTCGGCGGTCAGGCGCAGGTGAAGGGGGTCTCCGGCACCTGGCGGGACCTGACCGACAACGTGAACTCGATGGGCTCGAACCTGACCTCGCAGGTGCGCAACATCGCGTCGGTGACCACGGCGGTGGCGAAGGGTGACCTGTCGCAGAAGATCACGGTCGACGCGCAGGGCGAGATCCTGGAGTTGAAGAACACCGTCAACACGATGGTGGATCAGTTGTCGTCGTTCGCCACCGAGGTGACCCGGGTCGGCCGCGAGGTCGGCATCGAGGGCAAGCTCGGTGGTCAGGCGCGGGTGAAGGGGGTCTCCGGCACCTGGAAGGACCTCACCGAGAACGTCAATCAGCTCGCCTCCACCCTGACCACCCAGCTCCGGGCGATCGCGCAGGTGTCCACGGCGGTGACCCGTGGCGACCTCACCCAGGCGATCGCCGTCGCGGCGCAAGGCGAGATCGCGGAGCTGAAGGACAACATCAACCAGATGATCGTCACCCTGCGGGAGACGACCAAGAAGAACGCCGAGCAGGGCTGGCTGGACTCGAACCTCGCCCGCATCGGTGACCTGCTGCAGGGCCAGCGGGACCTCGGCGAGGTGTGCCGCATGATCATGATGGAGGTGACCCCGCTCGTCGACGCGCAGCTCGGCGCGTTCTTCCTGGCCGACCAGTCCGACGCGACGACCCGGCTGCGGCTCACCGCCTCGTACGGCTACGTCGCCCGCGACCACGGCGTCACCTTCGCACCGGGGGAAGGGCTCGTCGGGCAGACCGCGCTGTCCCGGCGGACCATCCGGGTGCGGGCCGTCCCCGAGGGGCGGCTCACCGTCCGGTCGGGGCTCGCCCAGACCCCGCCCGCCGACCTGGTCGTGCTGCCCGTGCTGTTCGAGGGGGAACTGCTCGGCGTCATCGAGTTCGCCAGCGTGGCCACCTTCTCCGAGTTGCATCTGGCCTTCCTGGAGCGGCTCGTGCTCACCATCGGTGTTGCGGTGAACACCATCCAGGCCAACCGGCGTACGGAGGAACTGCTCGCCCAGTCGCAGCGGCTGGCGCACGAGTTGCAGGAGCAGTCGGCCGAGTTGCAGCGTACAAACGCCGAGTTGGAGGACAAGGCGCAGTTGCTGTCCGAGCAGAAGGGCAACATCGAAACCAAGAACCGCGAGATCGAGATGGCCCGGATCGGGTTGGAGGAGAAGGCCCAGCAGCTCAGCCGCGCCTCGGCGTACAAGTCGGAGTTCCTGGCGAACATGAGCCACGAGCTGCGGACGCCGCTGAACTCGCTGCTGCTGCTGGCCAGGTTGCTGGCGGACAATCCGGAACAGAACCTGACCGAGAAGCAGATCGAGTTCGCCCGCACCATCCACAGCGCCGGGTCGGATCTGCTGTCGCTTATCGATGACATCCTCGACCTCTCGAAGATCGAAGCCGGCCGGATGGACGTGGAGCCGACGGAGGTGCGCTTCGCCGACATCCAGAGCTACGTCGACCAGGCGTTCGCTCCGCAGACCGAACAGAAGGGCCTGGATCTTCAGGTACGGGTGTCCCGCGACCTGCCCGAGGCGATTGTCACCGACGCGCAGCGGCTCCAGCAGATCCTGCGCAACCTGGTCTCCAACGCGGTGAAGTTCACCGACAACGGCGCGGTGACCTTGCGCATCGGTCCGGCTCCGGTGGGCATGTACTTCGATGTGCCGGCACTCGCCGCGGCTCGGCAGGTGGTCGCCTTCGACGTGATCGATACCGGGATCGGCATCCCGGACGACAAGCTGGACCTGATCTTCGAGGCGTTCCAGCAGGCGGACGGGACGACCAGCCGCCGGTACGGAGGGACGGGGCTCGGGCTGTCCATCAGTCGCGACCTGGCCCAACTGATCGGTGGCACCATCGCCGTATCGTCAGCGCCCGGCCAGGGGTCGACGTTCACCCTCTTCGTACCCGATGTGCTGGCGCCCGATTCGGTGATGCCGCCGCTGCCTGCCCCGCAGGCTCCCGCGTCGCGCGGCCCGGCGCTGGGTGCGACGTCGCCCGCGCTGCGGACCCCAGCGGCGGCCGAGCCGGTCGTCACGCCGGCGTCCCGGCAGCTCGACGGCGCCACCGTGCTCATCGTCGACGACGACGTCCGCAACGTCTTCGCCCTGACCAGCGCCCTGGAGCTGCACGGCATGACGGTGCTCTACTCGGACAACGGCGGCGATGGTGTCCGGCTGCTCGCCGAGCATCCCGAGGTGGACATCGTGTTGATGGACGCGATGATGCCCGACCAGGACGGCTACGAGACGACCCGGACGATCCGGCGCAATCACCGGTTCACCGATCTGCCGGTGGTGTTCCTGACGGCCAAGGCGATGCCGGGTGACCGGGAGTCGGCCCTGGCGGCCGGTGCCAGCGACTACATCACCAAGCCGGTCGACCTGGACGAATTGATCGGGCTGATGGCCAGCTGGGTGTCGGGTGATGGACGGAGACTCGGCGAGTGACGGGACAGAAGACGAGCGACAGACCGACGGCCAGTGCCGAACGGGCGACGAGGTGAGCGCGAGGAGTGAACCGGGTTCGCGAGCCCCGCACTCGCGAGCGGCAGGCGGGTGCGGTGCGGGGCGACCGGGTGACCGGGCGGACGGGGAGCGGACGTGAGTGACATGGCCAAGGCGTTGCTGGTGGACGACCGGCGGGAGAACCTGATGGCCCTGGAGGCGATCCTGCAGGGGCTTCCGGTGACTCCGGTCGCCGTGGAAAGCGGCGAGGCGGCGCTCAAGCAGCTGCTTGTCGACGATTTCGCGGTGATCCTGCTCGACGCGCAGATGCCCGACATGGACGGCTTCGAGACCGCCAGCCACATCAAGCGTCGGGAACGGACCCGGCACATCCCGATCATCTTTCTCACCGCGGCCGACCGGGATGCCCAGTTGGCGCTGCGCGGCTATGCGGTGGGCGCGGTGGACTACCTGACCAAGCCGTTCGACCCGTGGGTGCTGCGGGCCAAGGTCTCCGTGTTCGTCGAGCTGTGGGAGAAGAACCGCCAGCTCGGGGCTCAGTCGCAAATCGCCCGGGAACGGGAGAAGCGGCTCCGGGAGCTGGCCGCCCTGGTGGATGCCGCTACCACGGCCCTGCGTTCGGCCGACCCGGAAGCCCGCGAACGCGCGGCGGAACTGCTGGAACAGGCCCGCCGCGCGGCCCAGTGACCGGTCGGCCGGCGGCACGCCCGTGGGCCGTCCGCCAGCCTGGGCGGGCGGACGCCGCGCTGGTCAGGCCGAGCGATGCCGCCCGTCAACCGTCGGCACGCTCGTGGACCGGGGCGGGCACGCGGCCAGTCCGGCTCAACCGCCCGTGGCGGGGGATGGGGTGGGGCATCTTGTCGTCCGGTAGCCGGAACACGGATCTGCCCCGCCGGGCACCGGGGATCGGACGCTTGACGGCGGGGACAGCTCGCGCCGGGTGAGCCCGGAGAAGGCCGCGGCGTCGCCGTTGAACACGTCTCCGTCCACTCCGCCAGCGACGCCGGACACGTTCTCGTTGTTCGTGTACTGCCAGATCGTCCAGCTGGTCCAGCCCGCGGGCATGGTGCCGGGCGAGGTGTTGTAGCGAGCCACGAACAGCGGCTGAGAGCCGAAGGCGGTCGAGTTGGCGGTGCACGGGTTCCACCAGTTGACGTTGGTGTAGATCATGGTGGGCTGACCGGTCCGCCGGCGTACCTGATCGACGAACTCGCTGATCCAGGCGACCATCGCGTTCGGTGTGAGCTTGTAACAGGGGTCCAGGGCGCCGCCCTCCCACGGCCACTCGATGTCCAGCATCGGTGGCAGCATCGAGTCGATCTGCGCCGGCTCCTGCCGGCCGGTGGGATAGCCGCCGAGGTCGATGAGCCGGTCCGCCTGACCGCGCGGATTGCCCTCCTCCGGCCGGGCGTAGTGGTAGCCGCCGAACTTGATGCCGGCCGCCCGCGCCGCGGTTCGGTTCGCCGCGTACCTCGGGTCGGCGTAGTCCATCCCCTCGCTCACCTTGGCGTACGCGAATTTCCGGCCGGAGGCGGCCACCTGCGACCAGTTGATCGTGCCTTGCCAGTGGGAGACGTCGATGCCGCTTATCGGGTAACCCGGCGGGGGAGCGGCCACGGCCTCCCGCGCCCGGCCGGCAGAGGTCCCGGCGGTGGCCAGGACGATCAGCACGGCGGCGCCGAGCGCTCTCCACCTCATCGGGTCTCCTCACGGTCGTGCCCCGGACGGCGTCGGTCCGGATGGCTTGCTGCGGCGGTACTGGGGTGAACGACAACCGGCTGGCTGGCCGTTACAGTGTCGCGACGGTCGGGCGCGGTATCGACGGGGGTCGGCGATGACGAGACTGGTACGGACGGCAACGGCGCTCATCGCCGTCGGCATCCTAACCGCAGGCTGCGGATCGCGGGGGGACCAGAGCGCGTGGACCAATTCACCCGCCTCGCCCAGTTCCGGCGGGACGGTCGTCGAGGGCTCGGGGACCAACGGTGAGCCGGGCGAGGGCGGGATGGGTCCGGCGCCGCTTCGGCCAGGTGACCCGCCGAACTGCCGTGCCGACGCGTTGCGGGCCGCTTTCGCCGTCACCGGGGGCGGGATGGGCAAGCGCTTCGGGACCATCCAGATCACCAACAGGTCGACCGCGCCATGCTCGCTCTCGGGGCCGGTGAACCTGGCCTTGGCCGAGGCATCCGGCCGGCCTGTCCCGAGCCGGGTGCAGCACCGGGCGCGGGGAGAGCGGATCACCGTACCGCCCGGGGCGTCAGCCTGGCTGGTGCTGTCCTGGACGGTGATCCCTGGTGAGGGGGAGAGCGGGATGCCCTGTCAGCCGGCGGCCGCGTCGGTCGCGATCACCGTCCCGGACGCCGGCGGACCGGTGACCACGACGTTCACCGCTGGCCCGGTGTGCAACCAGGGCGCGATGAGCGTGGCGGCACCCACCCTCACCCGCCCGACGGCCTGACCGTCCCGGCCGCGATGCCGACCCGATCGACCATCTCCACCGACCATGCGGCCAGTGTCGATCAGCTTCGGTTTCCACCCGGCCGGAACGGCGCCCCGGCAGGACTGCGATCAGCGGGTCAGGAGGTGGACTGCTCGTTCTTGATCATTAGCGCCGACCGTAGCCCGGTGATGTCCAGCACCCGCAGCAGGAACTCCCCGACGTTTGTGAGCATCAACAGGCTCTGCGCGTGGCTGGCCTTGCGGCTGAGCACCACGAGCGTGCCCAGGCCCTGCGAGTCGCAGAAGGTCACCCCCGCCAGATCCAGCACGATCCGCGGCGGCGCGTCGGCGAGCGCCTCGTTGACCACGGCCGAGAGGCGGGTGGCGGTGAGCATGTCGATCTCACCGGCGAGGGTGAGGATCACCTCGTCGGTCGTACGCTGGACCCCGATGGTCAGCTCCGCACGCTCCACACGGCTCAGCCTATCGCGATCTAGGGAAGCTGGCCCGTCGAGCGGCGCCGGTCCGGGCAACCCGGCCGTCACGTAGCGCCGGTCCGGCTGTTATCCGGGCAACCCGGGAGCGTGAGCCCGGTAACCAGGGCGGGGGCCGCCGGACGCCACCGCACGTGACGCTGCCACAATGAAGAGCACCGTGACTGACTCGCATTTCGCCGGCGGTAGCGTCTACCCGAGCTCCGCACCGGCCTCCGAAGAACTGTTCGACCGCGCCCGCGCCATCGTGCCGGGCGGGGTGAACTCTCCCGTACGCGCCTTCCGGGGCGTGGGAGGCACCCCGCGTTTCATGGTCCGGGGCGCCGGCGCCTGGATGTACGACGCCGACGGGCGCCGCTATGTCGACCTGGTCAGCTCGTGGGGGCCGTTGATCCTTGGGCACGCGCACCCCGAGGTCGTGGCGGCGGTGCAGGCAGCCGCCGCGGACGGGACGAGCTTCGGCACCCCCACACCGGGGGAGGTGGAGTTGGCGACCGAGCTGGTCGACCGGACCCCGGTCGAGCAGATCCGCCTCGTCAACTCGGGCACCGAGGCCACCATGTCGGCCATCCGGCTGGCCCGAGGCTTCACCGGACGGCCCAAGATCGTGAAGTTCGCCGGCTGTTATCACGGTCACGCGGACGCGTTGCTCGCCGCGGCCGGCTCCGGTGTGGCCACCCTGGGCCTGCCCGACTCGCCGGGAGTCACCGGCGCCGCGGCCGGCGACACGATCGTGCTGCCGTACAACGACGTGTCGGCCGTGGAGGCCGCCTTCGCCGCCGAGGGCCAGCACATCGCCGCCGTGATCACCGAGGCGGCGGCCGGGAACATGGGTGTCATCGCCCCCCGGTCCGGCTTCAACGCCAAACTGGCGAGCATCGCGCACGCGTACGGCGCCCTGCTGATCGTCGACGAGGTGATGACCGGGTTCCGGGTCTCCCGCGGCGGCTGGGCGGGTCACGAACCCGTCGACGCCGACCTGTTCACGTACGGCAAGGTGATGGGTGGCGGACTGCCGGCGGCGGCGTTCGGTGGCCGGGCCGAGGTCATGTCCCGGTTGGCCCCGGCCGGCCCGGTCTACCAGGCCGGCACGCTGTCCGGTAACCCGTTGGCGTGCGCCGCCGGGCTGGCCACGTTGCGGCTCGCGGACGAGGCGGTCTACCGCCGGCTGGATGCCACCGCCGGACGACTCGGCTGGCTTGCCAGCGACGCCCTGTTCGCGGCGGGCGTGCCGCACCGGCTGTCGACCGCAGGCAACATGTTCTCGATCTTCTTCACCGACGCCGAGGTGGTCGACTACGACACGGCCCGCACCCAGGACGTGGGGGCGTACCGGGCCTTCTTCCACGCCATGCTGGCCAACGGCGTCTACCTGCCACCCAGCGCGTTCGAGGCCTGGTTCGTGTCCGACGCGCTGGCCCTGGACGACGACGCGATGGTCTGGGTGGCCGATGCGCTGCCGAAGGCGGCGGCCGCGGCCGCCGCGGCGATGACGGCACCGGGGGGCGGTGGGGGGTAGTCCGATGGCGACGACGATCGTGCACGTGCTGCGGCACGGCGAGGTGCACAACCCGGAGCAGATCCTGTACGGGCGGTTGCCCGGGTTCCGACTTTCCGAACTCGGCGTGCAGATGGCCAAGGCGGCGGCCGACGTGCTCGCCGACCGGGACGTCGTGCACGTGGTGGCGAGCCCGTTGGAGCGCGCGCAGCAGACCGCCGAGCCGATCGCCGCCCAGTTCGGCCTGCCGGTCGGCGTGGACGAACGGTTGATCGAGAGCGCCAACTGGTTCGAGGGCAAGCGCGTGTCCCCCGGCGACGGATCGTTCCGCGACCCCCGGAACTGGTGGGTGCTGCGCGACCCGATCACCCCGTCCTGGGGCGAGGCGTACACGGCGATCGCCGGGCGGATGTTCGCGGCGGTGCATGCAGCCCGGATCGCGGCCGAGGGTCGGGAGGCGGTGTGCGTCTCGCACCAGCTGCCGATCTGGACCCTGCGCCGGCACGTCGAACGCAAGCGGCTCTGGCACGACCCGCGGCGCCGGCAGTGCGGGCTCGCCAGCCTCACCTCGTTCCACTTCGACGGGGCCAAGGTGGTCGGGATCGGCTACTCCGAGCCGGCCGCCCACCTGGTCGCCATGTCGCCCGGTGCCCGGACGGCCAAGGGCGCCTGATGTCCGCTCGGCGGTGGTACGGCGGGATGCTCGCGGTCGCATTGGCCGCGGGGACGGTCGCCTGCTCCGACGACGGCTGGCAGAACCGGTGCGAGACGACCCCACGCGGAGTCATCTCCTGCGCCCCGGACCTCCGCCCGCCGGCCACCCCGCTCTCCGGTGAGTTGCTGGACGGCGGTCGGTACGACGTCGCCGACGAGCGGGGCCAGGTCGTCGTCGTCAACTTCTGGGGTTCCTGGTGTGCCCCGTGCCGGGCCGAAGCCGACGACCTCGAGTCCACCTACCAGGCGACCAAGGCGTCCGGGGTGCGCTTCCTCGGCGTCAACACCCAGGACAGCCGGGACAAGGCCCGCGCGTTCGAGCAGAGTTTCCGGATCAGTTATCCGAGCGTCTTCGACCCGTCCAGCAAGGTCGCGCTGGGGTTCGCGGTGCCGCCGAACTCCACCCCGGCCACCATCGTGCTGGACCGCGAGGGCCGGATCGCGGAGGTGGTCCGTCGCGAGGTGCGCGCCGACGAGCTGCGGTCGCTGGTGGAGAAGATCGCCGCCGAGCAGCCGGTGCGTGACTGATGGGCGAGACGTTCGCCGAGCTGGCCCGGTCCGGTCCGCTGCTGCTGGCGGTCGGGGCGGCGGCGCTGGCGGGCCTGGTCAGCTTCCTCTCCCCGTGCGTGCTGCCGCTGGTGCCGGGTTACCTGTCGTACGTCACCGGGCTGGCCGGCGCGGACCTCGAGGGCCGCACGGCGAGGAAGGGCTCCCCGCCGACGGATCGCGCGGGTAGTGGTTCCCCCGGCAAGGCCGGCGGTGGGACCGCCACCATCGCCACCACTGTCACCACTGTCACCACCGCACCGGCCGACCCGGCGGCGCGATCGCGCACCAGCCGGGCGGTCAAGGGTCGCGTGCTGGCCGGCTCGGTGCTGTTCATCGTCGGCTTCACGGCCGTGTACCTGCTCACCGCGATCCTGTTCGCGAACATCGGGCAGGCGATGCTGACGCACCGGCGGGCTCTCCAGATCGTCGTGGGCGGGCTGATCGTCGTGCTCGGGGTGGCCTTCCTCGGGCTGATCCCCGGGTTGCAACGCGAGTTCCGGCTGCACCGGCTGCCCGACGCGGGCCTGCTCGGCGCCCCGGTCTTCGGCGCCGTGTTCGCGTTGTCCTGGGCGCCGTGCACCGGTCCCACCCTCGGCGCCGTGCTCGGCATGGCCACCGTGTCCGGCTCGACCGACCGGGCGCTGCTGCTGGCCACCGCGTACTGTCTGGGTCTCGGTCTGCCGTTCATCGCCTTCGGTCTCGGCTTCTCCCGGCTGATCGGCGTGTTCCGGATCATCCGCCGGCACAGCCGCTGGGTCACCCGGATCGGTGGCGCGCTGCTCATCGCCGTGGGTCTCGCTCTCATCACCGGCGGCTGGCAGGACTTCGTGATCTGGCTGCAGACCAGCGTCGGTGTGGGGGAGACGAGCATCTGATGTCCGCAGTGCGGGAGCGGGTCGGCACGCCACCCAAGCCACCGGGCCGCCGCCCCAACTGGCTGCTCGCCACGGCGCGCAACGCCTGGCGGCAACTGACCAGCATGCGTACCGCGCTGGTGTTGCTGTTCCTGCTGGCCCTCGCCTCGGTCCCGGGTTCGCTGCTGCCGCAGCGGGGCGTCAACATCGAGGACGTCAACCAGTGGCGGGCCGACCACCCCGACCTCTATCCGTGGGTCGACCGGCTCGGCGGGTTCGAGGTCTTCGCCTCGCCGTGGTTCTCGGCGATCTACGTTCTGCTCTTCACCTCGCTGGCCGGCTGCATCATCCCGCGGGCCCGGGACCACTGGCGGGCCATGCGGTCCGCGCCGCCAGCGGGCCCGCGCCGGCTGGACCGGTTGCCACAGCACGCGACGATCACCGACCCGGACGCCGCCGACCCCGCCGCCATCGCCGCGGTGCTGCGCCGCCGACGCTGGCGGGTCGAGGTGCACGGTGACACGGTCGCCGCCGAGAAGGGCTACCTCAAGGAGACCGGCAACCTGGTCTTCCACATCGCGTTGATCGCCGTCCTGGTTGGCGTCTGGCTCGGATCCTGGTACGGGTGGCACGGCAACAAGCTGCTCGTCGAGGGGCCGACGGGATTCTGCAACACGCTCCAGCAGTACGACGAGAGCAGCCTCGGACCCCGGATGGACGACGGTGACCTACCGCCGTTCTGCGTCAGGCTTACCGATTTCCAGGCCACCTTCCGGGAGTCGGGCCAGGCCGCGTCGTTCCTCGCCACGGTGGACGTGGCGGAGGCGGACCGGCCGACCAGGTCGGCGACGTTCGCCGTCAACCATCCGCTGCGGCTCGACGGCGCCAACGTCTACCTGCTCGGCCACGGGTATGCCCCGGTGATCCGGTACACCGACCGCAACGGTGTGGCGCAGACCGTCCCGTCGCCGTTCCTCAACATCGACGACCTGCTGACCAGCGAGGGCGTGGCGGTGTTCCCGGACGTGAATCTCGACCCGACGACGGGAGCGCGCAATCCCGACCTCCAGGTGGCCTTCGACGGGATCTACCTGCCCACCGCGCCGGAATCCGGGCCGCGGGTCAGGTCCGTGTTCCCGGAGGAGCGCTCGCCCGTGCTCAACCTGAGCGCCTATCGGGGCAACCTGGGAGTGGACGCCGGCATCCCGGGTTCGGTCTATCGGCTCGACCAGGGGCAGATCGACAACGGCAGGCTCACAATGATCGGCAACAAGCTGTTGAAGCCGGGCGAGAGCTGGACGCTTGACGATGGCAGCACGGTCGAGTTCCTGGGCACCGAGCGGTACATCACCCTGTCCGTCCGGCACGACCCGGGTCAGATGATCGTGCTGGTCAGCGCCGCGGTCCTGCTGGGCGGGCTGATGCTGTCGCTCGTCGGCAGGCGTCGCCGGGTGTGGTTCCGGGTGGAGCCCGGCACGGGCGACGAGTCCACGACGCGTCGTAGTAGTGTGGTCCGGGTCGGCGGGTTGCCGCGCACCGACTACTCCGGCTTCGCCGACGAGTTCACCCAGCTCGTGGCCGCGGTGAAGCGTGGCAGAGAGCACGAGGAGACCGACTGATGGCCGCGTTGTCCGACCAGCTTCTGGTGGTGACGATCCTCGCGTACCTGATCGCGATGATCTTCCATGCCGCCGAGTACGCCTTCGGCAACCGCAGCGCGGTGGGCCGCGGTTCGATCCGACCGACGCGCGAGCTGGTGGGCGCCGGAGTCGGCGCTGGCGAAACCGCTGTCCGCGACGCGCCAGGTGTCCCCGGCGGTGTGGCCGGCGCCGCCACGCTGGATGCCGATGGCCTGCCGCCGGGGTCCCCGGGTTCGGACCGGGGGCCGCGCCGCGCGGCGCTGGCCGGCCGGCTCGCGGTGATCGTCACGCTGGTCGCCGCCGCCCTGCACCTGGCCACCATCGTCACCCGGGGCATCGCGGCCGACCGGGTGCCGTGGGGCAACATGTACGAGTACGTCCTGGCGGCGACGTTCGTCGCGGTCGTGGGTTGGCTGTTCGTGCTGCACCGGTACGCCGGCATCCAGCATCTGGGGTTGTTCGTCGCGCTGTCCGAGGTGCTGCTGCTCGCCGTCGCCGGGCTGGTGATCTATACACCGATCGGCCCGCTGGTGCCGGCTCTCGATTCGTACTGGTTCATCATCCACATCGCCGCCGTGACGCTCTCCTCCGGCCTGTTCCTGCTCGGCGTGGTGCCGGCGGTCATGTTCCTGATCCGGGACGGGTACGACAAGGGCAAGCGCCGGTTCCCGTACTCGCTGGGTAAGCGGGTCCCGGCGGCGGCGCCGCTGGAACGGATGACGTTCCGGCTGCACACCTTCGCCTTCCCGATCTGGACCTTCGGCGCCCTGATCGCCGGTCCGCTCTGGGCTGAGGCGGCCTGGGGCCGGTACTGGGGCTGGGACCCCAAAGAGGTCTGGGCGTTCATCTCCTGGGTGGTGTACGCCGGCTACCTGCACGCCCGTGCCACACCGAGCGTCAAGCGCACCGTCGCGACGTGGATCGCGATCCTCGGCTTCGCCACCATGCTGATGAACCTGTTCGGCGTGAACCTGTTCTTCAGCGGCCTGCACTCGTACGCCGGAGTCGAGTAGCCGCGCATGCCCTAACTACGGCTTGACCCTCGACCCGGTCGACGCCGCAGAGTCCGGTGCGTGCGAGATGAGCTTCGACGGCGCGTTCCCGGCCGGTACTGGATCTGGACCGGAGCGGCGTCCTGCGCCGCGCTCGGCACCCAGGTGGCGATCTTCGGGCTGTCCTGGAGTGCCGCCGAACGGTCCCCGGCGCTGGCCGGCGGGGTGCTGGCCACCGCCATCGCGCCGCGGGTGGCGTTGGCCCTGCTCGGCGGGGCGGCGGCGGACCGGTGGGGACCGCTGCGGACGGTCGTCGTGTCCGGCGTGGCGGCCGGCGTCCTGGCGCTGGGCGGAGCCCTGTTCGGGCTCGCGCTGAGCGACCCGACCTGGCTGCTGTTCGCCGTCGCGCTCGGGCTGGGCATCGTGACGGCGTTCCAACTGCCGGCCAGCGGCGCGCTGCCCCGGCTGCTGGTGCCCGCGACGGCGTTACCTCGGGCGTTGGCCGCCTCGCAGGTCACCCTCCAGGCAACCACTGTCCTCGCGGCGCCGCTGGGTGGGTTGGCGGTGGGCGTGCTCGGGTTGCGTGGATCGCTGCTCCTGCTGGCCGGCGCGGCCCTGACGGCGGTGCTGCTGGTCTGGCCGCTGCGGCACCGCGTCCGCCAGGCGCCGACGGAGTACGCCGGCAGTTCGCACCTGCGGCTCATCGGGGACGGGCTCAGGCTCGTGGCTCGGCAGCGGGTCATCCGCGATGTCGTGGTGCTGCTCGTGGCCGTCGCCGGCTTCCTCCTCCCGGTCGGTTCGCTGCTGGTTCCGCTGCTGGCGCGGGAGCACGGTTGGCGGCCGGAGGTGGCCGGCGCCACCGCCGCCGGGCTCGCCGTGGGTAGCGCGGCCGTGTCCCTCTGGGTGCTCGTGTTCGGCGGGCTGCCCCGGCCGGGGTTCGCGATCGCCGGCGGGCTGGCGCTCGCGGCGACCGGCCTCGCGGCGTTGAGCGTCAGCACCGGCCGGCTCGCCGCCCTGGCGTGCGTCGGACTGGTCGGGGTGGGCAACGGCCTCTTCGCGAGCCACGCCGCCCCACTGGTGTTGGGCACCGCGCCGAAGACCCATGTGGCGCGGGTGCAGGCGATCCTGATGGTGGCGCAGAGCCTGCCCCTGCTCGCGTCGAGCAACCTGATCGGTCTGGTGGCGGAGATCGGGTCCGCGCGGGGCGCCACATTGCTCTGCGCCGGCGGCACCGCCCTGGCCGCGATCCAGGCGGTCCGGTCGCCAGCGATCCGCCGGTCCGGGCCGGAACCGGCGTCCGGGTCCGATAGTTGGGGTGTCCCGGTCGCGCGGAGCCCGCTACTTCGCCGACACTGAGTCGATCAAGGCGGCTCCGGTCAGGCGGCGAAGCAGTTCGGTCGTACCGGGGCGTCCGTGAGAGCGTTGCGGATCACCGAGTAGGTCGTACCGTCCAGCACGAGCCCCAGGTGCCCGACCACCCGCAGCGGGCAGTACGCCTGGATCAGGACGTTCGTGGCCCCGTCCGCAAGAGCGGCGTTCCAGGTCGGTCGGACGAGTTCGTCCTGCACCGTCCGCACGGTGGTGTACCGAACGGAGCCCGGGGTGTCGTCCCCGGAGTTGAGCGCGGCCAGGAAGCTGGAGCCGATCGTCATCTGCTGGCAGGCGACGATTCCGGCACAGCTGCCGAGGCCGAGAAACGCGACGATGTTCGCCACATAGGTGCCGTAGTGCGGCGTACCGAGGCTCACGTACCGGCCGACGCTGCCGGTCCCGCCCAGGTTGCGCAGGTAGTAGCGGGAGACCAGGCCGCCCTCGGAATGGGCGACCAGGTCGACCTTGGCGGCGCCGGTGGCGGCCAGGACCTGTCCGACGTAGCCGCGGAAGGCGGTGGCCGAGGCCCCGATGTCGCCGAACCCGAGGCCCGGCAGTTGGTAGATGTAGACCCGGTAACCGTCGGCGCGGAGCCGGCCCGCCAGCGGTTCGTACGCGATGGCCGGGCCGGACAGGCCGGCCACGACGATCACCGGATTGGCCGAGGCGAGGACGCGGGGCGTGGCCGAGGCGACCTGCGTGGCGGCGGCCCGTGTGGTGGTGGCTGGCGATGCGGTGCCGGTGGGCGGGACGGCGCTGGTCGGCGTGGCGGCGGCGCTGGTCGGCACGGCGAGTGCGGCGCTGGTCGGCACGGCGAGTGCCGCGGTGGTGGCGAGTGCGGCGGCGAGGGTGAGGCGGGCGAGGATCGTTCGGAGCAGCATGGCTGCGCCTCCTGTCGGAGGGTCCCAGGTGGGAACTCGGGGGAATCCGATCGATCGTGGGCAATAGCATGCCCTTAACAATCCAGAAACGTCAATGAAAAAATTACTGGCCAGTAGCACTGGCCGGTAAATCTTGGTTGCGCCGATCAGGTACACGAGGCTGACTACGCGAGTGGCCTTTGACTTCGCGGCGGCGTACGACGGGTTGAACCCGGACGACCACGACTACCGCTGCTACGCCGGGTTGGCGGACGAGTTCCGGGCAACCCGGGTGCTCGACCTGGGGTGTGGCACCGGAACGTTGACGCGGCTGCTCGCCGCGACCGGGCGTACGGCGGTGGGTATCGATCCAGATCCGGACATGCTTCGCGTCGCGCGGCAGGCGCCGGGCGGCGAGCGCGTTGACTGGCGACTCGGGTTCAGCGACCGCGCCGATCCCGGGGCTGCCGACTTCGCCGTCATGTCCGGGCACGTGGCCCAGGTGTTCCGCGAGGACCGCGCATGGTCTGACGCGCTGCGCGACCTGCACCGAGCGCTGGTGCCGGGCGGGGCGCTCGCCTTCGAGTCCCGCAACCCGGCCGCGGGCGCGTGGCGGCGATGGACGCGGGAGACAACGCTACGCACGCTGGACACCCCGGAAGGTCCCGTCGAGTTCTGGCACGAGACCGCCTGGGTGTCACTTCCGCTGGTCGGCTACGACACCCTCACCCGGAATCTCGCGACCGGCGAGGAGACGTCGACCCGGGACGTGCTCGCCTTCCGCGACGCGTCCTCGCTTGTCGCTTCGCTAAAGGCGGCGGGATTCTCGGTTTCCCGCGTGTACGGCGACTGGCAACGGACGCCGCTGACGGCGGACTCGCCCGAGATCATCCTGGTCGCTCATCCGTCACCCTGACGGGAAACGCAGGGATCCGGGGCGAACGAATCCGCCTCCGCCTCCGCCTCCGCCTCCGCTGATCATCGGGTGGCCAGGCAGAGCGCGGCAAGATCGACTCATGGCCGGCGAAGTAGGGGTGTCCAGCTCGGTCGGACCCCGCTACTTCGCCGACATCGAGTCGGTCTCAACCACGGATCAGCGATCACGGCCGGACGTACGCGCTGAACCGTGATCCCGGCCCGCGGAGAGCCGAGATGGTGGGACCTCCGGTGTCAGCGACGGGTCGCGAGGATGACACCGGTGAGGCAGAACGCCCCGCCAAGCAGGGCGAGCGGTGCTGGCACCTCGCCCAGCAACGTCCAGGACAACAGCACCGTCACCGGTGGAGCCAGGTAGGTCGCGGCGCTGGCGCGTCCCGCGGTCCAGCGGGACAGGACGTAGCCCCAGGTGAGGAAGCCGATCGCGGTCGGGAAAACGCCCAGGTACAGCATGCCCAGGGTGGCTGCGGCCGGGGCCCTGCCAAGTTCCCCGAGGAGCGTGGGGGCGAACGGCAACAGGGCGATGGTGCCGGCCAGCGCTCCGAGCCAGGTCATCGTCACCGCGTCCACGCGTGCCAGCAGTCGTTTCTGGAGGAGTACGCCGAAGGCGTAGAGCATGGCCGAGAGCACCGCCAGCGCGATGCCGACCTTGTCGGCGTGCCCGGTGAAGCCGCTGGCGGCGATGAGGGCCACCCCCGCGAAGGCGACCGCCATCCCGGCACCGAGCCGGCCGGTGAGTCGCTCGCCCAGCACGAGGACCGCGACCACCGCGACGAGGATGGGGCCGACCGACACCAGCAACGCTGCCGTGCCGGCGTCGACCAGGCGCTCCGCGGCGTTGAGTGCCACGTTGTACGCGCCGAACCAGGCCATGCCCCAGATGGTGATGAGTCCCAGGGTCCCGCCGGTGAGCCGGTGAGCCCGGCCGTCCGTCGTCGTCACGGGTCGCGGTCGCCTGCCGTGCCGTCGGGTGCCGTTGGTGAGCGCCACGAAGATGCTCAGCGCGATGGACGCCGAGGCCATGCGACCCAGCGCCATGGCGCCCGGGGAGTAGTCGTGCCCGGCGAATCTGATGCCGACGAATGCCGACGCCCACACGAGCACGGTTGTCCCGGCTGCGGCGACGACGACCCAGGACCGGGTTCCGGCGGGTGCCGGCGGACGGGCGTGGGCGTCGTCGGCGGGGGACGGGTTGGCGGCGCCGACCCCGGCCCCGACCAGGATGGTGCTTTCCGCGCGGGTCATGGGGTGATTCTCACGCGCCCAATGGTTCAGTACCAGTTACTGTTCCTTCACAACATTTCAGTCGAGCTTTATAGTGATGGCGTGCTCGACGTCCACCGTCTCCGGGTCTTCCGTTCCGTCGTGGCGTCCGGCTCGGTCCAGGCAGCCGCCGCCAACCTGGGCTACACCCCCTCCGCCATCAGCCAGCACCTCACCGCGCTGCAGCGGGAGACGGGTCTCACCCTGCTCGCCCGAGCGGGTCGCGGCCTGCGGCCAACGGCTGCCGGGCACGCCCTCGCCGCCGAGGCGGACCGGGTGCTCGCCCGACTCGGTGAGGCCGAGTCGTTGATCGCGGACCTGCGAGCAGGTCGCACCGGAGTCCTGTCCATCGCATACTTCGCGTCGGTCGGCGCGGCCTGGATGCCGCACGTGGTGCGGCGGATCACCAACGGCCTCCCTGGCGTCCGGCTCGACCTGGAGATGCTCGAACACATCCCGGTCGACCGGGAGGAACGCGCCGACGTCCAGGTGGTGGTGGGACCCGCCGGCTTCGACCCCGGTCCGGGTTACACCGCCCATCACCTCCTCGACGACCCCTACGTCGCCGCGCTGCCAGCCGGGCACCGTTTCGCCGATCAGGAGGAGGTGGACCTCGCCGCCCTCGCCGACGAGCGTTGGGTCGACAACGACTTCGCCCGTGGCTGGTGCCGAGCCATCCTCATCGAAGCCTGCACCGCCGCCGGCTTCAGCCCGGCATTCCGGGTCGAGGCGCACGACTTCCCCACGGCGCTCGCCTTCGTCGGAGCCGGCATCGGCCTCACGGTGCTCCCCGCACTCGGAGCGGTCAAGCTGCCCGACGGCGTGACCCGCGTCCGGGTGGTCCGCCCCACCCCGATCCGCTCGATCTACGCGGTGGTGGCCGACGCGGTCGAGCGCACCCCGGCCGTGCGGATCGTGCTCCTCGCCCTCCGGGAGGCCGCCTCGGGTATCTCGTAGCAGGGCTGCCCGAGGTCACCCCTGCACCGGTAATGGCTGACTCCCTGACAACCTTCGCGACGACAACCTTTCGGGACGTCCACATCGTCCAGTCACCGTCCAGATCCTGGCTTTATCGACGATCCTGGCGGTGACCCTTGCGAAGGACCCTCTTTACCTCCCTCGTCTCCCTGGTCGCGGCGGCAGCGACGGCCCTCGTGCCCGCGGTGGCGACAGCCCACCCAGCCGACCGGACGTTCCCGGCCCGCATCGCGCTTCCCGACGGGTTCGTGCCGGAGGGACTGACAATCGGTCGCGGCACGACGGTTTACATCAGCTCCATCATGGACGGCGCGGTGTGGCGCGGAGACCTGCGTACCGGGCGCGGTTCGGTGCTGATTCCCGGGGCATCCGGAACCGACAAGGCCGGGATCAAGGTAGACGCGCACAACCGGCTCTGGACGGCGAACTTCTCCGGCGGCGGTGCCAGCGTCTACGACGCCCGGTCCGGGGCCAGGTTGGCCCACTACCAATTCACCGATGATCCCGGCAGCCTGGTGAACGATCTGGTGCTCACCCGGGACGCGGTCTACTTCACCGACTCCACCCGGCCGGTGCTGTACGTCGTACCGCTGGGCCCGGGTGGCCGGTTGCCGGCGGCGACCGGATTCCGGGTGCTCCCGCTGTCCGGACCGGGCACGGCCCCGGACGCGTTCCACAACGGGATCGTCGAACTGCCCGACGGTGACCTGCTGGTGGCGCAGATGCTGACGGGTCGACTGATCCGGGTGGATCCGCATACCGGCAGCAGCACCGTTTTCGACCTTGGTGGGTACTCGGTCGCACGGGCGGACGGGCTGGTGTTGCGGGACCGCACGCTGTACGTCATCCGCAACCTGACAAACGTGGTCGCCGTGTTCCAGCTCAACTCGGCATACACGGCAGGGGCGCTGCGCCGGGAGATCACCGATCCGAAGCTCCGGGTCCCGGCGACCGGCGACCTGTTCGGGCCGTGGCTCTACGTCGTCAACGGCCGGTTCGACGTCGAACCCACGCCGGAGACCGACTACGACATCGTCCGCCTGCCCGCCTGACAGTCCGGGGCCCCGGGGGCCGTCGGGCTGCTAACATCCGGCCGGTGCGGAAGGTGCTGGTCAGCGGATGCCTACAAGGGCCGGCGTTGCGCTACAACGCGACGGACGTGCCCGTAAGTTCGCCGATTTGGGAGCGGTGGTCGGCCGAGGGACGCATCGTGCGGTTCTGCCCAGAGATCGCAGTCGGGTTCCCCGTCCCTCGGCCACCAGCCGAGATAGTGGGCGGAACCGCGGCCGACGTGCTTTCCGGCGCCGCCGTCGTCCGAGAGGTCAGCGGCTCGGATGTCACAGGCCTGTTTCGGCTCGCCGCTCGGCGAACGGTGGATCGAGCGGCGGCGGCTGGCGTCGCGCTCGCGGTACTCGTGGACGGCAGCCCGACGTGTGGCAGCAGCAAGGTCTATGACGGATCGTTCACCGGCCGCACAATTCCCGGCCGGGGAGTAACCGCGGAGGAACTGCTGCGCCACGGCATTCCGGTGTTCCACGAAGGGCAGCTTCAGCAGGCAGCGGAGCTTCTCGAAGAGCTGGAGCAGGCGGAGCGATCTCCGTAGCGGCTGTGTGGCCTTGGGTGGCTCGGCGCACACCGTCCGATACGAAAACCGATAACAAGGGGGCCTTCCTCGCGGCGCGGCGGGGTGCGGGAGACTTGACGTATGGCCGTTCCCGGGTTCCCGTACACCGATCTCAAGGACTTCGTCGCCGCGCTGGAGCGGGCCGGCGAGCTGCGCCGGGTGAGTGTCCCGGTGGACCCCACGCTGGAGATCAGCGAGGTGGTCACCCGGACCGTCCGGGCGGGCGGCCCGGCGCTGCTGTTCGAGCGGCCCACCCGCGGCGAGATGCCCTTGGTGATCAACCTGTTCGGCACCGAGAAGCGGATGGCCATGGCGCTGGGCGTGGACCGGCTCGACGCGATCGGCGACCGGATCGGTGCCCTGACCAAGCCGGAACTCCCGGTCGGCTGGTCGGGCATCCGCGAAGGGCTCGGCAAGGTCATGCAGCTCAAGTCGGTGCCGCCGAAGAAGGTCAGGACAGCACCCTGCCAGCAGGTGGTGTACCGGGGCGACGAGGTCGACCTCAACCGGCTTCCCGGCCTCCAGGTCTGGCCCGGGGACGGTGGGATCTTCCACAACTACGGGCTGACCCATACGAAGCACCCGGAGACCGGCAAGCGCAACCTCGGCCTGTACCGCCTTCAGCAGCACTCCCGCAACACGCTGGGCATGCATTGGCAGATCCACAAGGACTCGACCGCCCACCACGCGGTCGCCGAGCGGCTCGGTCAGCGGCTGCCGGTCGCGATCGCGATCGGCTGCGACCCGGTGGTCAGCTACGCGGCCAGCGCACCGCTCCCCGGTGATATCGACGAATATCTGTTCGCCGGGTTCCTGCGCGGCGAGCGGGTGGAGATGGTCGACTGCCTCACCGTCCCGCTCCAGGTCCCGGCGCACGCGCAGATCGTCCTCGAGGGATATCTGGAGCCCGGCGAGCGGCTGCCGGAAGGCCCGTTCGGCGACCACACCGGCTTCTACACCCCGGTCGAGCCGTTTCCGGTGCTGCACATCGAGGCGATGACCACGCAGCGTGACCCGCTCTACCACTCGATCATCACCTCCAAGCCGCCACAGGAGGATCACGGCCTCGGCAAGGCCACCGAACGGATCTTCCAGCCGCTGCTCAAGCTCCTCATCCCGGATATCGTCGACTACGACCTGCCAGCCGCCGGGGTGTTCCACAACTGCGCGATCGTGTCGATCCGCAAGCGTTACCCGAAGCACGCGCAGAAGGTGATGAACGCGATCTGGGGCGCGCACCTGATGTCCCTGTCCAAGCTCATCGTGATCGTCGACGAGGACTGTGACGTGCACGACTACAACGAGGTCGCCTTCCGGGCCTTCGGCAACGTCGACTACGCCCGGGACATCCTGGTCACCGAGGGGCCTGTCGACCACCTCGACCATGCCTCGTACCAGCAGTTCTGGGGCGGCAAGCTGGGCGTCGACGCGACCCGGAAGTTGCCCACCGAGGGGTACACCCGGGGTTGGCCGGAGGAGATGACCATGTCCCCGGAGGTCGTCTCGCTTGTCGACAAGCGCTGGAAGGAGTACGGGCTCTCATGACGGCCGTCGCGGAGCGGCCCGGCCGGGTCAAGGCGTTCCTCCGGCTGGTGGCCATCGAGCACTCGGTCTTCGCGCTGCCGTTCGCGTACCTGAGCGCGCTCACCGCCATGCAGGTCAACGGCGGACGGGTGCGCTGGGCCGACCTGGCCTTGATCACCGTGGCGATGGTCGGCGCCCGGACGTTCGCAATGGCCGCCAACCGGATCATCGACCGCCGCATCGACGCGCGGAATCCGCGTACCGCCGGGCGGGAACTGGTGACCGGGGCGGTGAGCGTCCGGACCGCCTGGACCGGTGCGGTCGTCGCGCTTGTCGTCTTCCTGGTGGCCGCCGCGCTGCTCAACCCGCTCTGCCTGGTGCTCGCCCCGCTCGCGGTGATCCCACTGGTGGTCTACCCGTACGGCAAACGGTTCACCGACTGGCCGCACGCGATCCTCGCGTTGGCGCAGGCCGTCGGCCCGGTCGGGGCCTGGCTCGCCGTCACCGGCACCTTCGCCGGATCGTGGCCGGCGTGGTTGCTCGGCGCGGCGGTCGGCCTGTGGATCGGCGGCTTCGATCTGATCTACGCGTGTCAGGACGCCGAGGTCGACCGGCGGATCGGGGTGCGCAGCGTGCCCGCCCGGTACGGGCTCCGATTCGCCCTGCACGCCTCCACGGTCGCGCACGTCGTCACGTTCGCGTTGTTCGTCTGGTTCGGCGCGCTTGTCGGCTACGGTTGGCCGTGGTGGCTGGGTCTGGTGCTTACCGCGGTCGCCTTCGGTTACCAGCACGTGGTGGTCACCCCGACCGACCTCAGCAAGGTCAACAGAGCCTTCTTCACCGCCAACGGCTTCGTCGGCATAGCCCTCTTCGTCTTCGCCCTGCTGGACCTGACCTTCCGCCTGGGACTGCGCCCCTGACCCACCCCACCACATTTCCCGCGCGATCTTGCAGTTGTGGCTGCCGTTTTGTCATTTCTGCCCACATTTCACGGGACCAGAAGTGAAAGATCGCGGAGGGGGCGCGGTGGGTCGGGGTGGGCGAGCGGCGGCAGGGCGGGCAGGCTTGAGGGCATGCGCAGGCCGTGGGTGGTGGGGGTTTCCGGAGCGTCGGGTACGCCGTACGCGGCGGCCGTCGTGCGTGGGTTGCTGGACGCCGGCGACCCGGTCGATTTGGTGGTGTCCCGGGCGGCCCGGCTTACCCTGCTGGACGAGACGGGACGGCCATTCCGGGACGCGCACTGGAAGGACGATCTCGCCGGCTGGTTGGGGCGTGACCTGGCCGCCGCCGACGTGGGTTACTGGCCGGCCGGCGACCTCGCGGCGGGGCCGAGCAGCGGCTCCTACCAGGTACGCGGCATGGTGGTCGTGCCGGCGAGCACCGCGGCCTGTGCGGGGATCGCCATCGGGTTGTCCAAGGATCTGTTGCAGCGCGCCGCCGAGGTCAATCTCAAGGAACGACGGCCGGTGGTGTTGGTCCCGCGGGAGACCCCGGTGACCCGGAGCCACCTGCAGCATCTCCTCGCGTTGCACGACGCTGGTGCCGTGGTGCTGCCGGCGAGCCCGGGCTTCTACGGCGCCGGGGCGACGGCGACTGCGGCGCAACTTGTGGACTTCGTGGCCGGAAAGGTGCTCGACGCGCTCGACGTACCGCACGACCTGTTCCGGCGGTGGTCGGGTGAGTTGGGTGCCGAGCGGACCTGACCCGCGTCGTCAGTGCAGGCCGGCGTTGGCCGGCCCGGGACTGCCGGCGGCTGCCGGACCGGCATTGCGCGGTCGGTCGGCGATGCCCTCCCCGGCCTCGTCGAGCATGCCCTCACCTTCGAGCAGAGCACGCACCTCCGACTCCCGGAAGCGGCGGTGTCCGCCCGGTGTGCGGATGCTGCCGATCCGCCCCGCGGCGGCCCACCGGGTAACCGTCTTAGGGTCCACCCGGAACAACGCCGCCACCTCTCCGGGCGTCAGCAGACGATCTCCAGCTTCCACAGCCCCCTCCTCGCATCGACGAAGCCCCCCGGACTGCCAGGACTGTCCCCCAGACCGGGTGCTCATGAAGCGTCGGTTAGGGACGTACGGCCATTGAAGCACCGTCGGCGTGTCGTGTCCCCCAAACGCGAAAACGTACTCACTGCGCGACCTTTTGGGGGGTTGTGTGCATATCTGACCATATTAACCGCGGGGTGCCGCGGGGTGCCGCCGGACCGGCCGGCTAGGGTCTTCATCCCGTGGACGCCATCGATCTGGCCCTTGTCGAGTTGCTGCGGGGTAACGCGCGGCTCTCCTACGCCGAACTTGCCCGGCAGGTCGGCCTCTCCGCGCCGGCCGTACACGAGCGGGTGGGCAAGCTGGAGGCGAGCGGGACGATCCGGGGCTACCGGGCGGACATCGATCCCGAGGCGATCGGCCTCGGCGTCACAGCCCTGATCGGGATCGTGCAGGACTCCGGCGGGGACACCGACGACGTCCTCGCGGCGTTCCGCGAGCTGCCGGAGATCGAGTCCTGCTACTTCATGGCCGGGGTGGAGTCGTTCCTGCTCAAGGCGCGGGTCGGCACCATCGCCCAGCTTGAGCAGTTGATCAATCAGCTCAACCGGACGCCCGGCGTGGCCTCCACCCGTACCGGCATCGCGCTGTCCACGAAATGGGAGAGCCGGCCGCAGCCGGTGCCCGGGGCGCAGGGTCGCTCCGCCACAGTGGACTGACTGTCCGCGCGGTTCGCCGTTCGCCGTGCGACCGGCCATGATTGCCCTCGATCGGGATGTAGGGCTCATCCCGGCCGACCGAGGGCCCGCCATCCCGATCGAGGGCGATCTTCGGGGTGGCGTGCCGTCCCCATCGAGGGGCGTCACCGGCCGGAGTTGCCGTATGGTGCGGCCATGAGGTCGGCGCGGACTTCCCCCGGCTGCGCGGTGGTCACCGGCGCGGCCAGCGGACTCGGCCGGGCCATCGCCACCGCCCTGCATGCCGACGGCTGGTCGGTCCTGGTAACCGACCAGGACGGCACCGGGGCGAGCGCCGCCGCGGAGCGGCTCGGCGGCTGGTCGACAACTCTTGACGTACGCGACGAGGCAGCCTGCGTCACGGTGGCCCGGGAGGCCGCTGACCGAGGTCCGCTGGCCCTTTGGGTCAACAACGCCGGCGTGCTGGCCACCGGTCCGGCCTGGGACCAGGAACCCAGCACCCGGCGGCGGCTCGTCGAGGTCAACACGTTCGGCGCCATCGCCGGTACGCTGGCCGCGCTCGAGGTCATGCGCGAACAGGGCCACGGCCACGTGCTCAACGTGGTCTCGCTGGCCGGCCTGGTCGCGGCGCCCGGCGAGACGATGTACGCCGCCAGCAAGCACGCCCTGCTCGCGTTCAGCCTCGGCACCCTCGCCGACCTGCGCGCCGACGGTGTTCGCGGCGTCCACATCTCCTGCCTGTGCCCCGACGGGATCTGGACCCCGATGCTGTACGACCGGCTCACCGACCCCGGCGCCGCCGCCTCGTTCACCGGGACGCTGCTGCGGCCGGAGCGGGTGGCAGCCCGCGCGGTCCGGCTGGCTCGGCACCCCCGGCCGGTGGTCACCATGCCGCGCTGGCGGGGTGTCCAGGTGCGGCTGCTGGACGCCCTGCCTGGCCTGGCGATCCGGCTGACGCCCGTGGTGGGCGCCGTGGGCCGGGCCGGCCAGCGTCGGCAACAGCGCCGGCTGACCCGAGACACCGGCTGAGTCGCAGTGCCGGCGGGCGGACAGTGCTGGCCGGCGGACGGTGCCGGCTGACGGACAGCACCGGACGAATCGCAGTGGCCGGCTGACCGGCGGCCTTCCGGCCGCGGGCGCTTGTTACCGTGCCCGGGTGACGCACGTCGACAGGTGTAATGACGCAGACCGGGCCTGGGTCACCGCCGCGATCGCGGCGGTGGAGGCCGACGCCAACCGTTCGGCGGACACCCACCTGCTGCCGTTTCCGCTCCCCCGCGACTGGGGCATCGACCTCTACCTCAAGGACGAGTCGGTGCACCCGACGGGATCGCTCAAGCATCGGTTGGCCCGCTCGCTCTTCCTGTACGGCCTGTGCAACGGCTGGATCGGGCCGCAGACGACGATCGTCGAGGCTTCGTCCGGCTCCACGGCCATCTCCGAGGCGTACTTCGCCCGGATGCTCGGGCTGCCGTTCATCGCGGTCATGCCGGCTTCCACCTCGGCGGAGAAGATCAGCCTGATCGAGTTCCAGGGTGCCCGCTGCCACCTGGTCGACGATCCCGCCAAGGTGGTGATCGAGGCTCGTTGGCTCGCCGAAGACCTCGGCGGACATTTCATGGACCAGTTCACCTATGCGGAGCGGGCCACTGACTGGCGGGGCAACAACAACATCGCCGAGTCGATCTATCACCAGATGGAACAGGAGCGGTATCCGATCCCGGTCTGGGTGGTGGTGGGCGCGGGGACCGGTGGCACCAGCGCCACCATCGGCAGGTACGCCCGCTTCCGACGGTTGCCCACCAAGCTCTGTGTCGTTGACCCGGAACACTCGGCCTTCTATCCGGCCTGGGCGGCCGTCGACTGGACGGTGAGTACCGGCCGCGGCTCACGGATCGAGGGCATCGGCCGACCGACAGTGGAGGCGTCGTTCCTGCCTTCGGTGGTGGACCGCATGATGCACGTGCCCGACGCCGCCTCGGTAGCCGCCGCCCGCGCCGCGTCCCGTGTCCTCGGCCGCCGGGTCGGCGGCTCCACCGGCACCAACCTGTGGGGCGCGTTCTCGCTGATCGCCGAGTTACGGGCGGCCGGCCGGACCGGCTCGCTTGTCACCCTGCTCTGCGACGGCGGCGAACGGTACTCCGATTCGTACTACTCCGACGAGTGGGTGGCCCAGCAGGGCCTGGACCTTGCTCCGCACCTGGCCACCATTTACCGCTTTCTCGCCGACTCCACCTGGACACCGCACTAGGCGCTCGCCGGGCGGTCCGCCAACCCGGGATAGCCGAGGACGTACCCGTGCGGGTCGAGCGGAAGATCGGCGCTGAATCCCTCGCTGGCGAACCGCACCACGCCGTCACCGAGGGCCGTGTAGACCTGTTCCGCCGGCACGACCAGCAAACTGGGCACGAGCACCCACGCCACCGTGATCCGATGTGTCGTCCCGGGCGGCGCGTCCAGCAGCCCGAGCCGGCGTACGACCAGCGTGTTGAACAGCGGCGCGGCGCCGAGGTCGACGTCCACGGCATCGCCGAGACGGTCCGGATCGTCGGTCCCCGGCAGGCCCACGGGCCGTTGTCCCGTCGCGGCGAGGGCCGCGTCGAGGTCACCCATCTCACTGGTGTTCACCCGCCACCGGCCGCCGGCCCGCTCCATGCGCAACGACCGCAGCCAACCGGCACCCTCGACCACGACCTCCAGCCGGACGGTCGTCCACGCCTCGTCGGTGACCACCTCGTACCGGCAGGTGTGTGGCACCGGGGAGGCAGCCTGGGCGGTCCCCCGAGCGGCGAGTCCAGCGCGGTCATCGACGAGAGCGAGGTCGCTGCCGGCGGTGTCGGTGCGGATCCAGAACAGCGATCTGGGCATCGTGGCCATGTGCGGGACGCTACCGGCCGGCGGACGACGCCGCACACTCTCCGCCGGACCGGCGACAGCCGGGGCGGGTGAGCCCCGACCGCCGCCGGCCGGGATCAGTGGGTACGGGTGGGGCGGCGGGCACCGGACCGGCGGTCGCCCGCGTCGCGCCGATCGCCGTCCTCAGGGGTACGACCACCGCGCCGGAACCCGCCGCGATGGTCACCGGAACGGTGGTCACCGCCGGTCCGCTCGCCGTCGTGTCGGTGCGGTGCGCGCGACCGGTCACCGAACCGGCCCTCGCCACGCGGACGGTCACCGAACCGGCCCTCGCCACGCGGACGGTCACCGAACCGGCGGTCACCGAAGCGGCGGTCGCCGCGCGGACGGTCGTTGCGCCGGGGTGCCGGTGGCTCGTCAACCACCGGGACACCGGTGGGCTGCCGGGCGCCGGTCAGGTCGGCCAACGCCTGGTCTCCGGCCCGGACCCGGGCCTGGGCGGGCTCGACGCCCGCCTTCTCCATCATGGCCAGCGTCGAGCGGCGCTGCTTCGGCAGCACCAGCGTCGCGACCGCGCCCGACTCGCCAGCCCGTGCGGTCCGCCCGGCCCGGTGCAGGTAGTCCTTCGAGTCCTTGGGTGGGTCGACATGCACCACCAGGGTGACCCCGTCGACGTGAATGCCACGGGCCGCCACGTCGGTGGCAACCAGGACCTTGGTCCGGCCCTCCCGGAATTCGGCAAGCGTGCGGGTGCGTACCCGCTGGGTTTTGCCGCCGTGCAACGCACCGGCCCGGACCCCGACCTCGGCGAGCTGGCTGACCAGCCGGTCGACACCCAGTTGGGTGCGGGCGAAGATCATCGTCCGGCCGTCCCGGGCGGCGATCGATGCGGTCACCGCGAACTTGTCGTGCGGCGGGATCAGCAGCAGGTGATGGTCCATGGTGGAGACGGCGGCGGTGGCCGGCGCGGTGGAGTGCGTGACCGGATCGGTCATGAACCGCTTGACCAGCGCGTCCACGTCACCGTCCAGGGTGGCCGAAAAGAGCAGTCGCTGGGCGTCGGCGGGTGTCTTGGCGAGCAGTTCGGTGACCTCGGGCAGGAAGCCCATGTCGGCCATCTGGTCCGCCTCGTCGAGAACGGTGATCTCGATCTCGTCGAGCTTGCAGACCCCGCGCGCGATCAGGTCACCGAGCCGGCCGGGGGTCGCGACGATGACCTCCACGCCGCGGCGCAGGGCGTCCATCTGCCGGTCGTACGGCACCCCACCGACGGCGGTCTTGACGAAGACGCCCATCGCCTTGCCCAACGGCAGCAACGCGTCGTTGACCTGCATGGCAAGCTCACGGGTGGGGACGAGAACCAACGCCCGGGGGTACGTCGGGCGGGCCCGGCCGCTCGCCGCCACCCGGGCCAGCAGGGGCAGGCCGAAGGCCAGGGTCTTGCCGGAACCGGTCTGGCCCCGGCCGAGCACATCCCGGCCGGCGAGCGCATCGGGGACGGTCGCGGCCTGGATCTCGAACGGCGTGGTGATGCCCTCCCGGCGCAGCGCGCGGACGAGCTGGTCGGGCAGGCCGAGGTCGGCGAAGTCGACAGGCGCGGCGTCGGCCGGGATCACCGCGGTGATCTCCGGGCTGTCGGTCTGGCTGTCGAAGACGGACGGGAACGTGCTGGGATCAGCGAAGGACGTCAAGAAGTACCTCTCAGGCGGGGCGCATCTTCGCGATGGCCCGCCGCGGCTCGGATGCCGCCGCTGAATCGCCCGCAAGATCGCCCATGGGCACGCGTCGGGGCGTGCCAGGTCAATGATCGGATACGAGTGTACGGCGAACCGACCGCGACGGCACCGTGATGTGGCCCGCTAGTGGGCAGGCTCACCTCGCCCGCCCGCCGCACCGGATCGGGCGAACCCGGGGCGTCAGCTGCCGAAGACCCCGGTGAACAGGCTGTTTATCGCGTCTCCGGCGATGAGCGCCACCGCGAGCCCGACCAGCACCAGCAGACCGAGGGCGATGGCCAGGGCGATAACCACCTTGGCCGTACCGCCGCCCGACGACGGCGCGTCGGCCCAGCCCTGCGCCAGGATGTGACCGGTCAACGAGCCCGAGGTTTCGGCCGAGGAGGGGAACACCGGAACGGTCCGCTGGCCCACCTCGGAAAGGCCGTACCCCCCGTAGACGGTTCCCCGGCCGGCCCCGGCGGGCTGCACCTGGGTGACGTCGGCGTCGGCGGGTTCGGCTGGAGCCGCCGCCACGGCTTCGCGGGGGCTCCGCCGGTCCGGGTCGCCTGGAACGGGAGTGGCCTGGGCCGGGCCGACCTCGCCGGGACCGTTCTCCGGGCTCTTGCGGGGGACGGGGATGGCCTTCCGCGGCCGCTCCGACTCTCGTATGGCCGTGGCCGCCGGAGCCCGTACGGCCGGTGGCGGCGGAAAGGGCGGCACTGGCGTCGGACCTGGCGGTGGTGGAGCGGGGGGCATCGGGGGGAAGGGCGTCGGCGGTACCGGGCCGGGTGGTACCGGACCGGGTGCGGGCGGCGTCGGCGGCACCGGAATCGGGTCCGGCAAGGGACCAGGCGGCGTGGGTCCAGGCGGCACGGGTGCCGGACCCGGCGGGATGGGGCCGGGCAGCGGACCCGGTGGCACCGGACCGGGGGGAGTCGGTCCCGGCGGGATGGGGCCCGGTGGTGGCGGACCGGGGGGCGTCGGCTCCGGTGGCACGGGGCCTGGTGGTGTCGGCTCCGGTGGCACGGGGCCGGGGGTCGGCCGATGCGGCACGGGAGCGGGGACCGGGGTCGGTGGTGCCGGCGTTGGTGGTGCCGGCGGCTCGGGCTCGGGGGTCGGCTCCGGCTCGGGGATGGGCTCCGGTTCAGGGCTCGGATCGGGTTCGGGTGGGCTCGGTGGCTCAGCCGGCTCTGGCGGCCGGGGCGGCTCCGGCGGGTGTGGAGGTTCGGCGGGGGCCGGCGGATCGGCCGGTTTTTCAGTGTCCGGCCGCTTGTCGTGGTCGTCCCCGGCTGCCCTTCCGTAGACAGTGGGAGCACCCGGGGTCGGCACCGCGTCGCCCTCGGGCAGCGAGATCCGCTGCCGCGCCGGTACGCCGGCACTCGCCCGGACCACGCCAGCCGCGACCGTCGCCTGGCCGTTCGTTGCCTGGCCCGGCTGTGTCGGCTTCCTGGGGGAGCCGACCTCGGGTGTCGTTTCGGCCGCCGGTGGGTCGGTCACCGCTGGCGCGTCTTCGGCCGCTGGGTTGATTACCGCCGGTGGGTCTTCCGCCGCTGGGTCTGCCGCCGAGCCTGACGAGGCTGTTGCTGACGGGTCGACGGACGGTGCGTCGGAGACTGGTGGACCGGTTTCCGGCGCGTCGGCTTCCGCCCCATTGACTTGGAGGTTCCCTCCGGGCGACGCCGGTCCCGGCGACGCGAACCCCTTGATCGCCGGCTTGTCCGACTCAGCCGGTGGCCGAGGGACGGTCGCACGCCCGATGGTCGGGGTGGCCGTGGTCGGCCCGGTCAACGCCACCGGCTTGTCGACCACGGATTCGGCTGCCGAGGTGGCCGTCGGGGTACGTCCGTCGGTGCCGGCCCGGTACGTCGTACCGGCTCGCTGCGCGGCCTTCGGTGGTGCCTCGCCGACCGCCCGGACGCCGGCCGCGACGCCGGCTTGACCGCGAGCGACGCCAGCGGGGGCGGGCGCCCCGGCTGGAGCCTTGCCGGGCTCGTCGGACGCGGAGTCGCCGACCGGAGAAGCTGACTCGGCGCCGGGGGCGACGTCCGGGGAAGCACCCGGGTCAGGTCCGGAGTCGGGAGCATCGGTCGCCACATCGGGAGCAGCCTCCGCCGGCGCCTCGGCTTCCGCGTCCGTGTCGGTCCCGGCCCCCGTGTCCGCGCCGGACTTCGCGTTCGTGTCCGTGTCTGTGTCCGCGTTCGTGTCCGTGTCCGTGTCCGCGTTCGGGTCCGTGTCCGTGTCCGCGTTCGTGTCCGTGTCCGCGTTCGGGTCGGCCTTGGCCTTGGCTTCGGCCTCCGCCTTGATCTTCGCGTCCGCCTCGGGGGTCTCGGCCTCCGCGTCGATGTCGGTCCCGGCCTCCGTGTCCGCGTTAGCGGGACGCGACTGCGCCGGATCCACGTTCTCGGCCGGACCCGGCGGTGAAACCTGCTGCTCGCCCATTGCTGCCTCCCGCACCCGTACCCCGACCGGCGGAGCCGGACCCCCTCGCCCTCGCGTTTACCGTGCCACATCCTGACACCGGCGCGCACGCGCTGGGCGATGGGTGACCGACCGGCGGATCAGCTATCAGACTCCGGCGAACCGGTGGCCGAACCGGTTGGGGCGGCACTGTTCGACTGTTCGGTGCTCGCGGTCGGCGCGGCACTGTCCGACGCCTCAACGCTCGCGGTCGGGGCGGCTGACGATTCACTCGGTGCTGGGGACGGCGGATCCGATGAGGGCGGCGGCGAGCTGGGCGGCGGCGAGCTGGGCGGTGGCGAGCTGGGCGGTGGCGAGCTGGGCGGCGGCGAGCTGGGCGGTGGCGAGCTGGGCGGCGGCGGTGAAGTCGGCGGCGGCGAGCTGGGCGGCGGGTTGGCCGGGGGCTTCGGTGGCGTGGGTTGCGGGTTCGTCGGACCCGGCACCGCCCCGAAGACGCGGGTGGCCGCGTAGAAGCGGGACCACCACACGGTCGACACCTTTACCACGTCACCGCTGCGGGGAGCCTGCACCATCTTGCCCCCGCCGATGTACATGCCCACGTGGTGGATGCTCCGCCAGTTCCGGCTGTCGGACGCGAAGAAGATCAGGTCGCCGGGGAGCAACGAGTTGCGGTCCACGGTGCGGGCCCGGGTGGCGTAGTACTGGTCCCGGGACACCCGGGGGAGCTGGTAGCCGACAGACCGGTATGCCGCCCACATCAGCCCGGAGCAGTCGTACGCGTTGGGGCCCTCGGCTGCCCAGACGTACGGGTCACCGCGCTGGGCGAGCGCGAATTGAACCGCACGCAGGGCCCGTGGGTCGGCGGTCAGGCCGGCGATCCCGGCGCCGTCGACAATGCCGGCGCCCAGTTGCTGCTCGGCGGCCTCCCGTTGCTGCTCGATCAGCGCCAGCTGCTCGGCGTTCTGGGTACGCAGCCTCACCAGGGCCGCTTCGCGCTGCCGGAACGTGCCCTCGGCGCTGGTGAACGCCGCGTTCGCGCGGCCCATCCTGCCGTCGGCCTCGGCGAGCCGGGCCTGCGCGTCTGCCAGTTGCTGCTTGGCCCGGATGACGTCGGCGGTCACTCCGGTGACCGTGTCGTCCCCCTGCCGGCCCTCCCTGGTCCGGCTGAGCGCGCCGAGGCCGTGCAGGTCCGAGCCGAACGCGCCGGGCGGCAGGGCCGCCGCCTCCTTGAGTGCGTTGCCGGCGGCCTTGTCGGCCGACACCTTCGCCCGGTCGAGCGCGGCGGTCGCCTCCGCCAATTCGTTCGCCACCTGGCTCCGCTCGGCAACCGTCGTGTCCCGGTCCTGGCGGAGCTGGAGCAGTTGCTCGCCGAGGGTGGCGACCTCGGTCTCCATGGCCAGCACCTGGATCGCCAGCGGGCCGTTCAGGGCACTCGTCGACGGCGGCCGGGCCGTCGACTGGCCGGCTGGGACGGCACCGGGCAGGGTGAGCGAGCCGACGTACTGGGGGCGGGCTCCAGAGTCAGGGACCCGGTCGGGTCCAGCCGGGGCGGCGTTCGCCGGGACCACAAAGGCGACGACGGCCGCGGCAGCGAGCATCGACGACCAGACCATCGGCCGGAGCAACGACGACCAGACCATCGGCCGGAGCAGCGGACGGATCGCCTCCCGGAGTCGCTGCCGCCGGCCGTAATCGCTGCTGGTCATACCGCTCCCATGGATCGTTCCCGCCGACCCGCGTTGATCACGCGGTCAGGGCCCGACACCCGGTGTGCGCGTCGGCCCCACTTTGTCTTACCTGAATATGTCGCGCGTGTCACTGGGGCATCGGGTAACGACATACTGGGAATCGGGTGACCGATTCCGGACGCCGGCCGGCCACCCGGCCGTGACCTGCACCGTCCGCGTACCCTCGATCCGAACGCGGGTGAAGGAGTGCGACGGATGGACGCCGGAGACAGGCGCGAGATCGAGCAGAAGGTGTACGGCGGACAGCGGCTGGACCGCGCCGACGGGATCGCGCTGTACGGCTGCGGCGACCTGGTGTGGCTGGGTCGGCTCGCCCAGCACCGCCGCTCGACGCCCGACCGGGTCACCTTCACCGTCCTGAGCCGGGTCGGTCCCGAGGACGCCGGCGCGTTCGACGGTGACACGGTGGCGGTCCTGCGGTACGGCCTTGGCGAGACCCGCGAGCAACGGGTGGACCAACTGCTCCGGATTCGCGAGACGCAGGACGAGACGGATGGATTCGTCTCCTTCCTGGGCCGGCGGGAACCGTCGGTCGTGTCGCCCGCCGAGGCGCTGGCCACCTTCGCGGTGGCTCGCCTGCTGCTGGACAACGTGCCGCGACTGACCTGCGACCTGGCCAGTGACGGGCCGTCACTGGCGCAGCTCGCGATGAACTTCGGCGTCGACGACCTCGCGGGTGTCGCCGATGACGGCACCGCCGGCGAGCGGGACGCCGAGGCAAGCCGTGCGGACCTGGTCACACTGATCGGCGACGCCGGGTTCCGGCCGGTCGAGCGGGACGCCCACCACCAGGTGGTCCGCGAGTACGACGCGCCGCCATCGCTGGCGGAGCGCCGCTCCGTCCCGCAGCGGGTGTGGGCCTGAGGCCGACCAGGTGATCCCGGCTCCCGTACCCTCGGTTCGTCATGGCTGACCAACGCGGCGCCTTTCCCCGGCGCGACGACGCCGGCCGGATCGCCCACCTGCCCGATCTGGTCGGAATCGGCCTGGCCGGCGCGGTGCTCGGGCTGCTGGCCCTGGCGCTGTTCGATCTGGTGGTCGCCGCCTTCGGAAGTGCCCGGTTCGGCGGCGCCAACGGCTGGATCGCGGCGGTACTGCCGGCGTGGATGTTCCTCGACGACTTCCGTACCTGGGAGTACGGCGCGGCACGGGTGGTCGCAGCGCTGGCGGGAGCGCTGGCCGCGATCCCGGCGGGGCTGCTTGTCGCGTCGGTGGTCAGTGGCCTGCCGCCGCTCTTCTCGGGCGGTCTGGCGGCGGTGACGTTCACCGTGGTGTACGCGGTGGTGTGGTTTGTCGGTGTCCGGTGGCTCAGCCACCGGACGGGTTGAGCGGAGTGAGCATGAGTCCAGCGGTGAAGTACACGTTGGGTCGGATCGGCCTGTTCGTGGCGTCGGTGCTGGCGCTCTGGCCGGTGGACCTCAACATCTTCGTCAAGCTGATGTTGGCTCTGGCGTTCTCGGCGGCGCTGTCGTTCATCCTGCTGCGGAAGTGGCGGGACGAGATGGCGCACCAGATCGCCGCCGCGGCGCAGCGGCGCCGGGACGAGAAGGAGCGGCTGCGTGCCGCGCTCGCGGGTGACGACGCGGGCGCCGACCGGCCGGCGAACGACGGCCCGCCGGCCCCTGACTCCTCGCGGTGACGCGGCCCCGGGGCCCCTTGCGGTAACGCGGCCCGCGCCACCCGGAGGCTCTCCGGATGACGCGAGCCACCTGGGTCACCAGTTGGTCGAGCCGGGGACGTGCGGCCAGGGGCGGGTCACCGGCTTGATCAGGTACGCGATGCCGCCGGTGCCGCTCGCCACCGAGCCGTCCGCCCGGTGCCGCTTGGTACGCAGCCAGATCTGCTCGAACTGGGCCCGCGGATAGACGTTGCGGACGGCGTCGTTTGACGATGACGCCGGATCGTTTACCACCACGTCGCCCTCGGCGGTGAAGCCGACCACCACGAAGAGGTGACCCGACGTGCCGTAGTTGGCCCCGTCCAGTTCGCTGGCGAGGAATGACTGGCTGGTCACCACGGGGATGCCGGCGGCGATGAAGCGTTCCAGTTCGTCGAGCGAGTGCAACCGGGTGACCCTGGCCTCCAGGCCGGGGAAGGTGGCGGCGTACGCGGTGTTGAACGGCCAGTTGCCGGCGCCCTCGTACTGGTAGTCGTAGACCATCCGGGCGGCGTGGTTGACGGTCGGATCCGGGTAGTCCGGGTTGACCCAGGAGGTGTCCTCGGCGGACGGCCGGCGCCCCCAGTATTCGACCACCATCTCGGTGGAGGTGGGCGAGCACCACGCCTCGCCACCGCCGTCGTACTCCGGGTAGTGACCCTTGTGGACGTTCTGCGAGTAGCGCGGCACGGCCAGTTCGGTGCCCCACGCGATGCCGCCGGGGCTGGGCGGCACGGTGAACCGGTCGGGTACCGCGGAACTCATCGCGCCGAGCATGGTGACCCGGGGTGAGCGCCACTGTCCGGGTGCGCGGTAGAGGGTCAACCGGAACTGGTACGCCGACAGCAGCACCCCGGCCGAGGCGTCGTCGATGGAGAAGGTGTCGGTCCAGATCGAGGAGTGCTCGTCGCCTTGGCCATCCACGCTGGTACGACGGATGTCGGCGTCCCCGGACGCCCACCGGCCCATGACGTACCAGGGCGTCTTGTCGCCCGTGGTGTAGCTGCCCCGCAGTTCCACCTGGATCCAGGTCCCGGGCGGCGTCTGGGCGTTCCATGACGCGACGAGTTCGGTGGCGTCGAACCCGACCTGCCGGACGGGGGAGGTCCAGGTCGCGTACTCCCAGGTCTTCGTGGTCCCAGTGTGCGGATCCGGGTAGTCGGCCGTCCCCGCGGGCCACAGCATGGTGACGCCGCCCCGCAGGCCGGGGAGCGCGATGGTCCCCCGATGGGTGCCGTCGCGCCAGTCGCGGTAGCGGGTCCAGTCCTGATATGTGATCTGTTCATCGTGCGACACCGGCGGATCGGCCGCGAGCGCGGGTGTCGCGGTGCCGACCAGGCCGAGGATGAGCAGGCCGGCGACGGTGACAGTGGGTAGGCGTCCGGTGCCCATGGCAGCCTCCGCGTGGGTGTTCTGGTGGTTGTCCCCACTATTCCGCTCGCAACTAAATTTCGCCAGTGTCAATGTGTTGGAAGATTAATGCCGGACCGCCGGACCGCCGGAGCCCCGGCCCACTGGCCCACCGGCCCACCGGCCCACCGGCCCGGGGACTCCTCGCCGACGGTGCGCTACCGTTCCTACGACCGCCCCGCAGCGAAGCCGGTGCGAAACCGGCGCTGTCCCGCAACTGTGATGTCCGTCCAAGCCGAACCCGGCCCCGGACGGGATGAGCCAGGTCGCCTGCGAGCGGTCGCGAACCAGCGCCTTCGAGGAAGGGCGCCTCGCGGACGGGCACCGGGCGGCCCTGTCGGCGATGCACCAGATCCTCGACCGACAGGAGGACCCATGCGCAGACCTACCTCGCTCCTCGTCGCCGTACTGAGCACGGCGGCCATCGCCCTCGGCGGTTGCGGCGGAACCGCCGACGAGCCAGCCGTCGCCCCGAGCGGCGCCGGGCCGGACTATCCGGTGACGGTCGGCGACCTCACCCTCGCCGAGCAGCCCAGGAAGATCGTGTCGCTGTCGGCCACCGCCACCGAGATGCTGTTCGCCATCGGAGCGGGCAACCAGGTGACGGCGGTGGACAGCACGTCGAACTATCCGCCCGAGGCGCCCAAGACCGAACTGTCGGCGTACCAGCCGAACGCCGAGGCGATCGCCGGGAAGACGCCCGACCTGGTGGTCATCTCGGATGACATGAACAAGCTTGTCGACTCGCTCACCAAACTCAAGATCCCGGTTTACCTGGCACCGGCGGCCACCACCATCGACGACACCTACCGCCAGCTCACCGAGCTGGGCACGCTGACCGGGCACGGCGACGAGGCCACCGACGTTGTCGAGCGGATGAAGGCGGACATCGCCAAGCTGACCGCCGAGATCCCCCGGCGGTCCACGCCGCTGAAGTACTACTGGGAGCTGGACACCAACCTCTACTCGGTCACCAGCAAGACCTTCGTCGGCTCACTGCTCACCCTGTTCGGGATGACAAACGTCGCGGACCCGGCCGACGCGGATGGCGCGGCGGGCGGTTACCCGCAGCTCTCCGCCGAGGCGATCATCGGCGCCGCGCCCGACGTCATCTTCCTGGCCGACACCAAGTGCTGCCAGCAGAGCGCGGCAACCGTCAAGGAGCGGGCCGGCTGGGCCACCATCCCGGCCGTCACCCGGAACCAGGTGGTGGCGCTCGACGACGACATCGCCTCCCGGTGGGGTCCGCGCACCGTCGACCTTGTCCGGGTGATCGCGGACGCCGTCGCCAAGGTGCCGGCCTGATCGCCGGCCCGCGACGCCGTGACGGTGCCGCCCTGACCGGCGGTCCGCGACGCCGCGCTTCGGTCCGGCCGCCTCGACCCGCCCGGTTGCGACCATGGACCGTGCTGGTCGGGGTGATCGCGATCGGCGCGGCAATGGTCGTCGGGGTCGCCCTCGGTCCGGTACGACTGCCGCCCGGCCCGGTCGCCCTGGAGGTGCTGAACGCGCTGCCCGGGATCCGGTTGGAGAGTGGGCTGTCGGCGCAGGAAGCCGCCATCGTCACCGAACTCCGGTTGCCCCGCGTGGTGCTGGCCATGCTCGTCGGGGCCATGCTGGCGCTGGCCGGCGGGGCGTACCAGGGCGTCTTCCGCAACCCGCTCGCCGAGCCGTACCTGCTGGGGGTTGCCGCCGGTGCGGGATTCGCGGTGACCGCTGTGATCGCCTTCCGGCCGGGGCCGGGGGACGTGACCGCGAACCTGCCGGTGACGGTGCCGGTCGCGGCCTTCGCGGGTGCCCTCGGTTCGGTGCTGTTGACGTACCTGCTGGGTGGGACCAACGGGCGTAACCGGCGGTCGCCCGCCACCCTGATCCTGGCCGGTGTGGCGGTATCGGCGTTCTGCGCTGCCGGGCAGACCTACCTGCTGCAACGTAACGCCGAGACCATCCGCGAGGTGTACGCCTGGCTGACCGGCCGGCTGGCCACCGCCGGCTGGCACGACGTGCAGATCATGCTGCCCTACACGGTGCTCACCGCGGTCGTCGTGCTGCTGCACCGGAGAGAACTGGACGTCCTGTCAGTCGGCGACGAGGAGGCGGCTGGGTTGGGCCTGCACCCCCAGCGTTCCCGGTACCTGCTGATCGCCGCCGCCTCGCTGGGTACCGCCGCGGCCGTCTCAGTGAGCGGCTTGATCGGGTTTGTCGGCGTCGTCGTCCCGCACGTCGTACGGCTGCTCTTCGGCGCCTCGTACCGGGTGGTGCTGCCGCTGTCGATGCTGTTCGGCGGCGCGTTCCTGACCTTGACCGACGTGGCCGCGCGGACCGTGGCGGCACCTACCGAGATCCCGATCGGCGTGGTTACCGCCCTGGTCGGCGCGCCCTTCTTCGTCCTGGTGCTGCGCGGCAGCCGGAGGACGGTCGAATGACCATGGACTCGGCGCCCGCGGACTCGGCGTCCACGGACTCGGGTACCACGGACTCGGCGCCCGCGGTCGAGGTGGTCGGGCTGTCCGTCACGCTGGACGGCGCGCCGATCCTCGACGATGTGTCACTGACGGTGTTCCCGGGCGAATGGGTCACCGTCATCGGCCCGAACGGCGCCGGCAAGTCGACCCTGTTGCGCGCGGTCAACGGCCTGCTGCCGGCGAGCGGTCACATCCGCCTCCTCGGGACGGCGGGTGGCGCGCTGCGCCGACGGGACCGGGCCCGGGTTGTCGCCACGGTTGCGCAGTCCCCGGTGGTGCCGCCCGGCATGGCGGTCCTCGACTACGTGCTGCTCGGGCGCACGCCGTACATCCCGGCGCTGGGGCGGGAGTCGGCCGCGGACCTCGCCGTCGTGCACGACGTGCTGGAACAGCTGGACTTGGCCGCCTTCGCCGACCGGCCGCTGGTAACCCTCTCCGGCGGCGAGCGGCAGCGGGTCTTCCTCGCCCGGGCGCTGGCCCAGGGTGCCCCGCTGCTGCTGCTCGACGAGCCGACCAGCGCCCTCGACATCGGTCACCAGCAGGAGGTGCTGGACCTGGTCGACCGGCTGCGCCGGGAGCACGGGCTGACGGTGCTGGCGACGATGCACGATCTCACGGTCGCCGGTGAGTACGCGGACCGGCTGGTGCTGCTGGCCGACGGACGGGTGGTGGCGGTCGGGCCGCCACCCGAGGTGCTCACCGCGGAACTACTCGAACGGCACTACCGGGCCCGGGTGCGGATCATCCCCGGCGACCACGGCCCGCTCGTCGTCCCAGTCCGCAGCTGACCCCCTCCCTCCCCGCCCCGCCCCCCGCCCCCGCAACGTCGATCTAAGGTGTACTGCCCATGGACGTTGGTGACACGGCTGGGATCTTGAAATGGTGAGGACCTCCCGAGTAGGTGTGGAGCTACCACAACAGCCGCACCTGACTCAGGGAGGTCCTCATGTCCCACCGTAATGCCCC
>NZ_JBHTDD010000022.1:0-123281 GCF_042666615.1 Plantactinospora sp. GCM10030261
TCGGGTCGGTTGAGGTCCGGTAGGAGAAGGCCGGTCCGCCCCACTGGTAGGCGAGCACCCAGATGTTGCGCGGGGCGAAGTAGAACAGCGACGGTGCGACGGCGGAGAACGGCATCCGGTTCTGGCTGGCCGAGGCCATGTCGGACCAGTTCGTGAAGAGGCCGAAGTTCATCGAGCCCCACGACGTCCCCGTGTCGTGCGTCGTGGCGTAGACGAGTTGCCTGCCGTTGTAGGGGGCGTGCGTGAAGTCCTTGAGCGAGACCCACCCAGGGGCCGGGTTCGCCAGCACGCCGGTCGACGACCAGCGGTACGACGACGGAAGGTTGCAGGTGCCGGGCGGCGGGGGGTCGGTGGGGCCGCCGCCGCCATCGACGCGGACCAGTTGCCATTGCTGGTTGGCGCCGTTCCAGTCGTCGTACTGCACGATGTTGCCGCCATCGGCTGTCGATGCGCCCTGTACCTCCATCACCTTGTTGCTGTTGCGGTTGATCAGGCGGACGTGGCCGCCGTCGGAGTCGGCCAACCGGAACTGCTGGTTCGCCCCGTTGTGGTCGCTCCATTGCACGATGGCGGCGCCGTTGGCGGTCGACCAGTTGTAGACGTCGAGGACCTTGCCGGACAGTCGAGACTTGAGCCGGTAGTAGCCACCGCCGGAGTCGACGAACTGCCACTGCTGCTGGTTGCCGTTGTTGCGGGTCCACTGGGTGATCCGGGCGCCGTCGTTGGTTGCCAGGTTGTAGACGTCCAGCGCCTTGCCGCTGTTGCGGTTGAGTAGCACGTACCAGGCGGTGGGATCGACCGTCGCCGCCGCCGCGGGCGTCGACAGCACCGCCGTGGCGACGCCACCCGCCAGCACCGCCGTCACGCCGGCGGCGACGACCCGCGGCAACCACCTGCGCTGCCGTGACGGGGGTGCGGTCGATGGGGACCTACCAAAGGCAGACATGATCCTCCTCCAGTGACCAAGAGCCGAACGGTCTGCCCGATGATGGGCGCACCGCGACGCATAGCTGGGGGTGCATGCGTCAACAAAAGTTAGCGCTAACAAGGCGTCCGCATGCCCAGGCGAACGTCCAATCCAAGATCCGACGAGGCCGGACTGCCCGGAGAGCCATGGCCGTCGCCGTCCTTGCCCATCGACTGTGAGCGATAACATGCCGTTCGTCAAGTCGTAATCTTCGATCAACCAAGCGCGGAAGGCTGGAGCCCGGTGGCGGCCGCAGCTCCCACACGTCCAGCCGCCACCCGGGACGTTCCGCCTGCGCCTCACCCGCCACAGGTGCGCGCGTCGCATGTCGGATCGACGCTCCGGTCGGCCGAGGCGGGATAGGCACGGGTCTCGGCGGCCTTGACCGCGACCCACACCGGTTGACCGGGCGACAGTTGGAGGTGTGCGGCGGCGGCCGGAGTGATGTCGGCGGCGACGGCGATCGGGCCGTCCAGTTGGACTCGAAGGTTGTCACCGTGGCGTTGCAGGCCCGTGATGACGGCCGACCACGTGTTGCGGGGGCTGCCGTCGGGTCGATCCGGGTGCAGCGCGACGGCCGCGGGAGGGAAGGCGACGAACGCGTCGCCGTGCAGGGCGTCCGCGACGGTGAGGGTGAACCCGTCGCCGAGGCGGACCACATGCCCGTCGGCGCCGCCGCGGTACAGGTTGAGCCCCACGAGCCGGGCGACATAGTCGGTACGGGGTTGGGCGGTGATCGTTGCCGCGTCGCCCTCCTGGACGACGCGACCGTCCTCGACGATGACGAGCCGGTCGGCCAGCACCAGGGCATCGAGTGGATCGTGGGTGACCAGCAGGGTGGCGCCGGAATGAGCGGCGAGGTGGCGGTGTAGTTCGGCGCGGGTGTCCAACCGGGTGCGGGCATCCAGCGCGGCGAGCGGCTCGTCGAGCAGCAGCAGCGCCGGCCGCACGGCCAGGGCCCGGGCGAGGGCGACTCGTTGGGCCTGCCCGCCGGACAACTGCCGGGGTTTACGGTGGGCGTGCTCGGCGAGGCCGACCCTGGTCAGCCAGTCGGCGGCCTGCCTGCGGGCGGTGCGCCGGTCGGTCCCGTGCCGGCGAAGGCCGAAAGCGACGTTGTCCAGGGCGGTCAGGTGCGGGAACAGTAGGTAGTCCTGGAAGACCACGCCGAGGGGACGGCGTTCCGCGGGTGTCCACACGCGATGCTCGGGCCGGTCGACGTGCTGACCGGCGAGGGTGATGTGGCCTGCGGTCAGTGGTTGCAGGCCGGCGAGGGCACGCAGGGCGGTGGTCTTGCCGGCACCGTTGGGACCGAGCAGCGCGACCACCTCGCCGGCGTTCAGGCGAAGCGGCAGGTCCAGGCGGAAGGCGCCGCGGTCCACGGTCAGGTGGGCGTCGACGACCGGATCGGGCACGGGTTCGGGCCGAACGGCGATCATGCGCTGGTGATCCACTTGTCGCGCAGCCCGGCCAGGATGGCCACCGACACGGTGAGCAGGACCAGGCTGAGCACGACGGCGCCGTCCAGGTCTCCTCCTTCGATGGTCTGGTAGACCGCCAGCGGCATGGTCTGGGTGATGCCGGGATAGTTGCCGGCGAAGGTGATGGTGGCACCGAACTCGCCCAACGCCCGTGCCCAGCACAGCACCGCTCCCGCGGCGATGCCGGGCGCGACCAGCGGCAGCGTGACGTGGGTGAACGTGGTCCAGCGTCCCGCCCCCAGGGTGGCGGCGGCCTCCTCGTACCGGGTGTCGGCGCCGCGCAACGCGCCCTCGACGGCGATGACCAGGAAGGGCATCGCGACGAACGCCTCGGCGACGACCACGCCGGCGATTGTGAACGGCAGGGTGAAGCCGAACGTGGTGTCCAGCCACTCGCCGAGCAGACCCCGGCGTCCGAACACCAGCAGCAGCGCCACGCCGCCGACCACCGGGGGCAGCACGAGCGGGACGGTGACCAGCGCGCGGATCAGCCGCCGGCCGGGGAACTCCACCCGCGCCAGCAGCCACGCCAACGGCACGCCCAGCAGCAGGCACACGCCGGTGGCGGCGGTGGCGGTCTGCAGCGACAGCCGCAGCGCGGTCAGCGCACCCGGTTCGGTGAGCCGTTGCGGCATGGTGGTCCACGGGACGCGGATCACCAGACCGGCCAGCGGCAGCACCAGGAACAGCAGGCCCAGCAGGGCGGGCACGAGCAGGACCGCCGGGACGCCCTGGGTACGCCGGCGGCGCGCCGGCCCGGTCATCCCGGGCCGTCCCGCCTGATCCAGCTCGCCGATGCGCGTCACGACGTTATGGGGCCTGGAATCCGGCGCCGGTCAGTACCGCCATGCCCTGGTCGGACCGAACGTGGGCGACGAACGCCCGCGCGCCGGGCCGGTTCGGGGCGTTCTTCAGCACAATGATCGGATATTCGTTGACGGCGCTCGACGATTCGGCGAACTCCACTCCGATAACGTCGTCGGGTGCCGCCTGAGCGTCGGTGCGGTACACCAGGGCGGCGTCGACCTCACCAAGCTTCACCTTCGACAGCGCGGCCTTCACGTCCTGCTCCAGCGTGACCGGGGTGATCGGCACCTGCGCGGTGGCCAACGCCGTGACCGCCGCCGCACCGCAGGGCACCTGCTCGACGCAGAGAGCGACCTTCGTCCCAGGCCTGGCCAGGTCCGGGAGGGCCGCGATGCCCTTCGGATTGCTCTTTGGTACGGCGATGACCAACTGGTTCTTCACGAACGTCGCGGGACTGCCGTCGCCCTCACCGGCGTCGACGACCGTCCGCATGTTCTTCGGCGCAGCCGAGGCGAACAGGTCCGCCGGAGCACCCTGGGTGATCTGGGTGGCCAGCGCGGAGCTGCCGGCGAAGTTGAACCTCACGGTCACGCCCGGGTTTGCCGCCTCGAAGTCTTTGCCGATGCGCGTGAACGACTCGGTAAGTGAGGCCGCGGCGAAGACCGTGACGGTCCCGGTCGCGGCCGAGGTCGCGCCCCGCGGAGGGCCCGCGGTGTCCCGCCCGTCGCCGCAGCCGGCCAGCCCAGCCATGGCCAGGGCCGTCAACCCGGCCACCGTGGTGCGAACGAACGCTGCGCCCACCTGTCCTCCCTCAGGTCGCGCGCCGACCTCGCGCGCCGGCCCACTGTCACGCACCGGCCCGGGTCCTGTGGGCCGCGCCGGGGGCGGAGCGCTCCACCACCACGGTGGTCGATTTGATCACTGCGACCGCGACGGACCCGACCCGCAGATCCAATTCGTCGACCGCCTCCCGGCTCATCAGCGAGACCACCCGGAACGGCCCGGCCTGGATGTCCACCTGGGCCATCACCGTGTCCTTCGCCACCGCTGTCACGATTCCCCGCAGGCGGTTACGGGCCGATGATTCCTCCGACCGGCCGTCCGGTTCGTCCGCGTGCGCGCGGACGAACCTGGCCAACTCGACCCCGTCGATCACTCGATGGCCCGGCTCGTCCCGGGTGGCGGACAGCCGACCCGCGTCCACCCAGCGACGCACCGTGTCCGTGCTCACCCCGAGCAGCTCCGCGGCCTCGCCGATCCGAAACACCGTCACATCCGGCACCCTACCGGTACGCAATTGCGTCAGGGCATCTGCCCGGACCCTTGCGTCTGCTGGAGCTGAGGTCAGTTCCACATCGCAGATGCGCAGCTGGCGAGCGCCCCTGACGGGCGGGTGTGCGGCCTCGCCCTGGTGTGGGATCGATGGCGCCTGGGCAGCGCCGCTGGTTGCTCGGTCGGCTGCTGGTGCTCGGCCGGTTCCAGGCGCACAGCACCTCCCTGATCTCCGGGCTGTTGTTCATCGCGCTCGGGGCGTTCTTCCTGGCCTTCGACGGTACGACGGGGCTGTCCGGGGTCTGGGTCTCACCGACGTCGAGGGCACCGCACAGGAATGGGTGACCGGGACGCTCGGTTCCGTTCCGGATGAGGTGATCCTCCTTCCCGTGATGGCCGTTGCACTCGGCGTCCTGCTCGTCCGTCGGCGGCGAGCCGCCCGGGCCGTGCCGGTCGCCACGGATCCGGCTACGCCGAAGGCCGCCGACCGGGCTCCCGCAGAGGCGACCCGGCCGGGGGCGGACCGGTGACGACGCCTGCCGTCCCCGGATCAGCGGCGGGTGCCGGCGCCGACCTCCCGGTCGGCGTGTCGCCGGCGGCTCTGCCTGACGGTCAGCGCGATAGCCGCCGCCACGGCCAACCCGAGGACGGCCCATGACAACGGGTGGGTGCGCACCCCGTCGGGCAGTTGCCGCGCGAGCACGAAGCTGCCCATCACGACGACGAACCAGCCGAACGCCGTACGCAGCACATTCTCGGGAATCCGGCCGGCCAGCCGGCCGCCGACCAGGCTGCCGGCCACGGCGGCGGTCGTCACAGCGGTGGCGAGACCCCAGTCGATGCTGACGCTGGACAGGTAGCCGGCCAGGCCGGCGAAGGACTTCATCGCGATGACGACAAGCGAGGTGCCCACGGCGACCGGCATCGGCAGGCCGCCGAGCAGGGCCAGCGCCGGCACCACGAGAAAGCCGCCACCGGCACCGACCAGACCGGTGACCAGGCCGACGACGACACCGTCGAGGATCACGCGGAGGACCGGCAGCTCGTGCGGCGCGGCCCGTCCCGGGGTGTCGCGCCGGCCACGGATCATCGCGCCGGCGGTGGCCAGCATCATCAGTGCGAACCCGGTGAGCAGCACGCCGGCCGGGATGAACTCGGCCAGCCGGCCACCGGCGTACGCGCCGGCCATGCCCGCCGAGCCGAAGACCAGGCCCGTACGCCACCGGATCCGCCCGGCCCGCGCGTGCGGCAGTACGCCGACCGCGCTGGTGACGCCGACGACGAGCAGCGAGGTGGCGATGGCCTCCTTGGCCGGCAGGTCGGCGACGTAGACCAGCAGCGGTACGGCGAGAATGGAGCCGCCGCCGCCGAGCAGGCCGAGGCTGATCCCGATCAGCACGGCCAGCCCGACGGTCAGCGCGAGGCTGCCTGTCACGCCCTACCGCCCGTCGACGGCCCGGCACGGAGCTGACCGACGATGGTGTCCAGGTCGCAGCGGGCGCCCCGGTTGTAGGGAAGTTTGCCGAGCAGCATGCCCATGGCACACGTGTTGGTGAGTGCGGCGAAGGTGAGGCCGGCGCCGATGAACCCGGCAACCCACTTCATGCCGGGCACGAGGACCGAGGCCAGGATGCTGGCCAGCACGATGGAGCCGGCCACCAGACGGACCTGGCGTTCCAGGTCCCAGCGGGGCTTGCCCTGGCTGATCGGCGCGTTGGCCGCCTGCCAGGCCATGATTCCGCCGCCCAGCACCTTCACGTTGGGCAGGCCGACGCCGGTGAGCGCCTGCTCGGCCTGCGCGGCGCGGGCGCCGGAGCGGCAGATCAGCACGACGTCCTGGTCGAGCTGCCGGCGCAGCTCCTCGCGGTGTTCCTTGAGCAGGTCGAGCGGCACGTTGTACGAGCCGGGAATGTGGAAGGTCTCGAACTCCCCGGGGGTGCGGACGTCGAGCAGCCGGGGTGCCCGCCCGGCGGCGACCAGGTCGCGCAGGGTCGCCGCGTCGAGGGTCGAGGGGGTCGTCGTGGTCATGGGTCTCCTTCGTGTCTGTGGCTCGTGGAGGGACGAAGCTCAGACGGCGGCGGACATCCGTACGCCGGCCGGCTCGGCCTGGCCGAACATGTCGTCGATCAGGACGACCTGGCGACCGGCGTTGGCCAGGAGCGACGCGGCGGCGGTGGCGCGGTAGCCGGAGCCGCAGTGCACCCAGACCGCCCCGGCCGGCACCTCGGCAAGGCGCTTGGGCAGATCGGGGAGCGGGATGTGCACCGCGCCGTCGATGTGCCCCGCGGTCCACTCGTTTGTCATCCGTACGTCGAGCACGACCTGCGGCTCGGGGAGGCCGCCGGGAACGTGCCCGGCCTGCGCCGCGGCGAGGGCGGGGAAGTCGGCGACGGCCATCTCCCGCAGCTCGTCCGGGCGGGTCGCCCACTGGTCGGGGGCGCCGGTGGACTGGGCTGCCGGTCGGTCGATGCCGATGCGCACCAGTTCCCGCTGGGCGTCGGCGACCTGTTCCGGGGTTTCCGCCAGGAGGGTGATCGGGACACCCCAGTCGATCAACCAGCCGAGCCAGGTGGACATCGGCCCGTCGAGACCGAGTCCGACGGTGCCGGCCAGGTGCGAGGCGGCGTACGCCGTGCGGTGGCGCAGGTCGACCACCCACTCGCCGGCATCGATCCGGCGGCGCAGGTCCTCGGCGTTGGCGCGGCGGACCGGGCTGAGGTCCACCGGGGCGGGGCCGGCCGTGTTGGCGACGCCCATGTGCGCGTAGTAGGCGGGGTAGGCGTCGAGACCGGCGAGGGTCTCGGTGACGAACTGGTCGGCGGCGAGCCGGAAGACCGGGTTGGCCTGCTTCTCCCGACCGATTGTGGACTCCGGGGCATCGGCCTGGCTGGCCGAGCAGAAGCTGCCGAAGCCGTGGGTGGGCCAGACCTCCGCGCCGTCGGGCAGCAGGTCGGCCAGCTTCCGCGCCGATTGGTGCTGGTGGTGCGCCAGGGTGTGCGCGTGCTGCTGACCGAGGAGGTCGGTGCGGCCGGTCGTGCCGAACAGCAGCGATCCGCCGGTGAAGACACCCACCGGGGACCAGCCGCCGTCGGTGGCCTCGTCCAGGGCGTACGACAGGTGGTGGAAGGTGTGGCCGGGGGTGCCGATCACCCGCAGCCGGAGCGAGTCGGACACCGCGACCACATCGCCGTCGGTGACGGGCAACCGGTCGAAGCCCACCTCGTCGTCGGCGGCGACCAGGTACACCGCACCGGTCAGCCGAGCCAGTTCCAGGCCACCCGAGACGTAGTCGTTGTGGACGTGCGTTTCCACCACATGGGTGATCCGCACACCCTTCTCGCCCGCCAGGTACACGACCCGGTCGACGTCCCGCTGCGGATCGACAACGACAGCCACCTGGCCGTCCGTCGCCAGGTAGCTCCGGTCACCCAGTGATGAGGTGGTGATGACCGATATCTGCGTCTTCATCCTTGTACTCCCTTCTATATACCCGGGGGGGTATAAGGCCGGCAGTCGTCACCCTTTGTCGAACTCGGGCATGGCTTACCCGCCCCGGCGGCGACGACGCCGACGGAGCGCTATGTCAGGGCTGGCGCCTCACGCGTGGCGCCTCACGCGTGGCGCCTCACGCCAGAGCGAGGAACAACTTCTCCAGATCCGCCTCGGTCATCTCCGGCTGCTCGCCACGATCGCGAGCGGCCGAGCAGTGCCGCATGCCGGAAGCAATGATTTTGTAGCCTGCCCGGTCGATCGCCTTGGACACCGCGGCGAGCTGGGTCAAGGCATCCCGGCAGTCCTCGCCGTTCTCCATCATCTCGATGACCGCGTTGAGCTGTCCCCGGGCACGCTTCAGGCGGGTCAGGGCCTCGCCGGTCATCTCGGGGCGCAACTTCATCTTGACCACCTCCTCGGCCACCGTAGCACGTACCCCCGGGGGTATACCCAGGTGCCGGTCACCGCCGTGCCGCCCGGCGATGTCGCACGATGACAACCCCGCCGACGATCATCGCGACGAGCAGGATCCCACCGCCGACCAGGGGCGCGGCACCATTGGCGGATCTCCTCGCTTCGGTGTCGTCCCGTTTGTCGCGATGGGAGCGGCGGGTAGTTCCCGCGCCGGATGATCCGCGGACATCAGCCGCACGCCGGTCCAGGTAGTCGCCTGAACCGGACTGGTCAGGAATCGGGGCCGACAAGACCCGTCTGGTACGCGATGACGACAAGCCGCGCGCGGTCCCGCGCACCCAGCTTCGCCATCGCGTGACTGACATGGGTGCGCGCGGTGGCCGGACTGAGGAACAGCTCGGCGCCGATCTCGTCGTTGCTCAGCCCCCGTCCCACCAGGGTGAGCACCTCCCGCTCACGGTCGGTGAGCACTGCCAGCCGGTCCTCGGCGACCTTGGCGGCCGTGCGCCGCGCGGTGAACTGGCCGATCAGGCGTCGGGTGATCCGCGGCGCGAGCAGGGCCTCTCCCGCCGCGATCACCCGGATGGCGTGCAGCAACTCGGCCGGACCGGCGTCCTTGAGCAGGAAGCCGCTGGCACCCGCCTGCAGTGCTTCAAAAACGTGGGCGTCCGTGTCGTACGTCGTGAGGATCAGAATCCGGACGTGCTGGAGCCCCGGCATCCCGGTGATCTGGGCGGTGGCCTGAATGCCGTCCAGCTTCGGCATGCGGATGTCCATGAGGACGACGTCCGGTCGGGTCGCACGGGCGCACTCGACGGCCTCGGCACCGTTTGTGGCCTCGGCTACGACGGAGACGTCGTCCTCGACGTCGAGCAGCAGCCTGAACCCCGAGCGCACCAGCCCTTCGTCATCGGCGAGCAGCACCCGGATCGGTCCGGTGGTCGACGGGGGGTCGGATGAGATGGTCACAGTCGCGCGCCGTTCGGTGCGAGCGGCAGCCGCGCCGTGACCTCGAAACCGCCGGCCGGAGTCGGCTTGGCGTCGAGGTCACCGCCGAGCAGGTGGCAGCGCTCGCGCATCCCCACGATGCCCCGACCGGCCCCGGACGGATGCGCCGTGCCGTTGCCGGACGGCCGATCGAGGACGGTGCCGTTGCCGGACGGCCGATTCGGGGAGTTCGTGGTTCCGGCGCGGCCGTCGTCGGTCACCCGGATCTCCAACACGTCGACCCCCGGGGTCAGCAGCACCGTCACGCGGGTCGGGCCGACGTGACGGATCACGTTGGTGATCGACTCTTGCAGGATCCGGTAGGCGGCACTGCCCACCGCGCTCGGCAACGGTGTCTCGGGTGAGGTCGCGTCGAGCGTGACGTCCAGTCCGGCGGCGCGTGCCTTCGCGGTGAGTTCGTCGATCTGCTCCAGGCCAGGATGTGGCGTCCGACCGTCGTCGTCGTCCCGGAGCACACCGAGAATGGCGCGCATTTCCCGCAGGGCCCGAGCACTTGTCTGCTCGATGGTCCGCAACGCCTCGCGGGCCCGTTCCGGCCTCTTGTCGAGCACGTGCGCCGTCACCCCGGACTGCACGTTGATGATCGCGATGGCGTGCGCGACGGTGTCGTGGACCTCGCGGGCGATCCGGAGCCGTTCGGCGTCGACCCGCGCGCGCGCCTCCTCCTCACGGGTTCGTTCGGCCCGTTCGGCACGCTCCTGCGCCTCGGCCGCGATGACCCGCCGGGACCGGACCGACTCGCCGAGGGCCGCGCTCATCACCGACGCGCCGATCCGGAAGAACACCCACCCGACGGCGGCGCGAGGCTGGTCGACCACCCAGATCAGCCAGTCGACGGCCAGCACCGTGATCCCCACTCCGGCCATCATCAACGACCGGCGCCCGTCGCCGTACGCGGCGAGGGTGTAGAGGGCGACGAAGAGCCCGAGCCAACCGGGTCCGTCGGGTAGGTCGAGACCGTAGTACGTCAGGCTGGCGAGCGCGGTGATGGCGAACACCGCCACCGGCCACCGACGCCGGACCGCCACGACCAGGCCGCTCACCGCCAGCAGCGCGAGACCGATGGCGCCGATCTCATCGAGCGGACGCGGCACCCCCTCGGCGGTGGTGCGGGCGATCGTGCCCTGCACCTGCATCGCGGCGACGAAGAACGCGAGCACCACGTCCAGCATCACCGCGCGTGGGGGAAGCGGCACAGCGCGGCGTTTCATGACGTGATCCTACTGCTCCCGGGCAGGGAAAACGCTCTCCCGGAAGCGCGGTCGGCTACGTCGACGCGCGTAGCGAGAGGCGGGTCGGCTACGCGGATCCACGTAGCCGTTGCCGACCGTCGGCAGAGGACAGAGCCCGTCCACCGGAGCGACGATCGCCGCCATGAGCGATCACCCGTACCCGCATCGAGGAGCGCGACATGCGTAGATCCGTCTTCGGCGTGGCGGCCCTGCTGATGCTGGCCGTCCTCGCACAGTTCTTCCTGGCCGCCAGCGGCGCCTTCGACACCGCGCCCAACGACGAGTCCTTCCGTCCGCATCGGATGCTGGGCGCCGGAATCGTCCTGCTCGCGCTCCTGGTGACAATCGTCGCGGCGGTCGCCCGGATGCCCGGGCGGCTCGTCGGGACCAGCGGCCTGGTCGCCGGCCTCGCGGTGCTCCAGTTCCTGATCAGCGCCATCGCCTCGGGCCTGGACGGCGCCGGCGGCAGCACGACCGCCGGGGAGATCGTCTTCGGCCTGCACGCGATCAACGGGCTCGCCATCCTGGCGTTGGTCGGGTTGATCGTCCGTCACGCCCGGCAGTTGGCCGGCCCGGTTGCCCGAGTGCCACAGACGCCGTGACCACTCAGCTGTGGATCGTCCTGGACCACGGTGTCGCGTTGCTCGGCGTTGCCGCCTGGTTCGCGGCCGGCGTCACCCTGTCGCTGCGGCGTAGCCGGCTGGCGCTCGCCGCTGTCGTCACGGCAGTGCTGGTGACGCTCGCCCGGGTGGTCACCGTGGCGGTCCTGGCCGGCCGCGGCTGGTGGTTCGTCCAGGAGAAGGTCCTGCTGGGGCTGCCGATGGTGGGGGCCGCCGGCACCGCGGCCGTGCTGCTCGCCGGCCGACACCTGATCGCGGCGGCGCGGGGGCGCGGCGACGGATGGTCGGCGAGCGGCGTCGTCTCCGTCTTCACGGCGGCCTACGCGGCCGTGACGGGACTGGTGGTGACCTTCGTGGCCGGCTATCCGCTCACCGTGGGCACCACGCTGGCCGCCATCGCGCTCGTCGGCGCCGGTGCCCTACTGACCGCCCGAGCCCTCGTACCACCCGCCGGAACCGCGGCCGGGGTGGGCGCCGATCGACCGTCCGAGGGCCGGCGCGTGATCTCCCGGCGCCGGCTCCTCTGGCGGACCGGTGGGGCGGTCGTGGTGACGGCGGCCGGCACCGGCACCGGCCTGTCGTTCCTGCCCGCCGAGCCGGTGACCACGGGAGGCGGGCACGGACGATCCCGGACGGTCGTCTCGGTCGCCGATCTCCGCGGCGCCGGCCCGCCGGCACCGGGCGGCACCGTGCGCCAGCACACCCTCACCGCGAGCAAGGCGACGGTACGGCTGCCGTCCGGCCAGGAGGTGGAGGCCTGGACCTACAACGGCGAGGTCCCAGGTCCGGCGATCACCGCGACCGCGGGCGACCTGATCGAGGTACGGCTGCGCAACGCCGACATCGACGACGGCGTGACCCTGCACTGGCACGGCTACGACGTGCCGTGCGGCGAGGACGGCGCACCGGGCGTGACGCAGCCGGTCGTGGAACCCGGTGCGGACTTCGTCTACCGGTTCCCCGCCGACCAGGTCGGCACCTACTGGTACCACACCCATCACGCGTCCCACGTCGGCGTACGGATGGGCCTCCACGGCACGCTCGTCGTCACGCCGCGCGAGGCGCGGGAAGCCGACGCCCGCCCGGCGAGACCCGTAGACCTCACCCTGCCCGTGTACACCCTCGCCGGCACCGTGGTGCTCGCGGGCGTCGACGGCCGGACCGAACACTCCGTGCCACCCGGCACCCCCGTGCGGCTGCGACTGATCAACACCGACTCGGACCCGCACCGGATCGTCCTCGCCGGCACCCCGTTCCGGGTGGTGGCCGTTGACGGCCGGGATCTCAATGAGCCCGGTGAGCTCCGCGACGTGGGATTACGTCTGCCCGCGGGTGGCCGGTACGACGTGACGTTCCCAATGCCGGACGGATCCGTGGCACTCGTCGTCGACGCCGATCGCGAGGCAGGACTGTGGTTGCGCCCACCCGGCGGTGCCAATCCGGAAACGCGCGTCGGGGACACGGCCACACTGCCGGAGCTGGACCTGTTGCGGTACGGCGTTCCGGCCGCGGTGCCCTTCCGTCAGGGCGACGCGAACCGGCATTTCACAATGGTCCTCGATCGTGGGGTGGCCATGGTCGACGGTCGACCGGCGTACGCGCAGACCGTCAACGGTCGTGGTCACCCAGGCATCCCCGACCAACTCGTCGCCGAGGGGGACGTCGTCCGCTTCACGGTCGTCAACCGGAGCCTGGAGACACATCCCTGGCACCTGCACGGTCATCCCGTGCTGGTCCTGTCGAGGGACGGGGTGCCGTCGACAGGCAGCCCGCTGTGGATGGACACCTTCGACGTCCGGCCCGGCGAGGTGTGGGAGGTCGCATTCCGCGCCACGAACCCCGGGATCTGGATGAACCACTGCCACAACCTGCCGCACGCACACCAGGGAATGATGCTCCGGCTTCGGTACGACGGCGTCACCACGCCCTTCGACAGATCAACTGGCGAAGGCGCGCGTCATGGCCACTGATTCTCCGGCCGGTTCCTCGGCCGGAAACAGCAACGACACCGAGGAGAAGATGATGAGGACCGAGACTGCCCGTACGGGTGGGACGCTGGCACGGCTGGCCCGGTTCTGTTACCGACGTCGCCGCCTGGTCCTCATGGCCTGGATCATCGGTGTGATCGCCCTGGCGTTCGTCGGGTCCAGCTATGGCGCGGCCCCCGACAACGAGTACGTCGGCGGTGACACCGGTTCCGCGAGGGCGCAGGCGCTGATCGAGCGGCACTTTCCGGAGCAGCAGGGGGACTCGCTGGTCCTGGCGATCAAGGCGGATCGGGGGATCGACGACCCAGCTGCCCGGCAGAAGATCGAGAAGGTCGTCGCCGAGTTGGACGCCGCACCCCTGACCGGGCCCGTGATCTCGCCCTATCAGGATCCGTCCCTGGTGACGGAGGATCGCCGGATCGCCCGGACGACCATTCCGCTGACCGTGCGCAGGGCGGACGTGTCCGAGGTCAAGCCGCTGGTTGACGTGGTCAAGGAGGCATCCGGCGACGGTGTGCGGCTGGGGCTCGGCGGGGAGCGCGCGGAGAAGGCGGAGACGCCTCCGCAGGGTCCGGCCGAGGGAGTCGGCATCGGGGCGGCAGCGATCATCCTGTTCCTCGCGTTCGGGTCGCTGGCGGCGATGGGCCTGCCGATCGTGACCGCTCTGATGGCGGTCCTCGGCGGTACGGCTCTGATGAAGCTGATAGGACACTTGTTGCCCGCACCGGATTTCACGATCCTCGTCGCTGTGATGATCGGGCTCGGTGTCGGCATCGACTACGCGTTGTTCATCGTGACCCGGTTCCGGGACAGCCTCCGGGAGGGTGACGAGCCCGAGACCGCCACGGTGCGGGCCATCACCACCGCCGGTCGTGCCGTGCTGTTCGCCGGGACGACAGTGGTCATCGCGCTGCTCGGCCTGATCGCGATGGGACAGGAGATGATGAACGGCGTCGCCATCGGCGCGGCGGCGACCGTCCTGGTGACGATGATCGCAGCGGTCACCCTGCTGCCCGCGTTCCTGGGGTTCACCGGCCGCAAGATCGACTCGTTGGGTCTGCCCCGCCGGACGTCCCGTCGGCGGGCCGCCTCTGGCACGCCGGCGCGGGAACGCCGCACGCTCGCTGAGCGCTGGGCCGGCGTGGTCCAGCGCCGGCCGCTGGTTGCCGCGATCCTGGCCGGCGCGATCCTGCTGGCGCTGACCGCCCCCGCGTTGTCGATGCGGCTCAGCCTGCCCGACGCCAGCGTCCAACCACAGGACAGGAGCAGTTTCGCGTCGTACGAGATCCTCTCCGAGGGTTTCGGCCCCGGTTACGGCGCACCCCTGATCTTCGCCACCGAGGTCGGCGCCACGGACGCCGACGTGGCCGCCATCGCCGGCGCGGTCCGGAACACCGAGGGCATCGCCTCGACGACTCCGCCCCGGGTGAGCGACGACGGGCGGGCCGCCATCTTCATGGCCTTCCCGACGACGGGAGCCCAGGCGGAGGCCACCGCGGACCTGGTGCACGAACTCCGCGACAATGTGCTGCCCGGGACCGGCGGCGAGCGGGTCTACCTCGGCGGCCCGAACGCGGCGGCGATCGACCTTGCCGAGGAGACCGGTTCCCGCCTGCCTCTGATGATCACGGTGGTCATCGTGCTGTCGCTGTTGCTGCTTGTCCTGCTGGTCCGGTCGGTCACGATCGCGCTGCAGGCCGCGGTGATGAACCTGCTGTCCATCGGCGCCGCCTACGGCGTGCTGGTGGCGATCGTGCAGTGGGGATGGCTCGGATCGGCCCTCGGGTTCCCCGCCGAGATGCCGGTCACGACCTGGGTGCCGATGATGATGTTCCCGCTCCTGTTCGGGCTGTCCATGGACTACCAGGTCTTCCTGGTCTCGCGGATCCGTGAGGAGTACGAGCGCACCGGCGACACCCGCGGCGCCGTCGCTCGGGGTCTCGCGCGGACCGCCAAGGTCATCACGGCGGCGGCCGCCATCATGATCGCCATCTTCACGACCGCGCTACTCGGTTCGGACGTCTCGGTCAAGCAGATCGGCCTGGGCATGGCTGTCGCCGTGCTCGTCGACGCCACCATCATCCGGATGATCCTCGTCCCCGCGGTGATGGAGATGTTCGGCAAGGCCAACTGGTGGATGCCCGGCCGGCGGTCGCCGGAGACGAAGCCGGCCGCGCAGGTCAGGGCCGGGACGGAGGTCCGGGTCTGACGACCCGGCGTTCCGCCCGGTGCTGGCCATCGGGGGGTCCCGGGCCGGTCACCCGGCCCGGGACGGCCCCTGTTCCGACTCGCCCGCCGGCGTGCTGTCACATCCGGAACGCCGGCGGTGCTCTGTAGATGTGGAGGAAGATGGGGAACTCGTAGGGCCCGCGGCCGCCGCCGCGGTGCCGGCCCTGTCCCGGCGAGGCTCCGGCCGGGCGGCCCGGCGAGCCGAGCGGAAGGACGCCGTGGCCGTGTCGACTCCCCGGGACTCCGGGGCCGTTCGCCCCGATCTCGAGCAGATCTTCCGTACCGCCTATCCGCGGGTCGTCGCGGTGGCCGCCAGGATGCTCGGCTCCCGGGACCAGGCCGAAGACGTGGCGCAGGAGGTGTTCCTGGCGTTCGGTCGCTCCTCGGTGCCAGCGAGAGAGGCGATGGGATGGTTGTCCGTCGCCGCGGCGCACACCGCACTGAACCATCTCCGCTCCGGCCGTCGGCGGGCCACCCGCGAGGAGACGGCCGGCGGCGTGGCACCCGCCGCGCCGGATGTGGCCGACGCGGTCGTGACCCTCGACGAGCGGCGCCGGGTGCGGGAAGCGCTGGCCCGGCTGCCCCGCAGACAGGCCGTTGCCCTGGTGCTGCGGCACAGCGGCCTCAGCTACGCCGAGGTCGCCGCCGTTCTCGAGCTATCTCCCGGCAGCGTGGGCACCACCGTGCGACGCGCCGAGTCCGCCCTACGCGAGGAGTTGAACCGTCATGCGTCATCCGACTGACGGCACGCTGCGCCGGCTTCTGGACGAGCCGGCCGGCGTTCCCCACGCCGACCGGGAGCACATCGCCGGATGCCCGGCGTGCCTGTCCGACCTGGCGGCCGCCGAGCAGGACGCCGCGGTAGCCGGTGCGGCGCTGAACGTCGAGGTCCGCGCGGATGTAGACGCGGGATGGCATCGCCTGTCCCGGGAGGTCGCGGCCCAGGGCAACCGGCCCGCGGCCGGAGCCCCCGCTGCCCGCCGGTCGGCGGCGGCCACCATCTCCGCCCGCCGGTGGCGGGCCGCGCTCCGCAGCCCGGTGATCGCCGCCGTCGGGGTCGCCGCGCTGCTGGCCGGGGCCAGCACGGCTGCCGCCGCGGACTGGTTGCAGATCTTCCGCGCCGAGCGGATCGTCCCGGTCACCGCCCCGGAGGCCGACCTGGTCAAGTTGCCCGAGTTATCGGCCTTCGGTGAGGTTACGGTGACCGAGGCTCCCCGGGTACGGGCGGTCGCCGATGCGACCGCCGCCGAACGAGCCGTCGGGCTGTCCGTCCCCCGGGTGGGAGAACTGCCCCGAGGCGTCACAGGAGAACCCACGTACCACGTCGGCAACCGGGTGACCGGGGTCTTCACCTTCTCCGCCGACACGGCCGCGCGGACCGTCGCCGCGACGGGCGGGACACTGCCGCCGCCGCCACCGGGGCTCGACGGCAGCCAGTTCCGGTTGTCCGCCGGCCCCGGGATAGCCGCTGTCTGGTCCGCGGGGCGTCCCGTGCCGGCCCTGGTGGTGGGACGCGCGGTGGCGCCGACCGCCTACTCTTCCGGCGTCCCCTTCGAGACGGCCCGCGACTACATCCTGTCGCTGCCCGGACTGCCGGAGAACGTGGCGTCCCAACTACGCGGTTTCACCGCCGACGGCACGACACTGCCGTTGTTCATGCCGACCGAGGAGATGACGAACTCCCCCGCGGAGGTCGGCGGGGTGCCCGCCACGGTGGTAACCGCCCGCGACGGGTCGATGGCGGGCGTCGTCTGGGTGAACGACGGCGCGGTGACCCTGGTGGCCGGTTCGCTCACCGCCAGCGAGGTGCTGTCGGTGGCGCGAGGGTTGCGGTGGGGGCGGTGACCAGCCCCAAGGCCAGCCACGACGGTGCCGCGTCGCCCGGCGGTGCCGCGTCGCCCGGCGGTGCCGCGTCGCCCGGGGGTGCCGCGTCGATCGGGGCCCCCGCTCGCGGGGCCGCCCCGCCCGACGCGGCCCCGATCGAGGCCGCGGAGCGGCTGATCGCCGACCTGCCGCCCACACCGGCTGTGTGGTGCTCGGGCCTGCGGAAACGGTACCGGCGACGGGTGGCGGTCGACGACGTCTCCCTCACCGTGGGCCGCGGCGAGGTGTTGGGACTGCTCGGTCCCAACGGCGCCGGAAAGACCACCGTGATCAAGATGCTGCTCGGTCTGGTCCGGCCCGATGCCGGCGAGGTGCTGCTGCTGGGACGGCCGGCACGGGACCCGCGAGCCCGGTCCCGGGTCGGCTACCTGCCGGAACTCTTCCGGTACCAACCGTGGCTCACCGCCGCCGAGGTACTGACCCTGCATGTGCGGCTCGCGGGCGCAGCGGTGCCCGCACCGGAACGGCGGGAGTGCCTGGCCATGGTGGGCCTCGCCGACCGTGCCGGTGACCGGGTCGGCGGATTTTCCAAGGGCATGCAGCAGCGACTCGGGCTGGCCGTCGCACTGGTGGCCCGGCCGGAACTGGTGATCCTGGACGAGCCGACGAGCGCCCTCGACCCGATCGGCCGGGCCGACGTCCGAGATCTGCTGCTCTCGCTCCGCGCCCGTGGCGTCGCCGTCCTGCTCAACTCGCACCTCATCGGGGAGGTCGAGCGGGTCTGTGACCGGGTCGTCATCCTCGACAAGGGCCGGGTGGCGGCCGCCGGCACCCTCGCGGAACTCCTGGGCCAGCGCGAGCTGCGGCTCCGCCTCGACGGTGTGACCGCGGCGGCGGAGGCCCGGCTGGCCACCGCCGGCCGGTTGACCCGTACCGGGGATGCCTTCACCGTCATGCTCAGCGCCGACCAGGACACCGACGTCGTTCCGGACCTCGTGGCCGACCTGGTCCGCCTCGGAGTCCGGGTGCATGCCGTGGAACCGGCGAGGATCAGCCTTGAGGAACGGTTGCTGGACATCCTCCGTACCGATCCAAGTGGGGAGCATCGATGACCGCTCGGACCGTACTCATCGTCACCGCCCTCACCCTCCAGGAGGCCACCCGTCGGCGGGTGCTGCGTTCGCTCGCCGTCCTGACGGTCGTGTTGCTCTCGCTCAGCGCCTGGGGGTTCTCCCGGATAGACGCCACGTTCGGCGGGCTGACCAGCGGGGAGTCCCGGCTGGTGGCCGCCATGGTGCTCAACCTGGTGATGTTCGGTCTGAGCCTGATCGCCGCGCTCGGCACGGCGTTCCTCGCCGGCCCGACCCTCGCCGGTGAGACCGAATCCGGAACGGCGCTGGCGATCCTCGCCCGGCCGGTCCACCGCTTCGCGGTGCTGCTGGGCAAATGGCTCGGGCTCGTGATCTTCGCTAGCGGGTTCGTGGTAGTCGCAGGCGTCGCCCAGTTCGTCATCGTCCAGGTGACCACGGGTTACTGGCCGCCCCGGCCGGTGGTCGGGCTTGCCCTGCTCGCCGCACAGGCCGTGGTGCTGCTCACCCTCGGCCTGCTGCTGTCCACCGTCATCTCCCCGATGGCGTCCGGCATCGTCGCGGTCGGCCTGTTCGGCTCCACCTGGATCGCCGGCGTGGTCGGTGCCTTCGGTGCGGCCCTTGACAACGACGGCGTGGCCCGGATCGGAACCGTCTCCCGGATGCTGCTGCCCACAGACGGCCTGTGGCGCGGTGCCATGAACTCCTTCCAGGACCCGACCCTGCTGGTCCAGTTCAACGAGGCGTTCCAGGGGCACCCGTTCCTGAGCACGGCGGCGCCCACCACCACCTACCTCGCCTGGGCCGGACTCTGGGTCGTCCTCGTCCTCGGTCTCGCGGGGGCCGCCTTCCACCGCCGGGACCTCTGAGCGGCAACCGCACCCGAAGCACCGACCTCGGCATCGCAGGCTGGCGGCGGACAGAGACCAGCCCGCCGGGGCACCGGCATTCGGGCCACGCCGCACCACGAGCCGGGGGGACGGAGACCAGCCCGGGTGGCGCGCGCCTGCCGTAGGCTGCCTGCCGTGGTCAAGGCGGACCTGGCCGGCGCCCGACGGCTGACGAGATGGTTGAGCCCGGCCGGCCTCTTTCTGGCCGGGCTGCTGCTCCTGCTGCCATTCGTGGCGGTCTCCTGCGACGCGCCCGGTGGCTACGGCCGGGGCTCGGCCGGCAGCACGACCACCTACACCGGAGCGGACCTGGTAACGGGGGACGAGCCCGCGGTCAGCCCACCGGACCAGGTGCTTCCGCCCGAGCGGCGGCGCGACGACACGCTCGGGGTACGACCGCTCGCCGTGACGGTGCTCGTGCTGATCCTCGCCGCACTGATCACCGCGACCGGAATCGCCACCCCGTGGCGTCGCCGCCTCGTCACCGCGATCCTCGCCGCGACCGCCGCGCTGACGCTCGTCGCCGAGCAGGTCGCCGTCCGCTCCGTGCTCGCGGCGCGACTGCGGGACCAGCTCACCACACCCCTGCCGGCCGACAAACGGGTCGAGGACTACGTCCAGACCCAGCCCGGGTTCTGGCTCTGCCTGCTCACCCTGATCGCGGTCGCCGCCGCCAACAGCGCAGCCCTGCTCCGCGGACGCAGACCATAGCCCCTTTTCCCGTCGATCTAGGGCAGATGGTCGTGAGTTGATCTCCAATCACGACCATCTGCCCTAGATCGACGGGGTGGGGGGTGGGGGTGGGGGGTGATGTGGTGCGCGTCACGCCACGTCACGGGGGTGTCGCTGCCAACCGTCCCGTGAGGGTCAACGAAGCCTCAGACGAGGAGCAGGGCCATGTCCACCACGTACACCGTCGTCATCGTCGCGACCGCCCTCTGGGTCGGCTTCTCCGCCTTCGCCGTCTTCATCCGCGCCCCCTGGGTCGTCCAACCACTCGCCGACTACGGCGTCCCCCGCTCATGGTGGCCGTGGCTCGGCGCCGCCAAGGCCGCCGGCGCGGTCGGCCTGCTCGTGGGTCTGGTCGTTCCGGTGATCGGCATCCTGGCCGGCGTCGGTCTCGTGCTCTACTTCATCGGTGCCGTCATCACCATCATCCGGGCTCGGGCGTACTCGCACATACCGTTCCCGCTGCTGTACCTGGCTCCGGTCGTCGGCTCGCTGACGCTCGGCCTGATGGCGGCCTGATGTCCCGAGGCGTCGAGGTGACCTGGATGCCCGCCGCGCGCCGTACCGACCGGGAGGACAGATGACGGATGGACGGCTGGTCCCGGCGTTCGAGGACCACCGGGACCTCCTGTTCTCGATGGCGTACCGCATTCTCGGCAGCGTGGCCGACGCCGAGGACGCCGTACAGGACACCTGGCTGAAGTGGTCGACCGTCGACCGTTCCCGGGTGACCGAGGTCAAGGCGTACCTCGTGCGGATCGTGTCGAACGTGGCGGTGGACCGGCTGCGGTCGGTTCAGGCCAGGAGGGAGACGTACGTCGGCCCCTGGCTTCCCGAGCCGATCCGTACCGACAGTGATGCCGCCGACGGCGTGGCGGCGGCGGAGTCGGTGTCGATGGCGCTGCTGGTGGTGCTGGAGACGCTGGGCCCGCTGGAACGCGCCGTGTTCGTGCTCAGGGAGGTGTTCGGGTTCAGCCACGGTGAGATCGCCGATGCCGTCGGCCGCTCCGAGGAGAGCGTGCGCCAGACGGCGCGCCGCGCCCGCGCGCACGTCCAGGCCCGGCGGCCGCGGTTCCATGCCGACCGGGTCCGGCAACGGTCCGTCACCGAGCGGTTCCTGACCGCGGCCACCGGCGGCGACCTCAACGCCCTCATGCAGCTGCTCGCGCCGGACGTGACGCTGTGGACCGACGGTGGCGGCAAGGTGCGCCAGGCGATGCGCCCGGTCACCGGCGCGGAGCGGGTGGCCGGCTGGTTCGCCGGAATCAGCGACCATTCCTACCGGGGTGTCGCGTTCGCCGACATGACGATCGAGATCGTCGAGTTGAACGGCGGACCAGGCATCGTGTTCAACGGTCCCGGCGGGGTCATCGGCATCGTCGCGCTCGATCTGGACGAGCAGGGGCGGGTCGCCGCCATACACAACGTCGCCAACCCGGACAAACTCCGGGACGTCGGCGCCGGAACGATCCACCGCCTCTGACAGACCGGGCGGCCGGCACCGAGGGTCGGACCCACCGGATGGAAGGTGACCAGCCCGACACATCGCCGGGCGTGAACCGGGCCGCGAACCGGGTCATGTCGGGACTCGGTGGCGGGGTGCCGGTGTCGGTGGTGTCCGCGATGATCGACCCCATGACGAACCTCGGCGTGGTTTTCCTGCCCCAACTCCCGCCTGAACGGCTGCGCGGTGTCGCGCGCGCCGCCGACGAGGCGGGTCTGGACGAGCTGTGGCTGTGGGAGGACTGTTTCTACCAGAGTGGTCTGGCCAGCGCGGCCGCCGCGCTGGCGTGGACCGACCGACTCCGGGTGGGGGTCGGACTGCTGCCGGTGCCGCTGCGCAACGTCGCCCTCACCGCGATGGAGGTGGCCACCCTGCACCGGATGTTCCCGGGCCGGGTGCTGGCCGGCGTCGGCCATGGCGTCCAGGACTGGATGGCCCAGGTCGGCGCCCGGGTCGAGTCGCCGATGACGTTGCTGCGCGAATACCTCGACGCACTCCGGGCGCTGCTGCGGGGGGAGCGGGTGACCGTGACGGGCCGGTACGTGCGGCTCGACGACGTTGCGCTGGACTGGCCGCCCGCGACCGTGCCGGCGGTGCTCGCCGGTGCGACCGGGCCGCGCACCCTGCGGCTGTCCGGCGAGCGCGCCGACGGGACGATCCTCACCGGCGGAACGCCGGTGGACCGGGTGCGCGAGGCCCGCCGGCTCGTCGACGAGGGCAGGTCGGCGGGGAACCGGACCGACGACCATCCCATGGTCGTCTACCTGCACGCGGCCACCGGACCGGACGCCGCCGACCGCATCGAGGCCGAACGACGCAGCTGGGGCTACGAAGCCACCACGGACGTGACAGTGGCCGGTGACGCGGCCACGGTGGCGGCAGCCGCGCAGCGGTGGGCGGACGCCGGCGCGGACACCGTCGTCTTTCAACCGACTCCGGACGATCCCGATCCGGAGGGCTTCGTTCGCTTCATCGCGCGTGAGGTGCGACCGCTGGTCCGGTGAACGGGCCAGGGAGCGAGTGGCTGATCCGGGTCGGTGCACGCGCTCCCCATCGTCAGGGCAGGGATCGGGGGTCCGGGTCCAGCGGCACATGCGCGTTGATCAGCCGGACCTCGTCGGCGAACTCCGGCATCTCGACCACCTCGACTCCGGCCGCCTCCAGCAACTCGACGCCCTGACAGTCGACGAACCCGAGCGGTTCCCGCATGGCCAGCACCACGCGACGAATGCCGGCCACCAGAATCAACTGCGTGCAGGTCGGTGACGCGTGAGCGCGTACACTGCACGGCTCCAGCGAGCTGTAGATCGTCGCGCCGGACAGGTCGACCCCGGTGCCCGCGAGCTTGCCCAGCGCCGACTGTTCGGCGTGCACGTGCTCGTCGGTCTCCCGCGAGTATCCCCGGGCCAACTCCGCGCCGTCCCGGGCCACGACGATCGCCCCCACCGCGTACGCCGTCGGTTTCGAGGGACAACGCCGGGAAAGGTCGACCGCCGCCCGCAGCCAGCGATGATCGATCGAGTCCCGCCCGGTCATCTGCCATCGAACCGATCCGGCGACCCGCACCGCAGCAACACCACGCCTCCCCCGACCTACCCCGGTGTCTCCGTCAACCTGGCCCGGGGCTCCTGGATTCCAGTTGGCGACATCATCCATCCAACGAGGCGTCCGTGGAGGTACGGTCACGTCGGCGCGGCGCCGTCCCGGTCCTCGACGCGGAAGGCGGGATAACGGTCGGCGATCGCTGCGAACGCGGCCAGCGGCGCGTGCGGGTCGACCGGGATGTGCGGCCGGGCACCCGGCACCTTCGCGACGTACCGCCTGAGGATGGGGGCCCGCTCGGCGACCGGTACCTCCACCAGCCGGCACTGGCGGGCGCGTCCGTGCCGGATGACGGCGAAACCGCCGGCCGCGCGGACGTTGCGGACCCAGTTACAGTCCTCGCCCAACATCGATACCACATACCAGGCACCCCGCCAGTCCGCCATGCCCAGCGGGAATCGGGTTGGCCGGCCGGTGCGGCGCCCGACGACCTCGAGTGTCACCCAGCGTCGCGGGAACACGCCACTGCCGTGGACGGCAGCCCAGAACCGTGCGAAGCGACGGGCGGTCACGTCGGCCCGGCCGCCCGCGTACATCGCACGAAGCTCTTCATTGGAGAAGGGCCAGCCGCCCATCCGCGCCTCCTTCGTTCCCCGCTTGTCGAGTCCGCCGATGCTCGCTGGCCCGGCTCCGGGCGCTGCTCACTCTCGACCAGTTCAGCGACAGCGGGCTGACTCCAGGATCGACGCCGGTGAGCCAGCGACACAGGGCCGGAGGTCCCGGTCGCGAGCCGGCGAGACCTGGGCCGGTGCTTGACCACCCTCTCGTAGTCGGCCCGTACGCCAGCGCGGAGCGGCCGGGCGGAGGCTAGCCGCGCACCAGTTCGGCACGCCCGTCAACGAGGTGCACCTCGGCATCGCAGGCGGCGGCCACCTCCGGGTCATGGGTGGCGAACACCACGGCCGCGCCCCGACGGGCCTCGCCGTGCAGCAACTCCAGCACCCGTTGCCGGTTCGCGGAGTCCAACTCGCTGGTGATCTCGTCGGCCAGGAGCACGTCGCCGTGCAGGGCCAGCCCTCGCGCGATCGCGGTGCGCTGCTGCTGACCACCGGACATTTCCTCGATCAACTGGTCCGCCTGCCCCGACAGGCCCAACCGGTCCAGGTTGTCGTCGGTGAGTTGACGGGCCTCGGCCGGAGCTGACCCGCATGCGATCAGGGCGACCTGAAGGTTCTCGCTGGCCGTGAGGGTCGGTGCCAGGCCATTGTCCTGCGGAATGATCACCAGCCGGCGGGCGACAGCGTGGTCCCTGTCGCGCAGCGGCTCCCCGTCCACGGTGACGACGCCGGAGGTCGGGCGCAGCAGGCCGGCCATGGCGGAGAGCAGGGTGGTCTTGCCTGCCCCGGAGGGACCGGTGACGGCGAGCACCCGACCGGGCCAGACGGTCAGCGAGACGTCCCGCAGCGCCAGACGGTCGGGGACGTATGCGACATCCAGCTGGTCCACCACGATGGTTTTGCTCACCGGTCCTCCCTCGGGCGGTCGACGGGGACGAGCAACACGGTGCCGTCCGGCTGGGGCTCCACCCTCAGCAGGGCACCCGGTCCGAACGTGTCCGCGATCTCGGGCGGCAGGTGCAGGGAACCGTCCCGACCGAGGACGCTGTAGTCCTCGCCGCTGCGCCCCTCGGCGCCGACCCGGCCGTCCCTGATCGTGATGACGCGGTCCATCTCGCGGGCCACGTCGGGATCGTGGGTCACCAGCACGACGGTGGTGCCCGCGCGGTGTGCGCCGCCGAGCGCGTCGAGCACCTCGACCTGTGCCGCGGCGTCAAGTTGGCTCGTGGGCTCGTCGGCCAGCAGCAGGCCGGGCCGGTTGGCCATGCCGACGGCGAGCGCGAGACGCTGCCGGTCACCGGGACTCAGGTCGGCCGGACGGTGCCGGGCCGCGTCCACGAGCCCGACCAGGTCGAGCACCTCACGCGGGGCCGGCCTGGCGCGGCCAGCGGGAGCACCCTGCTGGGCGAAGCGGATGTTCTGCTCGGCGTTCAGGTACGGCACCAGGTTGCGTTCACTGCCCTGCAAGACGACGCCCACGTCCCCGGCGCGCATCCGCTGCAACTCGACCGGACCGGCCTTCGCCAGGTCGTGGTCGCCCACCCGCAGCCGCCCGGCGGCCGGCGGGAGCAGCCCGGCCAGCAACGACAGCAGGGTGGATTTGCCCGAGCCGGACGGGCCCACGAGCGCCACCGACTGGCCGGGCGCGATGTCGAGGTCCACGCCGGACAGCGCGACAACGTCGTACCCCTCCAGGCGGTAGATGTAGACGAGGCCGCGACAGGTCACGCCGAGCGGTTCGGCGCCGGGTCCGGTTCGCTGCCGGGACAGGGTGGTGGCGAGGCTCATCGGGTTCCCTCCGCGGACGACCTGGACCAGGTCGGGCGGGGGGCGCCGAGCCCGGGTTCGGCCCGCCGCACCAGGCCCGGCGCGACGACCGCGATCCCGGCAAGGCAGCACAGCAGGAGTGCAACGGCGCCGGGCAACCACAGTCCGGCCAGTCGGTACACCGGCTCCAGCGCGTCCGGCCCGATGCTGACCAGTGGTATCGCGGGCAGCAGCAGCGCCGTCCCGGCCAACCCGGCGGGTGTACCGATCAGCACCGCCGCCCCGAACAGGTGCACGTACTCACCGCGGACGGATCGGCGCAGGACCGTCCTACCTACCCCGACGGCGCGCAGGGCGGCGAGTTCCCGGACCCGGGCCCGCGCCCCGACCGACGCGGTCATCGCCAGCGTGCCGATCGCGAGCAGCAGGGCGACGGTTCCGGCGGCCAGGTACAGGCGCAGTGCCAGGGCCGGGGCGAGGCGGCCCAACGCGGTTCGCTCGTCCGCGAGGGTGCGCATCGAGGTGATCTGCACACCGCCCTCCGCGAGCCGGGTGGCCAGGCCCGGATCCTCCGGTCCTGCCGCCCACACCTGGTATTCGTAACCGCGTTCGGACAGGCCGGCCCGCACGGCCTCACGCAACTCCGTCTCCAGGTCGAAGAGCATGGCCCGGTCGCCCGCCCCGGGCAGTGCCGCGAACCGCTCGGTCACCTGCCATGGATCCGGTTCGGAGCCGAGCGCGGCGAACTCGAACGCGTCGGCTTCCGGGTCCTCTGACGGTGCCGGTCCCGCGAGCACCGTGGGCAGCTCCGCCGGCGTGTCCGCGTACTCGACGACGGCGTCCATCGGCGGTGAGCTGGTCACCGAGATCTGGAGGCCGGTACCGGCGGCAATGGCCAGCCGCTGGCCCGGCCGTGGGGCGGGCGTCGTCCGCCAGGCGGTCGGGTCGGTCAGCCGGGCGTCGACCTGACCAACCCCGTCGCGGATCCCGTTCACGGTCACCTCCGCGCGAATGGGCGAGGAATAGATCGCGAGGTGCCGCACGGCCACGGCCATCAGCCGGCAGCCGTCGGGGCAATCGGGTAGCTCGCCGGTGTAGGCGCGGGTACCCGGAGCCAGCAGGCCCAGGTCGAGCGGGCGGGGACCGTCACCAGCGTCCAGGATCACCGCGATCGACACCGGGTGGGCTCGATCGAGCGCGCTGACCGTGGCCTCCACGCTCACCTGCGGACCACGCAGCCGGACCACCGGAGCCGCGGCCGTACGGAGCTGCCCGGCCACCGCCCGGGCGGTGTCGGCGTCCCCGCCGGGCCACGCGGCGATGGCGGCCAACCGCGTTGTGTCCACGCCAACCATTACCGTCTCGCCCTCGTTGTAAGGCTGGAACCGGCGGATCACCGCCATTGCCCGCGTGCCGCCCGGGTCGGCCTCGCGCACCGCGGTCAGCAGCGTCCGGGGATCCGCGGCGGTCACCTGATAGACCCGCGGCGCCGGCACCGAAGCACGAGCGGCCGTCTCCCGGTTGCCCGCCGCCACGTCCCAGCCGACCGCCGCGAAGGTGAGCAGCGCAACCGCGACCGTGAGTAGCGCGACCACCCGGGCGGTGGCCGGCCGGCGGGCGAGTTGCGCGGTGGACAGCAGCGTCGTGAGTCGCCCCCGGGCCGCCGCCCGCCGCCCCCGGACCCGGGCCCACCAGCCGACCAGTCGCCCGGCGAGCAGGCCGGCCACCAGCGCGACAAGTGCCGGAGCGGCGTACGCGATGGGCGTGCTGCGGTCGTCCGCGGCGAGCACCTGGTAAAGGGCGGCAAGGGCCAGGGCGCCTATCGCCGCCTCGACCGCGGCGACGCGCCGGCGCGAACGGGACGGCACCCGGCGGAGCAGGGCGAGTACGCCGGCGCGTAGCGTGCGCCGGGCGGCGAGGGCGATAGACCCGGCCGCGCCCAGTAACGCGAGCGCGGCGGCCACCAGCACCGTTCCGGTGAGCTCGGCGTGTACGCCCGGGGCGAGCACCGTCCGGGCGGCCAGTTCGGTGCTTGCCAGCCCGAGTGCCAGCCCGACGGGAGTGGCGAGCAGGACCAGGAGCAGCGGTTCGCCGACCCCGAACCCGCTGAGCTGGGTGGGGCGCAGCCCGCGTAGCCGGCCGAGGGCGATCTCCGGGCCGCGTTCCTCGGTGACCGCGGCGGCCACCACGAAGAGGACGAACAGGCACAGCACGAGCAGCGGCAGGGCCACCAGCGGCACGGACCGGGCGATCGCCTGGTGCTGGCGGTCCACCTCGTCGAGGGCCAGCCCCAGGCCCGACTCGATGTTCATGTCGGCGTCGATCGCTCGGGCGGTGGTGGCCGTCAGGTCCGCGCGCAGCGGCGGTACGTCGGTGAGCCGCACGTCGGCGGCGCGTAACGGGTGCTCCACCGACACGGTCGGCGGCCAGGCCCGGCCGAACAGCCCGTCGGTCACCGCGACGAACGCGGTGTCCATGACGTAGGTTTCCTCCTTCTTGAGGAAACCCATGCCGAAGTAGTAGCTGCGTCCCCAGTACGGGTCCAGGCTCGTGGTGGCCGGGTCATAGAGGCCCACCACGGTGATCGGCGTGGCCGGCTGCGCGGCCTTGATGTGTGGCGGGATCGTTTCGCGCAACGGCAGCCGCTGACCGACGGACAGCCCCAGGTGCTTCGCGGTCCGGTCCGCCAGCGCCATCTCGCCGGGTCCGGTCGGGCAGTTTCCGGCCACCAGCCGAACGTGCGGGCAGACGTCACCGCGCCAGACCATCGGCATGACGGTCTTGAACTGCTGGTCGGGGATGGTGGTCTCCAGCCGGACCGCGGTGTGCGGCTCGCCGAGACGATCGGCGAGCACCGAGCCGGCCAGTGCCTCCCGGGTGGTGGCCAGTGCCTCCTCTGGCGTACCCGCCTTGCTGGTGCTCGTCGTGACACCCGCGACGAAGGGTTGTTCGCCGGTGAGCACGTCGGTCAGCACCGACTGCTGCGCGGCGCGGGTGTAGGCCGGGATCGCCACCGCGGCCGCCACCGTCACCGCCACCAGCAGCGCCACCACGAACGAGCGGCGCGACCGGTACCCGATCCCCCGAACGACCACCCACAGTGCTGGCACGAATCACACCCCCGGCTCGTCGACGTGGGGTGAACCTCGGAGCGGCGACCGGAGGTTGTCGCCGTGACCATGTCGTTATCGCGCGACGGCCACGCAGGAGGCCGCGAGACCCGCGTGGCACATCGGCTTGACAGCCGACGATGATGAGGTCATGGCAGAGTCCGGCGTCCATGACCGCCCGGTGCTGCAGGGGGCCGGCGAGCGCATCGGCCGGCTCTGGGACGGGTACTTCGCCGGCGTCCTGCTGCTCACCCTCGCGGTCGTCGTGCTGTCCGGCACCACGGCCACCCGCACCGGGCAGGCCGTGGCGGCCATCGTCGGAATCGCCCTGCTGCACCTGACCGCCGGGCGCCGGATCATCCGCGCCGGCACGACCGGTTGGCGTCCGGTCGCGTACCTGGCGGCACTGCTCGTCGTGTTCGGCGTGGCGCTCGGCGGCGTGACGTCCAGCGGCTTCCTCCTGTTCCTGCTCTGCCCCCTGACCTTCCTGCTGCTGCCGCGCTATCCGGCCATCGCGCTGTGCGTCGTGGCGAACGCCATGCCAGCCGTCGTCGTCATCTGGCACGACGGCGTCTCGGCACACGTGCGGACGCACTACCTGCCGATGGCGGTCGGCGGCACGCTGCTTTCTGCCGGGCTTGGCCTGTGGATCCACGCGGTGGTGCGGCAGAGTCGGGAACGCGCCGAGCTGATCGAGCAGCTGGAAGCGAGCCGCGCCGAGGTGGCCCGGCTGTCCCGCGAGGCCGGGGTCGGCGCGGAACGTACCCGGCTCGCGGGCGAGATCCACGACACTCTTGCCCAGGGCTTCACCAGCATCATCACCCTGCTCCAGGCCGCCCGTGGCGATGTCGATGGCAATCCGCACGAGGTGCGACGCCGGCTCGATCTCGCGGTCCGTACGGCGCGGGACAATCTGGCCGAGTCGCGGGCGATGATCGGCACGCTCGCTCCGGCCGCGCTCGGGGTCGGCACGCTCGACCGGGCGATAGGCGGAATCGTCAGTCGACTGCGGGAGGAGACCGGGATCGAGGCTCGACACGCGGTCGAGGGCGCCGCGCGGCAGCTACCGACCACCGTCGAGGTCGTCCTCGTGCGGGCGGCCCAGGAACTGCTCAGCAATGTCCGCCGGCATGCCGGAGCCACCCAGGTGGCGGTCGTGCTGTCGTACGTCGACCGGGCAGTCCGTTTCGTCGTCACCGACGACGGTCGCGGCTTCGATCCCGGCGCGGTGCCGCGCGGGTTCGGTCTCGCCGGGGTGCAGCGGCGGGCCGATCAGGTAAACGGCACGCTTGCCATCCATAGTGGATCAGGTGGCACGCGGATCGAACTGGAGGTGCCGACGTGATCCGGATTTTGCTCGTCGACGATCATCCGGTGGTCCGGGACGGTCTGCGCGGCATGATTGACGCCGAGTGCGACCTCACCGTGGTGGGCGAGGCGGCATCGGGCGCGGAAGCCGTCGCGCTCGCCGCCGAGGTGAGACCCGACATCGTGCTGATGGACCTGCGGATGCCCGGACTCGACGGGGTCGGAGCGACCGAACGCATCCTCGCCGGATCTGCGGGCACCAGGGTGGTCGTGCTGACCACGTACGAATCGGACGCGGACATCGTCCGCGCCGTCTCCGCGGGCGCGTCCGGTTATCTGCTCAAGGACGCGCCCAAGGCGGATCTGGCGGCGGCGATCCGCGCCGCGGCCCGGGGGGAGACGGTCCTCGCACCGGTGGTGGCGTCCAAACTCGTCCAGCAGGTTCGCACGCCCGTCGGTCCGCGCCTGTCGGCCCGCGAGATCGAGGTGTTGCGCCTGGTCAGTCAGGGCATGACGAACGCGGAGATCGGTCGGGCGCTGTTCATCTCCGAGGCGACCGTGAAGACCCACATGTACCGGGTGTTCAGCAAGCTCGACGTGGCGGACCGGACGGCGGCGGTCACGACCGCGATGGCGCGGGGTCTGCTGGCCGGCCCGTGACGCTGGCCGCCGATTCGCGTGACGGACGGCATCACCCTGTTCCGGCGCCCGCCCGCCGGCCGGGCAACGGATGCGGGTGTGTGTACTCCGAGCGGCGACGCAGCATCACCAGCAGCATCGCCGGCACCATCAGCAGGTGGCCGAGCATCATCAGCCCACCGGAATCCAGCACCCCGACCGCGTACGGGATCAGCAGCACCAGGAACGGCGCGTACATGGCGGCGCACATCTCGGCTATCGGCCACCAGCCGTGCCGCCGTACCCGCATCCACGCCGCCATCCCCAGCGACATGTCGGTGGCCATCACCAGCGTGTGGACGGCGGGGAACCGGTCCAGAGCGGGCCACACACCGGTCCACACAGGACCGAGCAGCAGCATCCCGGCCAGCATCGCGATGACCATCTCCCCGAGGTGCCAGAGGAATCTCAGCGTCGGTCTCATCACGCCTCCGTATCCGCGGTGTTGAGACGATCGTCGCGAAACGGGGACGCCGCCCGGCACGGTCGGCGGACTGACGACGCTGTCGGTCGAACGATGGACACCGGCGGCTGGCGGTTCCGGGGCAGCCCGGGTCGTACGCCGGCTCGCCGTTAGCCGACGGGCTCGCCGAGCCCGATCAGGTTGCCCTCCGAGTCGTGGAACCAGATGGCGCGTTCCCCCGAGGCCCCGGTCGACGGATAGTTGCCCTCGACCCGCACCACGCCGTTCGGGTCGGCCTCGCCGAAAGCTCCATCCGGCTCGTCGAACTCGAGCCCTCGGGCGCGCAGCTCGGACACCACGGTGTCGAGATCGGTCACGGAGATCGCCATCTGGGTGTGCTCGCCGGACGGGCTGCCTCCGGACTCGAAGAGGACGAATGAGGTGCCGCCACACTCGTACCTCAGGCCGCCCGGCCGGGACTCGACCGGCTCCAGCCCGAGCCGATCGCGATAGAACGCACGGGCCCGCCCCAGGTCCGCCGCGGGCAGCCGGACGGCCACCGCCGCACGCTCCAGTGGCCCGGGGGCGCCCGACCCCGTCGGTGCCGCCCCGGCACGTTGCCGTTTGTTGACCCAGTACTGCGGGGTCAGCTGGATGAACTGCACCAGGTTGCCGTCCGGATCCTCCACCGTGCCGAACCAGGCACCCGCGTCGGCGCGGTACTCGACCTCGGCGACCCACGGCGCGGCCAGGGAGCGAAGGCGGTCGGCGACGACGCGGATGTCACGGACGTGATACGTCAGGAGGATGCGCCCCGCGTCGGTCGCCCGCGACGACAACCCGTCACGGCCCTCGACGAGCAGGTCGGTCCCGCCGAGGCTGAAGAAACCGTCGACGTCCGGCCGGGCGTCCAGCACCACCACGTACCACCGGCGCAGGCGGTCGGGATCGGCGCTGCCCAGAATGATCGTATCCAGGGTCACACTGGTCATGGCGCTTCAATCTATCCGATACCGCTCGGTGTGGCAGTCGACGCACCCGTGCCGGCCGATCGTCTACGGTTGATCGGAGAGCTGCGCGGAGCGGGTTCAGCCCGTTGGCCTCGTACGACGCTGTGGGCGGAGCGCACCGAGTTCAAGGAGAAACCAATGCCGCAGTACGGAGTGTTCGTCTACCTCCCCGCCCCGGCCGACCCGATGGACCTGACGCCCGACTACGTGGCCCTGCTCGAGCGGTACCAGGACCAGGTGACGGGGCTGGGCGGCCAGATCGTCACCGGGGTCGCACTACAGCCCAGCACCACCGCCTCGGCGGTCCGCGGTGACGTCGTCACGGACGGACCGTTCGTCGAGGCCAAGGAGGTGGTGGCCGGCTTCTACGTGCTGGAGGCGCCCGACCGGGAGACGGCCGTGGCGATCGCGAAGCTCAACCCGGCGACCCGGGAGGGTGGCGTGGAGGTCCGGCCGCTGTTCGTCCCGCCCCCGGAATGACGGCCGACGAGACGACCGTCGAGGAGCCGGACGCTGCCGGTGACGGGGACGCCACCGACGGCACGGCCGCTGTGGAGCGGGCGGTGGCGGAGGCGCACCGGCGCGAGTGGGCGTTCGTGCTCGCCGCGACGACGCGCGTCACCGGTGACCTGGACGTCGCCGAGGAGTGCGTCCAGGACGCGTACATCGCCGCGCTTACCGCCTGGGCTCGCGACGGCATACCCCGCAAACCGGGCGCCTGGTTGACCGCGACCGCGAAACGCAAGGCACTGGACATCCTCCGCCGGGAACGGGTGTTCCGGTCGAAAATGCCCCTGCTCGTGGAGCCCGCCGAGGACGTGACGGATCACTTCGGATCGGACGCCGTACCCGATGACCGGCTGCGTCTGATCTTCACCTGCTGCCATCCCACGCTGACCCGGGAGGCGCAGGTCGCCCTGACACTGCGGCTGGTGTGTGGGGTGGCCACACCCGACATCGCGAGGTCGTTCCTGGTCTCCGAGACGACGATGGCTGCCCGGGTGACCAGGGCGAAGAAGAAGATCTCCGCGGCGCGGATTCCGTACCGGGTGCCGGACGTCGCCGAGTTGCCGCAGCGGCTGGACGCGGTGCTGACCGTCATCCACCTGCTCTACACGACCGGACACACCGCACCGTCGGGCGCCGACCTGGTCCGCGCCGACCTGGTCGACCGATCCCTGCACCTGGCCCGCATGCTGCTGGCACTGATGCCGGACGAGCCGGAGGTCCGCGGGCTGCTCGCGTTGCTCCTGCTCACCGATGCTCGGCGGGCCACCCGGACCGACGCCGAGGGTCGGCTGCTGGTGCTGGAGGACCAGGACCGGTCCGCCTGGGACCGAGCCGCCATCGGCGAGGGTCGCCGGCTGTCGATCGACGCGTTCCGTACCGGTCGGGTGGGCCGGTACGCGTTACAGGCGGCCATCGCGTCGCTGCACGCCAACGCCGAGACCTACGCCGCGACCGATTGGCGGCAGGTGGTACGGCTCTACGACGAGTTGTCGAGGGTGTGGCCCTCGCCTGTGGTGGCGCTCAACCGGGCCGTGGCCGTGTCGATGGTGGACGGTCCGCGCGCCGCCCTGGACGAGGTCGAGGCTCTGGAGCGGGACGATCGGCTCGCCGGGTACCACTACCTGGCGGCCGTGCGAGCCGATCTGCTGCGCCGCCTCGGCCGGCACCGGGAGGCGGTGACCGCGTACCGCACCGCCCGCGACCTCGCCGACAACGAGCCCGAACGGGCCTTTCTGGCCGCCCGGCTCACCGAGTCGAGCGCCGCCGCGGAGGCCGCCGGCGACTGACGGCCACCCATGGTCACCCTTCCGGCGCACGGGCTGGGTGTTGTGCACCGTTGGCGCGTGCCCGCTGCCGGTGTCGACGCCGCGTGTCGTCGACGCCGCTTCACTGTGGCTGACGTCACCCTCGGCAGGCCCGCGCGGGACCGCGGGTTGTCGATTCCGCATCCGGTTGTTCGTCGGGTGGTTGGACGACGAACCTGGAGGAGAAGCCGCGATGACCACGACGCGAGTGACCAGAGCGACCCGGCCCTGGATCGGATTGGCCGTGCTCGCCCTGCCCACCCTGCTGCTGTCCCTGGACGTGAGCGTCCTCTACCTGGCCCTACCGCAGCTCAGCGCCGACCTCGGGGCGGACGCCACCGAACAGTTGTGGATCCTCGACATCTACTCCTTCATGCTGGCCGGGTTCCTGGTGACGATGGGCGCGCTCGGCGATCGGATCGGCCGCCGCCGACTGTTGCTGATCGGCGCGGCGGCCTTCGGCGCGGCCTCGATCGTCGCCGCGTACGCCAGCAGTCCGGTCCTGCTGATCGCGGCTCGTGCCCTGCTCGGCGTGGCCGGTGCCACGCTCATGCCCTCGACGATGGCGCTGATCCGCAACATGTTCACCGATCCGAAACAGATGGGCCTCGCGATCGGGGTCTGGTTCAGCTGCTTCATGGGAGGAATGACGCTCGGCCCGCTCGTCGGCGGGCTGTTGCTGGAGCACTTCTGGTGGGGCTCGGCGTTCCTGCTCGGCGTACCGTTCATGGTGTTGCTGCTGATCACCGGGCCGGTTCTGCTGCCCGAATACCGTCCGGAGCGGGCCGAGCGCATCGATCTGATCAGCGTGGCGATGTCGCTGGCCGCGATCCTGCCGGTCATCTACGGCCTTAAGTCCCTCGCCCGGGACGGTTGGGCGCCGTTGCCGATCGCGGCGGTCCTGGCCGGCATCGCGATCGGGGCCGCCTTCGTCCGTCGCCAGCGGACGATCGCCGACCCGCTGCTCGACCTCGGCCTGTTCGCCAACCGGACGTTCAGCACCGCATTGGGGATCATGCTCCTCGGCGGGGTGGTGATGGCCGGGCTGACCTTGCTGTCCACGGTCTATCTGCAGAACGTCGCCGGGCTGTCCCCGATCGAGGCCGGTGTGCGACTCATCCCGCAGAACGTGGCGATGGTGCTCGGATCGATGCTCGCCCCGGTCCTCGCCCGGAAGCTGGCCGCCGGCACGGTGACCGCGCTCGGGTTGACGCTGTCCGGGGGCGGTCTGCTGGTCGTCACCCAGGTCGACACCGCGAGGAGCGGACTGCTCGTGGTCGGGCTGGTCCTCGCCTCGGCGGGCATATCCTTCCCGATGGCGCTGACCATGAACCTCATGCTGGCCTCGGCGCCCCCGGAGAAGGCGGGCTCGGCGGCGTCCGTGTCCGAGACCAGCGGTGAGTTCGGCGTCGCGGTCGGGATCGCGTCCCTGGGCAGCCTCAGCACCCTGGTCTACCGGTCGGTCATCGAGCTGCCCGCCGGTACGCCCGCTCAGGCGGCCGAGGCCGCCCGGAGCAGCCTGACGGCGGCCATCGTGCACGCCGGTCACCTGCCGGGTGTACTGCCGGCCGCGCGGGAGGCGTTCACCAGCGGGCTCAACGTGGTGGGCGTGGTCGGCGCGGTCGTGTTCCTCGGCCTGGCCCTGGTCGCCGTCATCACGCTGCGCAACCGCCCCGCGTGAGCGGAGGGGCCCCTTGTTATCGCTTTCTCGATCACAAGGGGCCCCTGGTAACCGGACGACAGGGCGGTCAGCGTGACGATCCGTAGTGCCGGCGGGTGACTATCGTCGAGGCTGGACGGCGACGACGGTGTACGGCGTTGTCGCGGTAGGCGGCGTGGTGAACCTCGCGTTGGGCAGGGCGCCGGGCGCCGCGTTTGCGACGGCCGGCGGCTGGCCCGTTACGCCTTGCCGAGCTGGGGAGCCCGCTCCAACACCAACGCGTTGAGGGCGACGGCCCCGTCGAGCCGCTCCTGCGCCGAGATCTCGCTCAGCAGCGAGTCGAGACTCGTCCTCACGATGAGCCGACCCCGCCGGGAAACCACGTATGCCTGCTCCTCACCATCGAGGTAGGCGATGCTCTGGTCGGCGCCGGTGACCACGTTCTCCTTTCCCGACTTGGCCGACGAGGACGAGGTCGAGTCCGCATAGAGCAGCCGAGCCTCGTCGTCCGTCTTGCCGAGCGCCAAACCCATCCGGTCGTCGAGCGAGTAGTTGCACCCGATCCCGTTCACCTCGGCGTTCACCTGGAAGGGCAGGGTCTCGACCTTGCCCGTGATGACCTTGTACTTCGCGAAGTCGTCACCAGTGAGAAGCCCGCACATCTTCTCGTCGATGACGCCGTCCGTGGCCTGCGGCCAGCCCGTGGGGCCGGCCGCGGTGGCCGGACTTTCCCCGGCCCCGCGCTGCGCCACGGTCGGGTCGTCCGACGAGTCGGAGTTCCCGCAGGCGGTCAGCCCGACGGCACCGGCGCACAGCAGCGCCACCATGTTGATACGACTTGTGGATCGACGCACGTCGACTCTCCCCGTTACCTTGATGATGGTCGGCCCTACCCGCAGCGGTGCTCAGCGTAGTGCCTTGGTCACCAGAAGGGACGGTCGACCTGCCGCCGGGAAGAGCCCCGTCGCCGCGCGAGCGAAAGGGACCCTTCCCGGCGAATGGATCAGGCGGCCGGGAGCTCCGCCGTGGTGCGGATGCGGTCCAGCGCCGGCGCCGACACCGGGGACTGCGCCTTCAGGTACGCCACCAAGGCGTCCAGGTCGATCATTCCGGTCACCGGGTTGGTGCCGACGGTCAGCGTGCTGAACCCGTCACCACCACCGGCGAGGAAGTTGTTCACCGTGATGCGGTACGTCGCGGCCGGGTCGACGACCGTGCCGCCGATGGTGAGGCTGCCCCGGACCACCCGGGTGCCGGCACACGGGTCACCGGCCGGCGCCGTGCTGCCGGCCTGGTCGAAGACGTAGTTGACAGTCGACGACTGGTACAGCGTCTTGCCCACCGTGAACTGCTGCTCCAGGACGCAGTAGAGCTGGGCGCCGGTCAGGTCGAGGGTGGTGAGGTTGTTGGCGAACGGCTGCACCGTGAACGCCTCCTCGTAGGTCACCGGACCCGCGTCCAGGTCGGCCCGCACCCCACCCGGGTTCATCAAGGCGGCGACCGCCCCGGTCTCGTCGTCGGTCGCGGCGAGCTGCGCGTCGGCGATCAGGTTGCCCAACGCGGACTCGCCGCAGATGCCGGTGCCGGCCGGCGGGCATTCACCGAGCAGGGACTCCTGGGTCCGGGTGATCGGTTCGGTGGTGGTGCCGACGACCTCGCCGGCGATCGGGCCGAGCGCCTCCCGGTAGCGGGCGATGAGCTTGGTCTGCTTTGGGTCCGCCGCCTGGTCGCGGGTGACGATGGTGTTGTCGGCAGAGGCGGTCAGCACGTCACCGGTCCGCCGGTCGATCGACAGGTCGATGTCCGTGACCAGCCGACCGCTGGAGGCGGCGCTGGTGACCAACTTGTTGTTGATGACGCAGTTGTACGCCTGGTGGGTGTGCCCGCTGACCACCACGTCGATCGTGTCCGACATCCGGTTGGTGATGTCGACGACCGGACCACCGAACCCGCTACAGCCGTTGACGTTCCACGCGTCGGCGCCGCTCTGCGCACCGCCCTCGTGCAGCAGGACGACGATGGCTTCGACACCCTTGCGGCGCAGTTCCGCGGCGTACCGGTTGGCGGTTTCTGCCTCGTCGGCGAAGTCGAGCCCGGCCACCCCCTCCTGGCTGACGATGTCCTTGGTGCCTTCGAGCGTCATGCCGATGAAGCCGATCTTGACGCCCTGCACCTTGTGGATGGCGTACGGCGGGAGCAGCGGCCGGCCGGTCTCGGTGACGAAGGCGTTCGCCGAGAGGTACTGGAAGCCGGCGCCCCGGTACGGGGTGCCGTCCGCGCAGCCGTCCACCGGGTGGCAGCCGCCGTTCTGGATGCGCAGCAACTCGGCGGCGCCCTCATCGAACTCGTGGTTGCCGACGCTGGCGTAGTCCAACCCGGCGAGCGACAGTGCCTCGATCGTCGGCTCGTCGTGGAACGCGGCGGACAGCAGCGGGGAGGCGCCGATCAGGTCACCGGCGGCCACGGTGATCGTGTTGTGCTTCTTCTGCTCCGCGGCCAGCTCCTTGAGCTGGGTGGCGAGGTATTCGACGCCACCGGCGTTCACCTTCGTGCCCGCGGCGTCGGTCTGGATCTGACCTCCGCTGCCGCCCGGCGGCTCCAGCGCGCCGTGGAAGTCGTTGATGGCCAGCAACTGGACGTTTACCGGCTTCGGTCGGGCGTCCGGCTGTTCCGGGGCGGCCGCCGTGCCGAACGCGACTGTGGCGAGGGCGGCGAGGCCGATACCGGCTCTGCGCATAGCGAGTCTGGACATGGAACTCCTCGTGGGATCGGTGTCGGGTCGTGACATCGACGGGGGGATGGGCGGCGGCGCCACAGGCGGGTGGCGGAGGCCGCGTTCGTCGCCGGCCGGGAGCAACAGGCTGGATGAATGGACGGCCGCGTCTTGACCTGCGGGAGATGATAGCCGCGAGCGGCCGCTCCTTCGATGGGTGAGGCGGCCGTGCGGGTCCGGCACCGCCAGGTCCCGCCGCCGGCCGCATGGACGATCGGGACATCGCTCTCGGCGGACCCGGCCAACCCAGGTCGCGGGTCAGCTACCTCGATGCCATCCAGGTAGGACCATGGGAGCCGCAGCTATCGGCAGCACTGCCATTGACCAGAGTCGTCGCTCACGGCTCCGCGCCCTACGACACACGGCCTCGGCCCGTGTGGTCAGAGCGGAACATTGTCTGCGAGGACCGCATTGGTGCCCCCGTTGCGCACGCCGCCGGTGCCGAGGGCGCGCCACCGCGTTCCGGTCACCGTCATCCCGGCGCCACCGGTGATGTCGACCGCGTACTTCGCGGTTCCGTACGCGGTGTTGTCGCGCGCCACGACCCGGTTCGAGTTGGTGATCTGTAGCGCGTTGTACGCGTTGGGAGAACCAGTTCCGGCGTCTTGGAGAAGATTGCCGGACACCTCGATGACGTCCACCCCTCGCAGCAGTATCGCCTCCCGCTTAGGTCGGTAGATCCGGTTGCCGATGATCCTCGACGCTTCGACGTTCTCGATCAGCATGCCGAGTGGAGCCGTACCGTTGATCTGTAAATCATTGTTGGCCACGGTGATGCCGGTGGTCTGGGCGGAGCCCGCGTCGCTGACCTGGATGCCGTACTCACCCGGGCTGACGATCGTGTTGCCGGTGACCACCACCCCGATGATCAGGGCGGTACCGGTGCTGCTGTCGATCCGCACGCCACCGACTCGCGGTGCGTGGAAGGTGTTTCCACTGATGGTGATGCTGCCGGTCGGCGCGTCGCCGACGAAGACGCCGTTCCTGCCGCCGGAGGTGTTGTTGTTCGCGATCGTCAGCCGGTGACAGCCCCAGCCGTCGACGCAGTTGTCTCCGAACCCGACGATGGTGTTGCCCTGGATGGTCGAGTCGCGGGCGTACCGGTTGGAAATGCCCTGCGACTCGACAGGCGGTGGGCTGGACCCGGTGATGGTGTTGCCCCGGCACGTGTAGTACCGAATCCCGGGGCTTTCCTGGTCACCACGGAAGTAGACGCCCCAGTCACACTCCAACATCTGGTTGTCGAGCACCGCGCAGAAATCGGCGTCCGCGACGAAGACCGTACAGTTGAACGGGCTGGCCACGGCCGAGCCGTGCCCGCACCGACGCATTACTGAGCCCACGACTCGGGTGTGGTGCGCACCGGGCTGAATACTCACCGCACAGCCGGCGATGTCGGTGAACGAGCACCGGTCGACCGTACTGCCGGCCGCGCTGCCCTCGACGATCACGGCCAGGCCGCTCGCCTGACCGTTACCGTCGAAGACCAGGCCGCGTACGGTGTGGCCCGCACCCCGCAACCGCATGAGGTTGACGGCGGCGCCGGCCTTGACGGTGGCGCCGCTCGCACTGATCACCTGAGGTGCCGCCTGGGCGACGAGCAGCGTGCCGGTGACCAGGTAGGTGCTTTCTGGGCCGCCGAAGTCGACGCCTCGGTTGGCCGCCAGGCAGGCGTTTACCGCAGCGGTGTCGTCCGCGACGCCGTCGCCGACGGCGCCGTAGTCTCGCGGCGAGGCGGCCGGCGTCGCGGCGAGGGCTGACGTCGTCGTGGGGGCCGCGGCGGCCGGGGCACCCGACCCGGCGATGACGCTGCCGAACGCCACCGGTGTGCCGTACAGCAATGTCCGCCTGGTTACCTGCTGACTTTCCATGACCCCTCCCCCGAATGTCGGAATCGGGGCGGATCATAACCGATCAATGGCTTGGGTTCGGGGCGGCCCGCCAGGCCCCGGCGCGCGAAACGGCCCTCGGCGGGATTCGCCGAGGGCCGTTCGGTCGTGCGGATCGGTGCCGCTAGAGCATCGACATGTGTACGTGATCGGTATGGTCCGACGGGCCGCTGTAGGAACTCCAACCGGTGGTCGGGAACCAGATCTGCTTGTACCAGATGATGTAGTAGATGCCGAGCCGGTCGGCGTTGCGGACCAGGAACGCGGCCAGGTTGTTCCCGTACCGCCGCTGGTCGGTGTTCTGTGCCGAGACGAACCCGGACTTGACGAGCGACCAGTCGCAGGCGCGGCCCTTCGGGTGTTCGAACGGGCCGCCGGAGCGGTGACAGCCGACAAAGCGGGTGAAGCCGGCCTTGCGCGTCTCGTGGTACGCGTTCAGGGTGCGGCCGGTGACGCAGCCGGAGGTGGTCGGGTCGTTCTTGTTGCAGGACTCGCTGGGCCAGCCGCCGTCGGAGTCCCGGGGCGCGGCCTTGGCCACCGGCGAGGTGGAGGCGACGCCGACATCGCGGATCGACCGGTTGCCGCCGAGCAGCTTGAACGCCTTGTCGGCCTCCTGCTTCTGCTTGGCCATCACGTTGGTCTGTCGCTGCTGCTCCGCGATCTGGACATCGATCAAAATCTTGGCCTGGGTGGCGCGGTTACGGGCGTCGTTCAGCGCGCCGATCTTGCTGTCGTTGACCAGGTTGACCTCGTGTAGCCGGGCGGCGCGGTCGACGAAGGTGTCCGACGACGCGCTGTTGAGCAGCATCGCCGCACCGCCCAGTCGACCGGTCCGGTAGGACGAGGCGGCGATCGTTCCCACCTCGGGCATCAGCCGGTCGATCTCACCCTGGGCCCGGGTCATCTCGGTGGTCAGCTGCTGCTGACGCTGCTTCGACTTGTCCAGCTTCCCCTTCGCCTGGACGAACGCTCGGTTCGTGGACTCCAGCCAGTCGCTGAGCAGGGGTGGTGGCTTCTGCGTCTCTCCGTGACCATCCGGTGCCGGAGCGTCCGGGTCTGCTGCGGCTGGGGCGGGGGTGGCCAGGACGGCGATCGCCGCCACTGCTCCGACGATCGGGGCCAACCAGCGGTGTCGGCGCGGCATCGTTGCTGTCTGTTCCTTCCGTCAACCGCCGACCGGGTTAGCTGACGGGCGCGGGGCGGAAGTGGCCCCTACCGCTGTCGCGGATTAGCCCCAGGTGCTCGGGTCCCCGGCTCGCCTCGCGGCGATTGGGCGGCGGCACCGCAGGCGCCAGGCGCGCCAGAGGCGGTGACCGATTCGCGAATTTACCTCATCGGAGCAGCCGCGATCCAGCGCATGTGCCCAGTTCGATCGTCCTTTCCGGAGGGTTTCACGGTATGCGGTCGTCACCTGTCGCTGGGTGGCCGGACCGGCTCCGGAAGGCCGGCGGAAGTATCCCGACGTAACCGTCCGAATACCGAACAGCTGACCGGTCGTTGGTCAGCTGGACCGGCTAACCTCGGACAGTGATCGAGACCGACATCACGGTGGAGGACGGGCACCGGCTCCACGTCTACGACACAGGCGCCGGACCGGACCGCCGGCTGGCCGTCTTCTGGCACCATGGCACCCCGAACATCGGGGCACCCCCGGAGCCGCTCTTCGCCACCGCCGCGGACCTGGGCATCCGTTGGGTGTCCTACGACCGGCCCGGCTACGGTGGATCGACCCGCCGGCCCGGCCGCGACGTGGCGTCCGCCGCCGGTCACGTCCGGGCCGTCGCCGACGCGCTGGGCATCGACCGGTTCGCGGTGATGGGCCACTCAGGGGGTGGCCCACACGCGTTGGCCTGCGCCGCGTTGCTTCCCGATCGTGTGCTCGGCGCGGTCAGCATGGCGGGGCTGGCCCCGTACGACGCCGAAGGGCTGGACTGGTTCGCGGGCATGGTGCCCTCCGGGGTGGCATCCCTGCGGGCCGCCGCCGAAGGTCGGGCGGCCAAGGAGGCCTACGAACTCTCGGGCGTCGAGTACGACCCGGAGTTCACCGCCGCGGATCACGCTGCCCTCGCCGACGAGTGGTCCTGGCTGATCAGCGTCGTGAACCCGGCGCTGGCGAACGGTCCTGGCGGACTGGTCGACGACGACATCGCCTACGTAACCTCGTGGGGCTTCGACCCGGCCCGGACGACCGGCCCGCTCCTGCTCCTGTACGGCGACCGGGACCGGGTGGTGCCGCGGGCGCACGGCGACTGGTTGGCGCGCCGGTGTGCCGCCGCCGAGTTTCGGACGACGCCAGACGACGGACACGTCTCGATCCTGGCCTCCGACGCGGCGAGGGCGCTGCACTGGCTCCGGGAACGCGCTTGAGCGCGAGGCAGGCCCTCAGCCAGGCGCTAACTGCTCTGCCTGAGGGGCCCAACCTTCGCACTCAGCCCTTGCGGCCCTGGGTGGCCACTCCCTCGATGAAGTAGCGCTGGCCGAAGCTGAACAGCAGGAGCATTGGCAGCGTCACGAGCAACGAGGCGACCATGACGTACTGGTAGTCGCCCTGGCCGCCGGCCGTCGGGCTGTACTTCGTCATGGCGTACGCGATGCCCAGCGGCGCGGTGAAGTCCTCGACCGATCCGGCGTTGAGGTAGATCAGCGCGCCCTGGAAGTTGTTCCACGCCGCCTGGAACTCGAACAGGAACACGATGATGAACGACGGGATGGACAGCGGCATGGCGATCCGCCAGAACAACTGCCAGTAGCTAGACCCGTCCATCCGGGCCGCCTCGAACAACTCCCGGGGCAGGCCGAGGTAGAACTGGCGTTGCAGGAAGATGTAGAAGGCGGAGCCGAACAGGTTGGCCCCGAACAGCGGCACCCAGGTGCCGAGGAAGCCGGTCTCCTTCCAGATCAGGTACATCGGGATCATCGTCACCGAGGCCGGCAGCATCATGGTGCCGAGGACCAGCCCGAACAGGATGTTGCGGCCGGGGAACCGGAAGTACGCGAACCCGAAGGCCACCACCGAGCTGGAGATCGAGACCGCCGCGGCGGCGAGTAGCGCGATCGCGACGCTGTTGAACATCCAGTTCAGCAGCGGCAGTTGATTCCAGATCTCGACGTAGTTGTCGAAGCGCCACGTTCGCGGAATGAGGGAGTTGTCGAACACCTGGCTCGCCGGCTTGAGGCTCGCCGCGATCAACCAGACCAGCGGATACAGGAACAACGCCGCGAAGCCGACGAGCAGCGCCGTCAGCAGGATTCGGCCGACGGTCCACTTCGTCGGCGGCGGCTGTGGCTCGACCGCCTTCTCGGTGGGTGCGGCGTCGACCGCCTCGGCCAGCGCGGGAGCCGGTGGGGGTGCGGTGCTGGGGCCGATTGTCGTCATGACCGGTCTCCCTCGTAGTACACGAAGCGGTTGCCGACCTTGACCTGGATGAAGGTCAGGATCATCAGGATGACGAAGAGCAGCCACGCCATCGCCGCCGCGAAGCCGAAGTTGAACTGCCGGAACGCCTCCTGGAACAGGTAGACCGCGTAGAACAGCGACGCCTCCGGCGCCGCGTTGTTCTGGTCCCGCCAGAACAGCAGGTATGCCTGGTCGAACACCTGGAAAGCCGCGATGGTCAGGATGATGACGTTGAAGAACATCGCGCCGGAGATCATCGGAAGGGTGATCGTGAAGAACTTCCGGACCGGCCCCGCCCCGTCCAGCGAGGCGACCTCGTAGAGGTCCTTGGGGACGGTCTTGAGGGCGGCCAGGAAGATGACCATCGTGCCGCTGACTCCCCAGAGCGTCATCAGCACGATCGACGGCTTCACCCAGGTCGGATCCACGAGCCACTGCGGCCCGTCGATCCCGAAGAACCGGAGGCCCTGGTTGATGGCGCCGGTGTTGCCGTTGAGCAGCAGGAAGAAGATTGCCGCGGTGGCCACCATCGGAGTCATCTTCGGCAGGTAGTAGACGGTGCGGAAGAACCCGGCGCCACGTCCGACCCGGTTGAGCAGCATCGCCAGGAAGAGCGCGAAGCAGATCTCCAGCGGCACCGCCAGCACCGCGTAGAAGAGCGTGTTACCCAGCGACGCGGCGACCTTGGGGTTGTCCAGCAAAGCCTGGTAATTGTTGGTCCCGGCCGGCTTGATGACGTTCGTCGCCAGGTTGTACCGGCTGAATGAGATGATCAAGCTGTAGATCATCGTCCCGGCGGTGAAGATCAGGAATCCGATGATCCACGGCGAGATGAAGAGGTAGCCGGCCAACGCTTCCCGGCGGTTGTACTTTCTCTTCCTGACCGGTCGAGTCGCCTTGCTGGCGGGGGAGCCGGTGTCAGGCGATGCGACGGTACTTGTCATCCAACGCCTCCATCATGTGCTGGTGCCGGAGGACCCGCGGTAGGGGGTGTCCGGAACTGGCTGTGGCGGGCCTTCGCGCTATGCGAGGACCCGCCACGCCCGGGGGTGAAACGCTGGATCGGATCAGCCGCCAGCCACAGTGTTGTACGCGTTCATCGCGGCGGTCTGCGCGTCCGCCAGAGCCTGCTGCGCGGGCTTGTTGCCGAGCAGCGTGGCGCTTACCGCGTTCAGCATCTCCTGGGTGATCTGCTGACCGGCCGGTGACGAGCCGACGGGCTTGCCCTTGTCGACAACCTCGTAGTACGTGGCGATCACCTTGTCGAAGTCCGCGTTGCCGCTGGGCTTGACGTACTTCTCCCGGATGGCCTTGTCGGCGGCCGGCGAGCCGGTGAACAGTCCGGTGTTAATTGACTTCTTCTGCTCGACCGTCTGGGCCCGCGCCTCCGCGGCGGCGTCCCAGGAGCCCTGCTCGGTAAGCGCCAGCGCCCACTTGCAGCCGGCCGCCGGGTTCTTGGCCTTCGTGGGGATGACGAACGCGGTGCCGCCGCCGGCCACCGTGATCGGATTGCCGCTCTTGTCCTTGAACGGCACGGCGCTCAGCTTGACCTGGTCCTTGAACGGCGAGAGGACGTTCGGGTACCACTGGGCGTCCACCTCGGCCCCGACCTGGTTGGCGACGAACTGGTTCTTCTCGCCGAACTTGTCGAACGAGTCGACGAAGCTCTTCACCTTGGCGAACCCGCCCTGCGCATCGGTGATCTTCTTGAGCAGTTCCAGCGCGGCGACGTTGTTCGGGTCATCGAGAGTGGGCTTGCCGCTCTCGTCGGCGATCCGGCCGCCCTGGCCCGCGATCCACAGGTTGATCTGCCCGGTGGCCTCCGGGTTGAGGCCGAGCGTGGCCGGGACGTCGCCGTTCGCCTTGTACATCTTGCCGATGGCGGTGAGCAGTTTCTCCGGGTTGGAGGTGTCGATGTCGGCTTCCTGTACCCCGGCGGCCTCCATGACGGCCCGGTTCAGGATGAGGGCCGGCGGCTGGTAGAACTGCGGCACTCCCCAGATCTTGTCCTGGTACGTCACGTCGGGGAGCACCGAGTCGGTGTACCACCGCTCCTTGGGGTCGACCTTGTTGCCCTCGAAGCACTTGTCAAGCGGCATGATGAGGTCCTGCGCCGCGTAGGTGAGCACCTGGTTGCGGTCCATCTGCACCACGTCGGGGACGCTTCCGCTGGCGAGGCGGGTGGTGAACTTCTGCGCGTCGAAGTTCGTCTGGTCCGCTTCCAGCGTGACGCCATCGAGCTGCTTAGCGGCGTAGTCGAGCCGGGCCTTGCCCACGTCGTCGGCGTTGTTGAAACCCCAGTAGCTCATCGTGCCGGACGGCTTGGCCGCGTAATCCGCGTCATCGCCGCCACCGGACTCGTCTGACGAACCGCAGGCGGTTGTCGCAACAAGCGCGGCGGCGACGCCCGCGGCTACGAAGGCCGCTCGCCTCTTTCTCATCGGTGTCCCTTCGACGGCATCAGGGCCGGCGAAGCCGACCCCCTAAGAGATAAGACCAGGTAGCACATGGAATCCGTACCAGGCCGGACCGTATCGGAAGGTGAGACCGGACACAAGAGCTGAATGTTTCAGTTAGATGTCGTAGCAGGTCAGGAGGGGGGTGGGGGTTGCCAGGGCGGCCAATGTGGAGTTGGATCAGGCATGGAAACGATGCCACATCTCAGGGGGATGCGTGCCATCCATTGGCGAGATCCTGCTCATCGGACATACCCACCACGACGTCGGTTACACGAACAGCCCGCGCATCATCGATGACCAGCACAAACGCGTGGTCGGAGAGGTGTTGCGACTGTGCGCCGGCCACCCCGGACCCGGGCCCGCCCGGTTCCGGTGGACCTTCGAGGTGGCCCGGCCGGTCCTGCGATTCCTCGCCGAGGCCGGCGATGCGGAGGTGGACGAGCTGCGGCGGCTGGCCACCGATGGAGTCGTGTCGGTCACCGGCGGTTACCTCAACATGACGCAGCTCCCGTCAGATGCCGAGTTCGGCGCCGCGTACGACGCGATCGGCACCCTGCGGGAAGCCGGCCTACCGGTGCGCACCCAACAGCACGGCGACGTGAACGGGATCGCCTGGGGCACCGTGGACGCGATGCGCCGCGCCGGCATGTCCCGCCTCGTCATGGCGCTGAATCCGGACCACGGCCGGGCGCCGTTCGAGCAGCCCACCGGCTTCTGGTGGGAGGGCCCCAGCGGCGACCGGATCTTCGTCTGGCTCTCCACGCACTACGGCTTCGGCGAGGAGTGGGGAATCGTCGACGGCGACGTCGTCACCGCCGAGCGAAACATCGCGGAGTTCGTCAAGCGGCTGGAGGCGCGCGAGGACTACCCGTACGACGTGGCGGTGGTCCACGCCGGCAACGACAACCGCTGGCCAACCGCGCGATTCCTCGACGTGGTGCGGCACTGGAACGCCGTACCCGGAAATCCGCCGATGCGGACCGCGACCATCGACGAGGCGCTCGACCTGCTGGTACCGCAGGCCGAGCGGGCCGGCGTCCCGGTCGTACGCGGTGAATGGTCCGACTGGTGGTCGCACGGCCACGGGTCGACGGCGCGCGAGGTGGCCGTCTACCGGGAGGCCCGGTCCTTCGCCCGGGCCGCCCAGACGAGCCTCGGCTTGGCATTGCTGCGCGGCGACGGTGACCTGGCCCTCGCCCACGTCCTCGGCTACCGGCGCGGACCGGCGCTGCTCCGCGACGAGCGGGAGGCGGTCGCCGACCTGGCGCGGGTCGACGAGGATCTGCTGCTCTTCGCCGAACACACCTGGGGATCGTGGGAGACCTACTCGAAGCCGCACTCGACGTTCAGCCACTCGCACTGGAACGCCAAGGCGGCGTTCGCCTACCAGGCCTACGACCGAGCCCGGGACCTGGCCATCGAGGGAATGTTCCGGCTTGCCGCGAGTGGGTCCGAGGCCGCGAGTGGGCGCGGGGTCGCGAGTGGGTCCGAGGCCGTGAGTGGGTCCGAGGTCGCGAGTGGGTCCGAGGCCGCGGTGCCGGCCAGCGGCGTCCTGGTGGTCAACCCGACCGAGCGGGAGCGGATCGAACCCGTCGAGGTCGAACTCGACGGCGCCCGGCGCGGCCGGCTGGTGGCCCGGGTACCCGCCTTCGGCGTCGCGCTGCTGGCCACCCCCGAACCGCCGCGCCGGCGCCCAGGCCGCGAGGTCACCATGGGCACGTACCGGGCCGTGGTCGACCCTGCCCGCGGCGGGGTGGTTTCCCTGGTGGACCTGCGTGGCGGCCGGGAGCTGGTCGACCGGGCAATGTCGTACGGGCTCGGCGCGGTCATCATGGAGACGGTTCCCGCCTACTCCGATCACCCGATGGTGGTGCGCTCGCCCAAGGACTTCCACCCGGACTATCCCGGGCCCGACTTCGACCGGCTGACGGCCACCGGAGACGACGAACCCGAAATCACCGAAACGGTCGATCTCGCGACGATCACCTGGCGGGTCGCCGCGCCGGGACTTCCCGCGGCGACCGCGACGCTCACCCTGCACCGCGATGTCGACGCCGTCGACCTTGACGTCCACGTGGTCAAGCCCTCGGTGCTGGCCCCGGAGAGCATCTTCGTCGCGTTCCCGTTCGATGTGCCCGATCCGACGTTCCTGCTGGAGACGGCCGGTGCGGTCTACGCGGCCGAGACGGAACAACTCCCGGACACCAGCAAGGACTGGTACTCCATCCAGCACGCGATCGGCGTCACGAACGACCGGCACGGCATCCTCTGGGGCAGCTTCGACGCCCCGCTGGTGCAGGTCGGAGGCTTGCACACCGGGAAGTGGGCGCGCCGTCTCGCGGTGGCCGGTGGCCAGGTCAACAGCTGGCTGATGAACAACCTGCACTTCACCAACTTCCAGGCCAGCCAGGACGGCACCCGGCGCTACCGGTACCGGTTCGCCGCCGCCGGCTCCGCGGTCACCCGCGAGCAGGTCCGGGTGTACGGCCGGAACCTGCTCGAACCGCTCCAGGCCCGGCAGTACGCCGGCCCGGTCACTGTCGACGGTGGCGGCACCGGGCTGCGGGTGGAGCCCGCCGACCGGTTGCTCGCCGAGGTCCGCCCGGTGGGCGGTGGGGTTGTCCGGGTGCGGCTGCGCAACGTCGGTGCGGAACCGGTGGCGGCGACGGTGAGCTGGGACGGCCCCGGGGTGACCGGCGGCGACCAGGTCACCGTCGACGGTCACGGTGTCGCTGACGTGCTGCTGCGCCGCGTGGTGCGCTGATCCCGCGCCCGTCCGGCGTCAACGGCACCGCTGGAGACGGCCCACCCCGGCCCCCTGTCCCCGTTGATCTTGCACTTCGGGCCTCGGCTAATCGGGAGTAAGGCCGCAAAAGAGGGGCCGAAACTGCAAGATCGCGGCGAGGAGGGGCCGAGGGCGGGGGCGCGCGAGGGGAGGGGGAGGAAGAGGTCAGGCCGGTCGCAGTCGCAGGGTGACCACCTGGAACGGCGCCAGCGAGAGGTCCACCGAGGCCCCGTCGACGGAGATCGGGGCCAGCGCCGCCACCTCGTCGTCCGGGCGCTCCAGCAGGTCCCGGACGCTGACCTCGGCGACCTCGAACGACGCGGTGAGCCGGGTGCGGGCCCGACCGCCGAGCGACTCGTACAGCCGGACCACCACGTCCCCGGACCGGTCGTCGGCCAGCTTCACCGCCTCCACCACCACGGCCGGGTTGCTCACCTCGATAAGCGGTTCCACCGGCGCCGCCCCGGTCAGCCGGCGGACGGGCAGGTTGGCCCGGTAACCCTCGCGTACCGCGTCGGCGATCTCCGCGCCGCAGACCAGCGCGTACGCGAAGCGGTGCCGGCCCCGGTCGGTGTCCGGGTCGGGGTAACGCGGTCCGCGCAGCAGCGACAGCCGTACGGTGGTCGGCTGCGCCCCGAGCGCGTCACCGGGCGGCCGGCGGGTCACGTCGTGCCCGTACGTGCCGTCGTTGACCAGTGCCACGCCGTAGCCCGGCTCGCCGACGTGTAGCCAGCGGTGCGCGCAGATCTCGAACCGCGCCGCGTCCCACGACGTGTTCGTGTGCGTCGGCCGCTGGACGTGGCCGAACTGGATCTCCGAGCTGGAGTGCGCGGCCTGCACGTCGACCGGGAAAGCGACCTTGAGCAGGGTCTCCCGCTCGTTCCAGTCCACCTCCGCGCCGAACCGCACCACCCGCTCGCCGGCGGCCAGCGAGATGGTCTGGGTGTACGTCGAGTCGCGGTCCTCGCGGGTCACCCGAACCCGGGCCACCCGGGGATCGTCCGCCTCGACCACAAGCTTGACCACCCCGGTCAGGTCCCGGCGCCGGCGCCGGTAGAACTCCTCGATGTCCCACGCGTCGAATTCGTTCGGGGTGTCCGGGTGGAGCTGGAGCAGGTTTGCCGCGCTACCGGGCGGGAGCACCTCCCGGTCGGCGACCAGGTCGCGGATGGCGGTGACCGTTCCGTCCACCCCGACGCGGACCCGGAGCAGCCCGTTGTCCAGTGTGGTGCCGTCGTCGTCGGTCCGCACCGCGACGTCAGGCGCTTCGGCCGCCGCGTCCGGAGACACCCCGAGCGCCGGTACGCCGTCCCGCGCGTGCGGCGCGGCGTTGGCGGTCAACGGGATCGAACCCGGGCCGGACAGGGCGACAAGCGCCGCCTCGATCACGGTATCCAGGCGGTTTGCCAGCTTCGCGTACGCCTGCCGGGCCTCGCGGTGCACCCAGGCGATCGAGCTGCCGGGCAGGATGTCGTGGAACTGCATGAGCAGCGTTTCCTGCCAGATCGCGGCCAGTTCGTCGTACGGGTACGGGTGACCGGATTGCACCGCGGCGGCGGTGCACCACAGCTCGGCCTCGCGGAGCAGGTGCTCGGTGCGGCGGTTGCCGCGCTTCATCGCGGACTGGCTGGTGTAGGTGCCCCGGTGGTATTCGAGGTACATCTCACCGCTCCACACCGGGGCGTCTGGGTACTCCCGTTCCGCCTCGGTGAAGAAGTCGGCCGGGGTCCGGATCGCGACCTTGGGCGAACCCTCCAGGTCGGCCACCCGCTTCGCCGTCTCCAGCATCTCCCGGGTCGGGCCGCCGCCACCGTCGCCGTAGCCGAACGGGAGCAGCGACACCGAGGACCGGCCGTGCTCGGCGAAGTTGCTCACCCCGTACGCCAGCTCCTTGCCGGACAGTTCGGAGCTGTAGGTGTCGGCGGGCGGGAAGTGGGTGAAGATCCGGCTGCCGTCGATGCCCTCCCACCAGAACGTGTGGTGCGGGAACTGGTTGGTCTGGTTCCAGGACATCTTCTGGGTGAGGAACCAGCGGAATCCGGCCAGCCGGGCGAGCTGGGGCAGGGCGGCCGTGTAGCCGAACGAGTCGGGGAGCCAGACCTCGCGCGGCTCGACCCCGAACTCCTCGGCGAAGAAGCGCTTGCCCTCGGTGAACTGACGGACCATCGCCTCGCCGCCCGGCATGTTGGTGTCCGACTCCACCCACATGCCGCCGACCGGGAGGAACTGGCCCGAGGCCACCTTCTCCGCGACCCGCTGGTACACCTTCGGGTGGTGTTCGCGCAGCCACGCGTACTGCTGCGCAGAGGAGCAGGCGAAGATCAGCTCGGGGTACTCGTCGGCCAGGGCCACGACGTTGGAGAAGGTCCGGGAGCACTTGCGGATGGTTTCGCGTACCGGCCAGAGCCACGCGGAGTCGATGTGCGCGTGGCCCACGGCGGTGATCCGGTGGGCGCTGGGGACGGCCGGGGAGGCGAGCGCGTCGGCGAGCCGGGCCCGCGCGGCGGCCGCGCCGCCGGATATGTCGGCGACGTCCAGTTCGTCGAACATCAGCTCGATCGCCCGGCGGATCTCGTGGTGCCGCGGGTCGGTCTCGGCCAGCGTCAGGGCGAGTTGGTGCAGCACCTGTACGTCCAGGACGAGCGCGTGCACCTCCTCGTCGAGCACCGCGAGTTCGGCCCGGTCCAGCCGGTAGAGCGGCCGGTCGGGGAGGGTGTCCGGATCGCCGAGCGGGGTGACCGTGCCGTCGAACCGGGGGTTGGCGGCGGCCTCGACGTACACGTCGACCCGCTCGCCGCCGCTGGCCGGCCGAGCGACCGGCACGTACGCCGTGCGGGGTTCGATGCCCTTGATTGGCGTCCCGTCGGGGGTGTAGGCGAGGCCCTCGGACCGGAACCCCGGACCGGCCCGCTCGAAGCCCAGGTCGACGAGGAGTTCCACCCGCCCGCCGCGCATCCGCTCCGGCACCTCACCGGTGAACCGGAACCAGGTGGTGCTCCAGGCTCGTCCCCATGGCTGGCCCACCTGGAAGGGGGCGTATGCCAGGGACAGTCCCTCGCTCGCCGGCACGGGCTCGCCGGGGAGGTGCGCGGCCTCGACGTGGACGGGTTCCACGTCCCGATAGAGCGCCGGCAGGAGACGTTGATTGACGGTCCGTTCGATCCGCAGGGTCAGGTTGGCCAGTGACCGGTGCATCCGGCAGCTCCGCGAGGGTGGGGGGATGAGAGGTTTGTGTGGGATCGTGGCCATCTACGCAATCACAGCTTCATGACCGTGTCAACGCTTCGAATGGTGCCACCTCTCGCTCGTAGCAGGCCACTTCCGGTACGTTGAGCAAACACATTCTGGCATCGATCCCATAAGGTTCGGAAGGCGACGTTCACAGGTGTACCCCCCCACCGGAACCATTGAGATCATCCATGCCGACGGGCGCGTCGAGCCGCCCGGAACCGGGCCGTTCACGGTCGACGTCGACTGGGCGCCGCCGTCCGGTACCGGTCGCCGGAACGTCCGGCTGAGCGTGCGCTACCGGGGCGAGCGGGAGGTCACCGCGGCCATCCGCTTCCGGATCGGCCTCGCCGCCGGGCCGGACCAGCCCTGGTGGCTGATCCCGGGCGTCTTCTACGGCGAGAACCGGCCGGTCGACTGCCTGCGGATCTTTCCCCGGTTCGCGGTCGGCGCCAGCGGATCGGCCGACCACGCCGCCATGATCAGCGACCACTGGGAGTTCCGGGCCGACCGGGCGGCCACCCCGGCGGTGTTCGGCTGGGCCGGGCCCGGCGGCGTGGCCCTGCTCGTCGACGAGACCACCGACCTCGGCATGACCGGCCTCGGCTTCGGTCACGACGCCGCGACCGGCCAGGGCAGCGTGTGGGTGACCTTCCCGTTCCGGGAGGGGCCGGTCAGCTACGGCGGCTCCGCGACCCCACGGCCGGCGGAGACCACCGCCCACCCCTGGCGCCCCGGCGAACTCGTCCACCTCGACGTCGCCGTCCACGACCTGACCGACGACCGGCACGGCTACGCCGCCGTACTCCGGGAGGAGCACGCGCGGCACGCGGCCCGCGCGCCGCTGCGGCCCTGGGTCGACGTCGCCGAGGCCGCCGCGTTGGCGGCCGACGGGCTGCGTCGATGGCACTACGCCGAGCCCGGCGTGCTGCTGGAGACCGTCGGCTTCGACCGGGAACTCAGCGGCCAGGACCACCGCCCGGTCGACCGCCAGGCCATGCACGTCGGCTGGCTCAGCGGCATCCCCTGGGCGTATGCCCTGCTCGCCCACGGCCGGCGGGTCGACGCGCCGGACCACGTGGCCGCCGCCTGCGACGTCATCGACTTCGTCTGCGCCGACCTGGCCCCCTCGGGCACCTTCTGGGGCACCTGGTACCGCGACCGGGGCTGGTCGCAGAGCTGGTCACCGATCCCGCACACGCTGCACTCCCGGACCCTCGCCGAGGCGACGCAGTTCCTCGTCCGCGCCCTGGAACTGGGTGACGACCTGCGCGCCACGCGACCCGACTGGGTGCGGGCCGTCCGGTCGAACCTGGACGCCGTGGTCGCCCGGCAGCGACCGGACGGCAACCTCGGCGCCGCCCACCACGCGCTCACCGGCGAGGTGCTGTCCTGGACCGGAAGCGCCGGCCTGGCCTGGGTGGGCGCGCTCGCCGAGGCGGACCGGTGGGACGGGCCGGACGGTGCCGACGGTGGCTACCTGGCCGCCGCCGTGCGGGCCGGCGAGTTCTACGCCGCCGACGTGCTGAGCGAGTTCCTGTACGGCGCGCCCGAGGACGTCGACCTGGCGCCCACCTCCGAGGACGGGTACGTCGCGGTGATGGCGTACCTGGCGCTCTACCGCCGGACGGGCGAGCCGCGGTGGCTGGACCTGGCCCGGCGGGCCGCCGACTGGACACTCACCTTCCGGTACAGCTACAACACCACGTTCCCACCGGGGACCCTGCTGGACACGTACCGGTTCGCCACCCGGGGTGCCGACAACGCCTCCCCGTCCAACCAGCACCTGCACGCGTACGGGCTGATCTGCACGGCCGAGCTGGCCGAACTCTCCGCCGCCTGCGGCGACCCGCACTACGTCGAGCGGGCTCGGGAAACGCTCGCCTGCTTCCGCCAGTTCATCGCACGCTTCGACGGCGACTTCAACGCGTACCGGGGCATGGTGAGCGAGCGGTACTACCAGACCGCCTGCTTCCAGCCGAAGGGCATGCTGCTGACGCTGTCGCACGCGTGGAGCGTCGGGGTGCTGCTGCTGGCCTGCGAGCAGGCCCTCGCCGATCCCACCCTGCTGGACACCAGTTCCTAGCCGGCAGGTCGGACTGGCGTTGCTAGGCTCGGTTCCATGACCCGGCCCGCGCTCGCCTACCACTGGAGCCAGAGCGAATTCGTGCGCGCATGGGAGGCCGGAGCCTTCGACCGCCGGGTGGAACTCGTCGAAGGAGAGATCTGGCCAGTGGTGATCGGTTCGTGGCACGGTGACACGGTCGGCCAGCTACTGGCGATGCTGCCGCGATCCGGCGTGCGGGTGACGACATCCACCCTGCCGACCGGGGAGTCGCTGCCCGACCCCGACTGCTGGGTACGCCGGGCAGACGCGGATCCGGTCGGGTCGGTCGGCTCCCGGCTGTCGATCTGGGCCGCCGCTGACGTGCTGCTGGTCATCGAGGTCTCCGATGACACCACCATCCAGGACCTCAACGTCAAGGCCAAGCTCTATGGTCGGGCCGGCTACCCGGCCTACTGGGTCGTCACCCAGGAAGCGATCTACGAACACACCGGGCCGATCTCGACCGGCTACCGGACCCGTGTCGAGTATCGCCGCGGCGAGCGCATTCCCATCCCGTACGTCGACGTCGACCTCGCCGTCGACGACATGGTCGCTCACCACGACGCCTGAGTAGGTGCCTCGGCACCGATCGGCCCGGCGATCCGGTCGGATGGTACGGAGCGGGTGATCGGCCGCGACGGGGCCTGCCCCGCCGCGACCCGAATCTTCCGTGCGTCAGTCGTCGCTGGCGCGGCGGCGCTGGCCGGGGGCCATCCGCTCGGCCGGCATCGTGGCGTCCGACGCGTTGCGGCCCGACTCGGAAACCCGGTCCGGCTCGGCCGCGGACCCTCCGGCCGGCGCCGCCAGCATCGTCGATGTATCGATGGCGGCGCGTGGACCCTCGTCCAGGTCCCACTCGATCAGGTCGAGTTCCCGGACCTCGCCACCGTCGCGGGGCACCCGGAAGGTGCGGAGCTGGCTCGGCCCGAAGTCGGTCTCGATCACCCGACCCAGCAGGGGCAGCTCGATCCGGGCCCGACCCGGCCGGCCGGTACTCTCCACGGCCCGCACCACCAGATCCGGCGTTTCGCCGCCGTCCTCGTGGCCCTTGACCGCGGTGACCAGCACCTGGCCGCCACCGTCGGACAGGTAGCTCTGCCGCGCCGGCAGCGTGCCCGGGTGGAAGCTCTCCAGCATGGCCCGCACCGGCGCGCCCAGCTCGGCGGCCCGACGCGACAGGCCCGCGGCCCGACGGTCGCCGCCGTGTGGCACGAGCAGGTAACGGAACGACTGGATGCCCTGATCCTGGTACGAGTAGAAGCCGTCCGGATCGAGCTGTCGCGGGTCGTGCCAGGAGTACACGGGACTGCGTACGGCGGTGATGCCGATGCTCGGGGTGTCCCCGCCCGGCTCTCCTGGCGAGACGTCGTACCCGTGCTTGGCGTTGTTGACCACCGCGAGGCCGGCGGGTCGGCCGGCCACCGTCCCGGTGATGTCCACCCAGGACTGGGCCGGGTTCTCGCCGCCGTCGACGGGCTGCTCGATCGACCCGAACGGGATCTCGTACGTCGACACCGGGTCGGCCACGGCCGTCGGGAAGCAGAGCTTGAGCAGGTGCGCCCGCTCCCGCCAGTCGAGGGTCACCCGCACCTCGACCTGGTCGTCGCGGTGCCCCAGGATGAACTCCTCCACCATCGTGGACCGGTGCCACTCGCGTTCGACCCGGAGCCGGGCGCGCAGCGGCCCGGTTTCCCGCAGGACGATCCGGGTGGTCGTCATCGGCGCGCCGGGCCAGCGGTAGGAGACGACCCGGTGTCCCCAGGTGTCGGTCGGGTCCTGGCAGATCTGGGTGTGCTCGCCCCGGGCGCCGGCGACCACGTCCACCCCGGTCCGCTTGTCCAGCAGCGAGACGAGCCAGCCGGTCTCCGGGTCGAGTTCGACCCGGAGCAGGTCGTTCTCCAGCACCGTTTCGGTCGCGTGCAGCGTGCCGGCCGGCCGCTCGCCGGCCGCCCAGGCCGACCCGGCCGGTGCGGTGGTCTCGGCGGCACCGGCGGTCGCCGACCCGGCCGGCGCGGCGGTCTCGGCAGCACCGACCGGCGCGGCGCCTGCGGCAGCACCGGCGGTTTCGGCCGGCGCGGCACCGGACCGCAGCCGGTAGAGCCGGTAGCCCAGGGCCGGTACGTCCGCCTCGAACACGGTCGCGCCGCGGTTCCGGTCGTCCGTGGTGGCCACCGACTGGGTGCGCTGGGAGAGGGCCAACCGGCCGTCGGCGTCCACCACGTGTACGCCGGTGGGCTGGGCACCGTACTGCACCTCGACGTGGGTCGTCACCGGCCACGGGTGCGGATTGAACACCAGCACCGGCTGGGTGCCCTCGACAAGTGGAATGTCGACGTGCCGGGCGATCACGTTGTGCGTCCGCGTGATGATCCGCTTGGCGATGGCCACCGCCTCGCCGAGCTGGTCCCGCGCGTCGTCGTACGCGCTCTCGATCGCGGAACCCGGCAGCACGTCGTGGAACTGGTTGAACAGGATCTGCTTCCAGGCCCGCCCCAGGTCCGCGGTCGGGTAGTCGAGCCCGAAGAGCGTGGACCCGATCACTCCCCACCGCTCGGCGGACAGGATGGCCGCCTGTGCCCGGCGCTGCCAGAGCTTGATGCCGGAGTGCGCCGAGTAGCAGCCGGGCGCGTGCATCTGCAGGTCGTCGCGCCACACCGGCAGCTTGGCCAGCCCGTCGTCGCCCTGGTTCTTGGCGAACTCGTCGAAGTATCGGCCCGGTGACGAGATCACCATGCGTCCGAACGAACCCATCCGGTCGTACCGGTGGATGGACTCGATGTTGGCCCGGGTGGGTCCGCCACCGTGGTTACCCACGCCAAAGTAGATCATCATGTCGCCCAGGTCGTGGTCGAGCACGCCGAGCGACTTGTCGGTCTGCCCGGCGATGTCGCCGGGCGGGCTGCAGTACTCGAACGGGATCCGGTAGGCCAGCACCCGCGATCCGTCCGGTGACTCCCACCAGAACGCGGTCCCGGTGAGGCTGGACTCGTGCGGGCCCGGCCGCAGGAAGCAGTACGCGTGCATGCCCTGGCCGCGCAGGATCTGCGGCAGCATGCCGTTGTGCCCGAACGGGTCGACGTTCATCCCGACGGTGGCGGTGACCCCGAACCTGTCTTTGAGATAGCGCTGGCCGTACAGGCCCTGCCGGACGAACGACTCACCGGAGGGCATGTTGCAGTCCGGCTCGACCCACCAGCCGCCCACCATCTGCCAGCGTCCTTCCGCCACCCGCTCACGGATCCGGGCGAAAAGCTCCGGATCGGACTCCTCCACCCAGGTCAGCAGGACTATCTGGTTGCAGGTGAAGACGAAGTCGGGGTACTCGTCCATCCGGTGGATCGCGGACCAGAACGTCGCCCGCGCCTCCTGGTAACCCTCCTGCCACGGCCACAGCCACACCGGGTCGAGGTGTGCGTTCCCGATCATGTGCAGGGTGCGGTCCGGGGTGGCGGCGGGACGGTCGGCGGGGCGCAGCTCCGCAGGCTGGTCCCCGGACGGAGCGTTGGAGACCGGTGCCTCCGGCCGCTGCCGAGGCACCCGCCCAGCGCTGCCGATCCGGTCCTCGGTGTGTCCGGTCACGGGGTGGGCTCCTCTCCCGCGGCCCAGGCGTCGACCATCTCACTGATCACGTGCAGCATCAGCGTGTGCATCTCCTGGATCCGCTGGGTGCTCTTGGACGGGACGAGCAACGCCCGGTCGGCGTGGATCCGGGCCGGACCCCCGTCGCCGCCAGCGAACAGCAGGGTCGTGGCGCCCTTCGCCTGCGCCGCGGCGAGCGCCGCGACCACGTTGGACGACCGCCCCGAGGTGGTGAACGCGACCACCACGTCACCCGGCCGGGCCAGCGCCTCCACCTGGCGGGAGAAGACATCGGCGTACTGGTAGTCGTTGGCGATGCAGGTCATCGCGCTGGCGTCGGTGCTCAGGGTGACCGCCGGCAGTGGTCGCCGGTCCCGCTTGTAGCGGCCGATCAGCTCGCCGGTGAGGTGCTGGGCGTCGGCCGCGCTGCCGCCGTTGCCGAACGTAAAGACGGTGCCGCCGTTCGCGAGCCGGTCCCGGACCAGCGTCCCGACCTCCCTGATCTCGTCGGACAGGGTGGCCGTCGCCTCGGCGACGGCCAGGTGCTCGCCCAGTTGGGTCGTCAACCAGTCAGACATGTGCCCGTTCCACCTCAAGATTCTGGTCAGGCCGTCCGGTGCGTCCACCGCCGGACGGGTTGAGATCGGGGGATCCGTCGAGGGTCGCGCCGGTCAACAGGTCGTAGCCGATCGCTCCGGCACCCACGACACAGACCAGGTCGCCGAGGTCGGCGAGGACGACCCGCGCGGCGCGGGCCGCGGGCGCCATGGCCTCCCGGGCGACGAGGTCGCGGACCGGGTCGAGCAGCATGGCACCCGAACGGGTGACGCCGCCGCCGAGGACGACCAGATCGGGCTCGAAGACGTTCACGAGGTCGGTCACCGCCGCGCCGAGCAGGTCGATCGTCTCGGCCCAGATCCGCACCGCCAGCGGATCGCCGGCCACCGCCGCCGCGGAGACGTCCGCCGCGGTCAGGGTCGGCACCGCGGCCAACGACGACGGGGCGCCGCCCGCCAGCGCCTCCCGGGCGCGCTGTGCGATGGAGGTGCCCGAGGCGTACGCCTCGACGCATCCGCGTCGCCCACAACTGCAGAGCCGGCCGCCCCGGTGGACGGTCAGGTGCCCGAACTCGCCGCCGTTGCCGGCCGACCCCCGGTGCAGCTGGCCGTTGATGATCGCACCGCCACCGACGCCTGTCGACACGGTGAGGTAGAGCATCGTGTCGGTCCCGCGGCCGGCGCCGAACCGGTACTCGGCGATGGCGGCCACGGTGGCGTCGTTCTGTAGCGCGAACGGGACCCCGAAAGCGTCCGCGGCCAGCGGACCGATCGGCACGTCGAGCCAACCGGGCAGGTGCGGGGGACCGAGCAACCGTCCGGACGGCACGTCCAGCGGGCCGCCGCAGGCGATGCCCACGGCCCGGACCGGAACCGTCCCGGCCAGATCGATGGCGCGCCGGCCCATGTCGAACAGGCGACGGGTCACCACTCGCCAGCCGTCCTCGCGGCGGGTCGGTTCCACCAGGAGACCGTGGGCCGCACCGTCGGCCGTCACCACGGCCACCGCCAGTTTCGTGCCGCCGATGTCGAGGGCCAGGACCGGCCCCGGATCGCCGTCGGGCGGCGGGGCGGACGGTTCAGGGTCGGTCATGCGAGTCCTCTCGGTCGGCCCTGCGCCGGTGGGGGGAGGGTGTCTCCGTCATGGCGCCGGTCCGCGGGTCAGGAGAAGTGAGACCATCTATGGGATCGATCCCAGACAGAGCCTATGAGGCACCCCGAATGCCGTCAAGTGACAGCCGACCGGATGGTCCACGGTGCGCCCGAGCCGCCCAGCCACGGCCCGGCCTGCGAAGATGCCGGCTCGGCTCAGCCCGCCGGCGGCGGTGCGGTCGAGCCGCGCGATGCCACCCTGGCCGACAACAGCACAGTCCGCACGGGTGCGAGCGGTGCCTGGATGCGTTCGAAGAGTTGCGAGATGGCGGCCTCCCCGAGGGCGACCGGGTCCTGGGCGACCGCGGTCACCCCCGGCCGGACCAGACTCATCCATGACACGTCGTCGAACGACACCAGGCTCAGCTGCCCGGGGATCGACAGGCTCAACTCGGCCGACGCCCGCCAGACGGCCTCGGCCAGCACGTTGTTCGCGGCGAACACGGCCGTCGGCGGCTCCGACCGGCTGAGCAGCTTGTGCGCCTCGATCCGGGCGGCCTCGACGTCCCACCCGGCGGTCACCACGAGCGAGTCGTCGAACGGCACGCCGGCAGTGGTGAACGCCGCCCGGTAGCCGGCGAGCCGGTCCCGGCCGGTGGTCCAGTGCATCTCGTCGATCACCAGGGCGATCCGGCGATGTCCCAGCTCCAGGAGTTGGGTGGTGACCCTGCGGGCCGCGCTCTCGTTGTCGACGACCACCGCGTCGCAGGCGCCGGCGGCGAACTGCCGGTCGACCTCCACCACCGGAATCCGTTGCCGGGCCAGGTAGGTGCTGATCTCGGCCGAAACGGGCGTCACGATCACGCCGGCGACCCGGAGCGCGACGAACGCCTCGGCCGCCTCCGCCTCCACCTCCGGCGACCCGCCGTCGTCGGCCAGCATCATCGTGTACTGCCGTTTGCGGGCCTGTTGGCTGATGCCGGCCGCGAGCCCGGCGTAGAACGGGTTGTTCAGGTCCGAGACCAGGACGCCGATCGACTGGCTGGCCTGTTGCCGCAGGTGGCGGGCCGTCGCGTCGGCCACATACCCGAGCCCGCGAGCCACCTCGCGCACCCGGTCCCGCACCGCCGGAGCCACGTAACCGCGGCCGGTCAACGCCCGGGACGCCGTCGACCGGGACACCCCGGCCGCGTCGGCGACCTCCCGTATCGTCGCCCGGCGCGGCGGGTACACCTCGTCGGGTGCCACCGGCCCACTCTTCATTCGGCCACCTGTCCAGCCATCGTCACGTCGACCCGCTGTGGGTCACGTCCACCAACGCCTCCGCGTGCTGGCCCAGTCGGAGGTCGCCGATGCTCACATCGACAGCCATTCTGGCCCGGCGCCGCGTCGGCCCGCCCACCGTCACCTCGACCTCGACCTCTTCCCTGCCCAGCGGGGGCAGCGAGATCGATGCGACGTCCGGCACGGCGACCCAGCCTACCGGCAGCACGAGACGTACCACCGCCTTCTCGGTCGAGGGGCGCGGGTTGGTTACGCCGACCCGGAAGCGCACGACCGCTCCAGTCTCCGCCCGCGAGTAGTAAGGCGCAATCCTGGCGAGTACGCCATCGGCGCCGAACTCGTACTCTTCGAGCGGGAGCAGGTCGTGATGGATGCGGACCTGCTCCTCGCCCTCGTGGGTGAGCATGTCGAGGTAGTCGTCCGTCACCCACCGTGGCGACCAGTGACCGGACACCATCAGGCCGGGCGCCACCCGGCGGTACAGGTCCGCGCTCGCCTGGTAGTCCCCGATCCGGAACCGGTTTCGGTACTGGTAGTTGAGCACCTCCCGGCGCCCTCCCGGAACCCCCGTCCCCACCTGCTGGTCGCTGGTGACCAGCACGGTGACCCCGTCCACCACGAACTCGTACGCCGCGGCGTAGCGGGTGTGTCCCGGCAGGTCGTGCACCGTGATCTCGTACTCGTGCCAGGTGAAGCTCTCGCCGAGGGGGAGTTGCCGGTCCACCGGGATCGGGTCGTACCAGGTGCACGGCAGGTCCTGGACCATCGGCGCCTTGAGGATCCCGGCCACGTTGGCGGGGGCCCAGATCTGGGTGCCCTCGACGTCGCGGAGCAGGTTCAGGCCGGCCACATGATCATCGTGGTAGTGCGTGGGCAGCGCCACCTCCACCGCGGTCACGCCGTGGTTGCGCCGCAGCGCCGGGAGCGAGGCGAGCCAGGGACGGCGGGACGCCCGGTCGCCGCCGGCCGGCAGGCCGGTGGTCATGTCGTACCCGTAGTCGAAGAACAGGGCCGCGCCGGTCTCGGACAGCAGCACGTAGCTGCAGGAGTTGCTGCTCCGGTTGAGCAGCAGGTGCTCGGTGAGCGGGGTGAACGGGTTGTCCAGGCGGTCCCGCAGGTCCCACGGGTAGGGCCGGCGGGAGTCGACGTACCGGCTCATCCGGGTGGCTAGCTGGGCGAGGGCGAGCTGCGGCCGGCCCATCGGCTCGCCGTGCGAGGGCAGCAGCAGGTCCAGGTCGCGTTCCATGAGTTGGTAACAGCTCAGCACGGTCATCGCCGGGCCTTCATTGTCGACGTACGACCATTGGGTGGCGGCCAGCGACCAGACCTTGCCGGGGGCGTAGATGAGGTCCCCCGTGAAGGCCAGGCGACGCCCGTCCCGCTCGACGAGATAGCTGACCGATCCGGTGGTGTGGCCCGGGGTGGGTACCACCTCGACGGGCGTCCCGGCGTACGTCCGGGACCGGTACTCGGGGACGACGTCGTGCACCGGTACGGACTCCAGCAGCGAGAACTTGTCCTGTCGCAGGTTGTAGTCGTTGTAGAGGGTGCGGCCCTGCCACATCTCCTCGACGTCGGCGAACAGGTCCCGTTCCACCGGCGGGACATGGATCCGGATGTCCTCGGCGACGGCGCGGGGGAGGCCCTGTCCCTGATCTCGATGGTGATGGGTCATCAGGACGTCGGTGATCCGGTCGACACCCATCTCGTGCAGATGATCGAGGACCAGGCCGGATCCGAAGTCGATGGTGAAGGCGGTGCGTCCGCGAGCCGCGGATTCGTCGGCGTTCGCCGGGGAACACACCACGTAGACGTTGCAGGTGTCGGCTACGCGGAAGATGCCGGGCGCTATCTCGGATACGGGCGACTCCGTCATGCCGGGCATGGTATCGATTCCATCCCATCGTGAGAAGTTCGGTTATTTCCACCAGGACAAGTGTTTCTAGAAAAGGCGAGAGGCCGCTGATAACGTTCCCATGATGTCGGCCTCCCCCTCAGTCACTTCTTCCGCCATTCGCGAAAAGCCAAAGCTGTCGATGCGTGGCACCGTGGAGGGTTTCTACGGTCCACCGTGGCCGCACGCCGAGCGGCTGGCACACCTTGAGTTCTCCGCCCGGATCGGCTTGGACACGTACGTGTACGCGCCGAAGGACGACCCGCACCACCGGGCGCGATGGCGCGAGCCATACCCGCACAGCGAACTCACCCAGCTCGCCGAGTTGGCCGCGACCGCCCACGGACTGGGCATCCGGTTCGTCTACGCGATCAGCCCGGGACTCAGCATGCGGTTCACCGACGACGGGGATCACCGGGCGCTCGTCGACAAGGCCATCCAGGTGTACGACGCCGGCATCCGGTCGTTCGCCGTGTTCTTCGACGACGTACCCATCGAGCTGTCCCGGCCGGAGGAACTGGAGCGGTGGCCCGGGTCGGGTGCGTCGGGGGCCGCGCATGGCGAGACCTGCGCCCGGTTCGTCGCCGACTTCCTCGCCCCGCACGGCATCCGGGAACCGCTGCTGGTCTGCCCGACCGACTACGCCGGGACCGACGACACCGACTACCGCCGGCACTTCGCGCGGACCGCCCCGCCGGACGTCCTTGTCGCCTGGACCGGTCGGGACATCGTGGTCGGCGACGTGAGCCGTGACGACATCGACCGGGCGGCGGCCAGCTATCGACGCCGCCTCGTGTTGTGGGACAACTTCCCGGTGAACGACTTCGAACCGAGCCGGCTCTTCCTCGGCCCGCTGACCGGCCGGCCCGCCGACCTCGCCGGCTCTGCCCTGGCCGGGGTGCTCACCAACCCGATGGTGCAGGCCGTGCCGTCCCGGATCCCGCTGGTGTCCGTGGCCGACTGGTCGGTTGATCCGTCCGGCTACCACCCCACCGAGTCCGCCGAGCGGGCCCTCCCGCTGGTCGCCGGCACCGGGGCGGCCGACCTGGCCCCCCTGGTCCGGGTCTGCGCGTCCTGGCCACCGAGCGCCGACCAGGACGCCGAACTGGTGGACGCGGTGGACGGCACACTCGCCGGGCGGACCGGTGCCGTCGAACTCCTCACCGCCCGTCTCGACGAGCTGGCGGTGCGCAGCCGCGCCGCGGTGGAGCCGGAGCCGCTGGTGACCGCGCTCCGACCATGGTTGGCCGCGGCGGGCGCCATGGCGGAGGCCGGGCTGTCCGCCGTACGCCTGCTGGCGGCAGCGACCGCCGCCGGCACCGGGGCCGCCCCGGCGGGGTCCGCGGGCGAACGGATCACCGAACGGCGGGACGAGACCCGGCGGGCGCTCGCGGCGGCCGAGAGCCACTACGCCAACGTGCTGCGTTCCATCATTCCGCCGTTCGTGCGGGACGTGTTGGACCGGACCCGACCGCCCGGATCCGGGGACGACGACCTGCCGACGGGAACGGCACCGGCGACCGACACGGCAGCGGTGCCGGAATCGGCACGGGCGACCGACACGGCAGCGGTGCCGGACGCGACCACGGCGGGCGACGGCCCCGCAGGCGACCGCCCGGTGGCGTTGCTGGTCACCGGCGCCCGGCGGACCGCCAGCGACGAGGCCCTCACCGAGCTGCTCGGCCGGCGCGGCCACCGGGTGCGGCGCCGCGCCGAGCCGCAACCCGGCGACCTCGCCGATGCCGCCGTCGTGCTCGTCACCCGGGGCGCCACCGATCCGGCGATCGAGACAGTGGCCCGAGCGAACGTACCCCTGCTGGCCTGGCACGGTCTCGTGCCGCTCGGTCTCGCCCGCAGCCACGAGGTCCTGCTGGCCCGGCACCGGGTCCGGATCGTGGCCCCCGACGACCCGCTCGCCGCCGGCCTCGACGGCGTCGTGCCGGTGTACCGCGGCCCGGCGAAGCTCACCACCGCGGTGGTGGGACCGGACGCGCGGGTGGTGGCGCGGGTGGTCGACGAGGACCGGCCGGCACTGTTCCGTTACCCGGCCGGGGCCCGCCTCGCCGACGGAACCGTGGCGCCCGCGTCCCGGATCGGCCTGTTCCTCGGCGCCGACGGGCTCGCGCCCTGGCTGTTGACCAGCGGCGGCCGGGCGCTGCTGGACGCCGCGCTGGACGCCTGCCCGGCCCGGTAGTCCCGCCAGGTGCCGGCCACCAGGGCCAGGTCGTCGTCGGTCAGCTCCTCGCCGGAGCGGTCGATCCGGTCGACGTAGTAGAGCGCCGGTACCCCGAGCCGGTGCTGCGCCTCGACGTACCCCCGCCACTCGACCCGGTCGGCGATCGGCCACTGATCGGTGTCGACCAAATGCTCCGGCAGCGAGGCGGTGACCACCGCGTGCCGGAAGGCGAGCTGGTCCGCGGCCGGGACCACGCCGCCCTGCGGGTCCCGTTCCAGGACGTCGTTGAGCCGCACCATGTCGCACACGTCGGCGAAGCCGGGGTGCGGCGTGTGGGTGACCACCAGGGCGTCGGGCTTGGCCGCCTTGGCAGCCCGGTACAGCGTGTCGAGCATCCGGTGCAGGGCCGCGACACCCCAGGGCGCGTCCGGCGTCGCCCCGGGCCGCCGCAACCCGCGGCCCGCCGGGGCCCGCTGGGTGAAGTCAATCTTGAAGCCGTCCGCGTCCAAACCGTCCGGACCCAGCAGCCAGGACACCATGCGGGCCAGCCGTTCCCGGTACGCCGGACTGCCGGGATCCACGGCGATCGGCACCCCCGCCGGGTCGGTCACGCACTCCGCCGCCGGCAGCCCGGTCGGGTCCCACGCCTTCCACCACAGCAGCACCCGCTGACCGGCAGCGTGCCGCTCGGCGATCCAGCCGCGCAGGTCGGGCCAGCGCTCGGGATCCGGCTCGCCGGTTCCGTACGCCAGTTGCCAGCGGTCGTCGATCACCACCGTGCCCGGCACCACCCCGTGCGCGGCGAGCCGTTCCAGCCAGCCGTCGTACCGGTCCTGCCGGGCCAGGTCGAAGGCGACCGGCAGCCCGTCCGGCACCACCGCCGGGCCGAGATCGTCCAGATAGTACGGGTGGGACATCGGCTGGCCCGGGATCGGCGCGGCGGCACACTGCGCCCCCCAGCCGCAGAAGATCGGCTCGGTCCACCAGTCGGCCGGCGCCGCCACCGGTCCGGCCGGCGCGAACCCCCGCGCCACCAGATCCTCCCGGTACTCCGCCAGCCCCCGCCACGGGTCCGCCGCGGGCCGGAGCACCACCGTGGGGGTGACGAACGAGCCGGTCACCTCGGTGTGCCCGTCGTAGTCGAGTTCGAGCAGGAAGCCGCCGTCCACCGGGTCGTACCGCAGCTCGGTGAAGCGCAGATCCTCGACGGCGGCCACCAGCCCGGCGGTGAGCCAGCCGCCGTCCGGGACGTGCGTGGCGTGCCGGGCGGGTTCCCGACCGAACGCGAGGCACAGCGGCGGCGGCGAGAAGATGCCGTGCAGCCGGCCGGGCGACGCGTCGCCGACGACGCCGAGAGCGACACCGGCGGCGGCCGGCCGGACCACCTGCACCGGCTCGGTCGGGGTCGGGTTGAACACCGAGGCGTGTTCGATGGAGGAGCGGAAAGTGCCGCACGCGCCGGTCGGCAGGATGGCGCGACCGCCGAGCAGCCGCACCTCGCCGAGCGGGCCGGAGCCCTCGACGTGGACCGACACCTCCACCCGGTCGGAGTGGCAGCGCAGCAGCACCGACTTGGCCGACCAGGCGGTGCTGCGGCAGGCCATGGTCACCTCGACCACGTCGGCGCCGTCGACCGACCCGGCGGTCACCTCCGGTTCGCCGAGGTCGAACGACTCGTCCGGCAGGTCGGCGCGGTCCACCGAGCCGAGCAGGCTGAGCCGCGACCAGATCCGGCCGTCCGGATCGGCGAGCACGGCGACCCGCTGCGGGACGCGTACCTGCAACAGGTATCGGGCCGCGGTGATGGTGTGGACGCCGGGCCCGGAGGTGAACTGCATCGAGAGGCTCCTTGCACTGATCGGTGTCGGAGGTCAGCCGAACGGGGTCACGGGAGGGCCGGCCTCGGGAAGCCGGCCGGTGGCGGCGATCCGCGCGTACGCGTGGCCGGAGTCCTTGACGGTGAGCCGGCCGGACGGGTAGTCGACGTGCACCAGCCCGAACCGGGGCCGGTAGCCGAGCGCCCACTCGAAGTTGTCCAGCAGCGACCAGTGCAGGTAGCCGCGGACGTCGGCCCCCGCCTCGATCGCCTCGGCGACCGCGCGCAGGTGGTCGATCAGGAAGGCGGTCCGCCGCCCGTCGTGCACCAGCCCGTCGTGGGTCGGCGTGTCGCCGTACACGCCGCCGTTCTCGGTGATCATCATGGGCACGCCGGGGTAGTCCCGGTGCAGCCGGATCAGCAGGTCGCGCAGGCTGTCCGGGGCCACCTCCCAGCCCTCGTCGGTGCGCCGCACGTCGCCGGACGGCCCCACCACCCGCCACGGGAACGGCCGGTCCGGGCCGGTGGGCGCCGCCGCCATCACCCGCCGGGTGTAGTAGTTGACGCCGAGGAAGTCGCTGCGGCCGCCGATCCGCTCGACGTCACCGGGCCGGATGATGTCCTCCAGACCACCGCCGAGCGCCCGCTCGTAGTGCCCCCACATGTCGGCCGGATAGCCCGCACCGAGCAGCGGATCCAGGTACCACCGGTTCACGTACCCGTCCGATCCCCAGGCGGCTGCCCGGTCCGCCGGCTCGCCGCTGGCCGGGTCGCACGGGAACAGGCTCAGTGCGCAACCCACCCGCGCCCCGGACGCCCGCTCCCGGATGGCGTCGGCGCCGGCGCCGTGGCCGAGCAGGACGTGGTGCCCGGCCGCAACGGACCCGCGCAGGTCCCGGATGCCGGGGGCGTGCAGGCCGAGCTGGTAGCCCAGCAACGCGATGATCCACGGCTCGTTCTGGGTGATCCACCAGCCGACCCGGTCACCGAGCCGGTCGGCGACCGCCGCCGCGAACTCGGTGAAGGCGTCCACACTGGACCGATCGACCCAGCCGCCGTCGGTCATCAGCGCGTCCGGCATGTCCCAGTGGTTGAGCGTGAGAACCGGGGTCACCCCCCGGTCGAGCAGCGCGTCGACGAATCGTTCGTAGTGGTCGAGGCCGCGCGCCTCGATCCGGCCACGCCCGTCCGGCACGATCCGCGCCCAGGAGACGGAGAACCGGTACGCGGACAGTCCCAGCCCGGCGATCAGGTCCACGTCCCGGCGCCACCGCCGGTACGAGTCGCAGGCCCGCGAGCCGTCGCCGCCGCCTTCCACGGCCCCCGGCCGGGCGGCGAAGGTCTCCCACACCGAGCGGCCCCGCCCGTCGGCGCCCAGGCTCCCCTCGATCTGGTACGCGGACGTCGCCGCGCCCCACAGGAACCCGGCCGGGAAGGTGGTCGTCATTGGTCCTCCAGATCGAGGGTGCCGGGCAGGTCGAGGGTGACGGGCTCGGTGTTCCAGGCTTCGACCCGCACGGCGGCCGGCGACGGGGCTCCGGCGGCCGTCCCGAGCACCGGCTCGGGGTGCCCGCCCGGCGGCCGGTGGTGCACCGCGAAGGTGCGGGTCTCGCCGGGCAGCAGCGGCCGAGGATCGCCGTCGGCGACCAGCCAGCCCGGCGCGTCGACCGGCCGGTCGTCGACGACGCGCAGGCCGACCACGGTCGGCCCGGCCCGGTGGGTGACCTCGACGCCGCCGCCGCCCGCGCGCACGTCGAGGGTCGCGGCGGGCAGGTCGAGCAGCGGCGCGAAATCCGCACCGGTGCAGGCCAGCACCGCCTCCCGGTCGATCGGTTGACCGTCCGCCGACTCCCAACGCAGGTCCCACACCACCACCGCCTCGCCCGGCACGTCGGCGGCGGTCACCTCGATCGTGCCGACCGGCCGGGGGTGACGGACCGGATCGTCTATCCGCCACCGCCGCTCGCCGAGGACCGTGCCGTCTGCCGTGAGCAGCCGCGCGGAGACCCGGCTTCCCGACCCGACACCCCGGTCCGCCCAGACCCACGGCTGCGCTGTCAGCCGCTCCGCGCCAGCCCAGACCGAGGTCGGCACCCGCGCGGTGACGCGGCGCGGCGCGAACGCCCGGGCCACCGCGTGGAAGGCCGGCTTCGGCTCGCCCCGATGGTCCACGCAACTCGTGCAGAAGGCGTTCGGGTACGACTCGTTGAGCTGCCACGGCAGCACCATCGAGCAGGCCGGGAACCGTCGCCGGTCGGCCTCGACGGCGTACGCCAGTCCGGTCGCCTGGAGCAGTTGGCTGGCCCGCAGGACCGCGTCCAGATCGGTGAGCCGGTGCCCGAAGCTCTCCTGCACCAGCGGCGTGTTGATCCACCAGTCGCCGAGGTGGCGGTACGCGGGGTTGGTCCGGTCGGCGGGCCACCGGTCCGCCTCGGGCAGCAGGTGGTCCAGCACCCGCCGGTTCGTCATGCCCTCCACCCCGAACTCGGTGTGCGCGAGGGACGTGCCGGCGTTGGCGAGCGTGTACTGCTCGCGCGGCCCCTGGTGCTCCCACGGCCCGTGCACGTCGTGCTGATCCCCGGGCGCGGCGGCGATCACGTCGAGCCGATTGTGGAACACCGGGCCGGACGGCGAGGTGGGCAGCCAGGCCCGGTCGGGATCCAGCCGGCGTACGGTGTCCCGCAGCGCCGTCAGCACCGGTGACCGCTCCTCGGTCAAGGGCACCCCGTCGGCGTCCAGTTCGTTCCCGCCGCCCCAGACCAGCAGCGAGGGGTGGTGCGCCCGGGCCGGCACGACGGCCGCCGCCTCCTCGGCCATCAGCGCGACGAACTCCGCGTCGGTGGCCGGCGCGCTCTGCATACCCGAGCTGGACTGCGAGAACTCCTGCCAGACCAGCAGCCCGGCCCGGTCGCACGCGGCGTAGAACTCCTCGGTCTCGACCAGCCCACCGCCCCAGATTCGCAGGATCCGGGCGCCGGAGCGCGCCGCCAGGTCGACGAGGTGCCGCACCCGCTCGGGGTCGACCGAGCCGTACTGCGCGTCGGCCGGCACCCAGTTCCACCCGACCAGCGGCACCACGGTGTCGTTGACCAGCGCGGTGTATCCGAGCGCCGGCGCCGGAGCGCCGGCGTTGGCCACCAGGGTGGCGCGCCGGAAGCCGACCAGTCCCTGCCACGCCGGTTCCGCCGCCCCCGCCAGGCACAACCGGGCGGTGTACGTCGTCGGAGCGCCGAACCCCCGCGGCCACCACAGCTCGGGTTCGGGGATCGTCAGGTCCACCCGGAAGTCCTCGGTGACCTCGACCCGGTCGGCGGCCACCACCCGGCCGGCCGTGTCGAGAAGGGTGACGTCGGCCGGCACGGGACGGTCACCGCTCGTTTCCACCGACCCGGTGAACGTGACCACGCCGTTGTCGGAGGCGTCGAGCCGGGCGGTGACCGAAACAGTGGCCAACTGCGCCGCGCCGACCACCAGCCGGACGTCGCGCCAGATGCCCTGGTGCGGCAGGCGCGGGCAGAAGTCCCAGCCCTCGGTCATCCGGGGCCGGTGGGTGCGGACCAGTTCGGTCCGGCCCACCTGCGGCTGCGACGGCGGCACCGGGTCGACCACGACCGCCAGCCGGTGCGGCCCGGGCGCGGCGGCGTCGGCCGGCAGCGAGAACCGGGCGCTGCGGTAGAGACCGGGAACCCGGCCAAGCGGCCGGCCGTCCCAGAACACCGTCCCGGACGGGTCGATGCCGTCGAACTCCAGGACCGCCCACTCGTCGTCGGCCAGCGCCGGCAGGTCCACGGCCCGGCGGTAGACCCAGGAGCGGTCGCCGGTCCACTCGGCGGCCCGGCTGTTCCGCCCCCGGTACGGGTCCGGCAGCTCACCGGCCCGCCACAGGTCGGTGACCACCGAACCCGGTACGGTGGCCGGCCACCAGCCGGGCGCGGACCGGCCCCGGTCGGCGGCGGTCGCCACGTTGTTGTGCCACTCGTCCAGCGGTGCGTCGACGTACCAGCGCCAGGTCTCGCCCAACGCCTCGCGCACCGTCCACCATGGACCCGTCAGGTCGCGTACGGTCATCGGTCCCACATCCGAGCGGCGCCGGCCACCTCGGGCACCGAGTCCGTCGCGGTGCCGGTGCCCCGCCCGTCGTCGGTGACCAGCCGTAAGGCGGGCGCCCCGGGCGTCAGGTCGGCGGTGAGCACGGCCCGCGCGGTGCCGTGGGTCCAGGCCAGTTCGATTCCGTGCGGACCCCGCCCGGCGAAGGTGAACTCGCCGTCGAACGCGGGATGGTGCGAGCGGAGCCCGACCAGCGCGAGCTGTGCCTGGGTGAGGCTGCTGCCGAGCGCGGCCCGGACCTCGTCGGGGCCGTAGTGGTGCCGGTTGACGTCACGCCCCTGGCCGGTGCGCTCGAACAGCGCCATGTCGTTGGTGCCGCCCAGCAGCCCGACGTAGTAGACCTGCGGCAGCCCGGGCAGGAAGAGCTGCACGGCCCGGGCCAGCAGGTACGCTGTGGCGTCGCCGCCCAGCACGCTGAGGAATGTCGAGTTGACCTGGTGCGGCAGCGCGGCCCAGGCCACCCGGTGGGACGCGCGAGCCGACTCGCCACCGGTGAGCTGGCCTGCCCGGTCGAAGACGGCCGCCATCTGGGCGTGGTCCAGCAGGCCGGGCCGGTCGCCGGCCGGACCCGCGTCCACCACCCCGATCCCGTCGTGCGTGTCGAGCACCGTGATCGCGTTGGTCGGCCGGATCCGCAGCCAGCGCAGCAGGGTATTGACGTCGCCGGTGCCCAGCGCGTGCAGCAGCAGCGGGGGCAGCGCGAAGTCGTAGACGTAGTCCACCAGTGGCGCGATGAGTTGCTGCAGGCTGTAGTGGGAATGCACCTCGACCAGCACCCGCAGGCCGTATTCGCGCGCCATCGCGGTGATCCGCTCGACGAACGCGAGCGTGTGCTCGGTCATGAAACTGTCGGTGCCGGGCGTCTTCACCGCGTACCCGACCGCGTCGAGCCGGACGATGCCGATCCCGTTGGCCGCCAGGACGCCGAGGATCCGCCGCAGGTACGCCTCGGCCGCCGGATGGCGCACGTCGAGGTCGACCTGGCTGGGCATGAACGTGGTCCAGACCAGCCGCCGCGAGCCGTCCGCGAGCTGGTACGGGGTGAACGGCAGGCCGACCCGGGGCCGGTAGATGGCCACGATGTCGCGTTCCCGGGCACCGGCCGGGAACACCGTGTCGTAGGTGAGGAACATGCCGTCCCAGCGGGACGCGGGCCCGTGCGCGATCCAGTCGGTGAACTCGGCCGAACTCGCGGAGACGTGGTTCACGATGAGGTCGGCGGTGACCGTGCCGCCGGCGGCGAGGGCCCGGACGTCGGCCCAGTCGCCGAGGCGCGGATCGACGGCGCCGTGGTCGACCGGGTCGAAGCCGGCGTCGGCCCCGTCGTACGGGACGAAGAACGGCAGCAGGTGTACGCCGGAGAAGGCGGCGAGCGGCCCGTCGACCAGCAGCCGACGTACGCCGGACAGGTCGCCGGCCAGCCGGTCGGCGTACGTCAGCAGGTGCACCCCGGGATTCACGGTGCCGCCTGACCGTGCCCGACGGCGTGCAGCAGCGCCGCCACGCCACCGGCCGGGGAGCTGAGCACCGGCACCGGGACCTCGGCCAGTTTCGCGGCGCGGGCCATCGACGCCTGGGCCAGCACCACCACGTCCGCCTCGGCCGCGGCGCGGCTGACGGCGGCGGCGACCAGGCTGTCCACCCGGTCGCGGTCGCCCGCGTCGTGCGCCTCGGCGGCGCTGGTCACCACGTCGGCGGTCACCGCGACGGGCCGCGACGCGGCCCCGGTCGCGCGTTCGACCAGCCGCCCGGTGGGTCCGAGGGTGGACGACAGGGTGGCCAGCACCGCGATCCGGCCTCGGGCTTCCGGTCCGCTGGCGATCGCGGTCGCCTCGTCGGCCATCGCCGCGTCCACCCGGATCACCGGTACGCGTACCGCCGCGCCGGCCGCCTCGGCCGCCTCGCCGATCGAGGAGCAGGTGACCAGCACCGCGGCCGCGCCGAGCGTTTCGAGATGCCGGATGTGGTCCAGCACGGTCGCCCGGACGGCGTCGGTGACCCCGGTCCGGCGGGCGGTGTCGAGCAGCCAGGCGTCGGCGAGGTGGATCCGCCGCAGCTCCGGCGCGGTGGCGCGGATCAGGTCGTCGAACGTCGTGGCCAGCGCGGGAACGGTGTGCAGCAGGCCGACCGCCACGGAGGCCTCCGTCATCGGGCTGGCTTCCGCCCCAGGGGCCTCCGTCATCGGGCTCACGCCTTCCGCCACGGGGTCGCCTCGCGGTCGACCACCTCGACCAGCTTCTCCAGCCGGGGCACCGAGATATCCGCCAGCGCCCGGTCGGTATCCGGCCGGCCCACCACATCGCTCCACAGCGCCCGGCCGGCGAGGAACCCGCTGGCCCCGCCCTGGCACGCCGCCCGCACCGCGGTCAGGAAATCGTCCCGGTCGACGCCCTGGGAGAGCACTACCCACGGCCCGTCGATGGCCGATCCGAGCGCCTCGGCGGCGCGCCGGAGCTCGGTGAGCGTCCCCTTGCCGCGCCGCGGCACCTGCGCCTTGTAGAGGCTGGGGCGGAGCGGGGAGAGTTCCCGGGCCGCCTCGACGATGGCCCGGTCCTCGTCCCACCGGCCGGCGGACAGCTCGTCGGGGGTGGGTCGCACGACCGGTTCCAGCACCGACAGCACGCCCCGCTCGGCGGCCAGCGCGACGAACCGGCGGGCCAGTTCGACGCGTTCCTCCCGGTGCGCGTCGCGGCGCCAGAGCAGCAGCAGCTTGATCGCCTGTACGCCGGTGAGGTCGTACTCCGGGTCCGCCACCACGTCGTCGATCCAGGTGTCCTCGACGGGTTGACCTGGCTCCTGAGCCAGGGCGTCGGCCGCGAGGATCAGTCCGCAGCCGGCGGGCAGCATGCCGGCGCGTACCCGGTCGAAGCCGAACTCCCGGTCGATGAGGAACCCGGACGCCAGCGGACCGAGCGCGCGGGCGACGGCGATCTTGAAGTCGACCAGCCGCGCGTCGTCGGCCGGGCCGGCGCCCACGTCGGCGAACATCGTCCGCAGGCTCTCCCGCTGGTCCATCGCCACCATGGCGAACCCGCCGGATGGTCGCGCGATGGCGTCCAGCGTGGGAGCCGAGCTTCCGGATGCCGTCACGTTGCCTTCTCTCGTTGTTGATCCGGGTCCGTGGCGGACGCCACGAACCGGGCGAACGACTCGTCGTAGTCGGTGCCGCCGGTGCCGGTCGGCGAGGTCGGATGCCCGTCGAGCGTGGGCACCACCGGCCCCACAAGTCCGGCCCGGGCCGCGGCGATCACCGCCGCGCCGGCCGCCACCGGTTCGGCCTCCGGCACCACCCGCAGCTCGTCGGGCAGGACCTGGGCCTTGATCCGCACCCAGGCCGGGTTGGCCGCGACGGCACCGCCGAGCAGCGTTACCCGGGCCGGATGCGACCGGCCGGCGAGCCGGGACTGCTCGGCGAGCATCCACCGCGATTGCAGGCACAGCCCTTCGAGCATGGCCTTGGCCAGCTCGGCAGTGGTGTGCGTCGGGCGTCGCCCGAGCACCCGCAGCCGGGCCGCCGGGTCGGGCTCGGGAGCCTGCCGTCCGGACAGGTACGGCAGCACGATCACCCCGGTCGGCTGGTCACCGGCGGCCAGCACCCGGTCGAACAGCTCGTCCGGGGCGATGCCGCCGGACTCGTGAGCCAGCCACCAGCCGACGGTGGCGCCGGCACTCGACGACCCGGCGAGGATGGCCCGGTGCCGCCCGCTGACCGTCACCACGGTGCTCATGCCGGCCCGGCCCACCTCCACCGGGTCGGGCGGTTCGGCGACCACGGACATGATCGCCTCTGCCGTGCCGAGCGAGTCGGCGACGTCGCCGGGCTCGCGCACCCCGCAGCCGTACGCGCCGACGGCATGGTCGTGACCGGCCACCACCACCGGCGTGCCGACCGGCAGCCCGATGGCGACGAAGTCGGGGTCCTCGACGTGACCGGCGACCTCGTCCGGCCCGGCGACCGCGGGCAGCCGCCTCGGGTGCAGTCCCACCTCGGCCAGCAGATGCTTGTCGAAGCCGGCCGGCGGTGCGTCGCCGGGTCGCGGCAGCCGGTAGGCCATGGTGCGGCCGGCCAGCGTGTGGTCGGTGACCAGGCGTCCGGTGAGCAGCCGGCAGCAGAGGTCGGCCACCCCGGCCCAGGCCGCCATCGCGGCCCACCGGTCCGGCTGCCGCGCACGGAGCCAGGACCAGGTGGCGAGCGGCACCTTGGCGGCGGGTCGGACGCCGGTGGCGGCGACCAGTTCGGCCCAGCCGAGCCGCCGGGCCAGGTCGTCCGCCTCGGCGCCGGCGCGGTGCCCGTCCCACCGCAACCATGATCCGAGGGGTACGCCGGACCGGTCGAGCGGCACACCCGTCTCGGCCATCGAGGCGATCCCGATCGCCTCGATGGCGGGGGATCCGGTCAGCACCTGCCGGAGCAGCGCGAGCAGGACCGGCTTGAGCGTCGCGGGCTCCGGCGTGGGGGCGGTGGCGACGGCGCGCACCCGAAGCTGTGTCGCGTCCACCATGACGAGGGCGACCTTGGTATTGGTCGTCCCCACGTCGATGCCCACGGCGAGGCAGCTCACCGACCCATTGTGTTCACTTTCGAACGAACGGGTCAAGGTCAGTTGTTCGTATATTGACAAACATCCGAGGGCGTCCTTGGATGGACGGGTGCGTTACACGCAGGCCCCGGACCGACGCCGTGAACTGCTGCGCCGGGTGTCCGAGGCGGGCTACGTCGCCTCCGGCGACGCGGCGACCGCGCTCGGCGTTTCCGAGATGACCATCCGTCGCGACCTGCGGCAACTCGCCGCGGAAGGACTCGTGAACCGGGTCGCGGGCGGCGCCAGCCTGCCCACCGCCGCCTCCGGCGCACCGTTCGAGGAGCGCCGGGACGCCGCGCCCACCGAGAAGGAGGCGGTCGCGCGGGCGGCGGTCCCGCTCGTCTCGTCGGACGCCGTGGTGGCGCTGGACGCGGGCACCACCGTCGCCGCTATGGCCGCTCAGTTGCCCGGCGGCCGGACCGTGGTCACCCACTCCGTCCCGGTCATCCAGGTCTGCGCCGCCCGCACCGACATCGACCTGATCGCTCTGGGCGGTGCCTACCACGCGGCGACCCGGTCCTTCACCGGCCCGATCACCCGGGCCAGCCTCGAAGACCTCGCGGTGGACGTCGCGGTGCTCTCCGCGACGGCGGCCGGGCCCACCGGCGTCTACTCCGCGAACGCCTCCGACGCCGATACCAAACGTGCCATGGCCCGCAGTGCCGCGCGGGTGATCCTGCTGCTGGATCACGGCAAGCTGACCGCGCGGGCGCCCATGCGCTTCCTCGACCTGGCGTCCGTCGACGCGGTGGTGATCGACGCGGGTGCGAGCGCCGCGCAGGTGGAGCGGCTGCGGGCCGTCTGTCGCGAGGTGGTGGTCGCGCCGCTGGTGCCGGACCAGCGGAGCGCTGGCGAACCGGCCCGGACGGCGGCCCGATGACCCGCCCCTGGCTGGGGGTCGTCGCGGACGACCTCACCGGCGCCGGCGACCTCGCGGACGCGGTGTGCGAGGCGGGCGGGTCGGCGATCGTTGTCGTCGGTACGCCCGGCGCGCCGCCGCCGGACTGCGACGCCGCGGTGGTCGCGCTGAAGTCCCGCACCGCGCCGCGGGACCGCGCCGTCGCCGAGTCGCTCGCCGCCGGGCGCTGGCTGGTGGACGCCGGCTGCACCACGCTCTACCAGAAGTACTGCTCGACGTTCGACTCGACCGACGACGGCAACATCGGCCCGGTGGCGGACGCGCTGGCGGACCTCGTCGCCGGAGACGGCACGGCGCCGGTCAGCGTGGGAACGCCGGCGACGCCCCGGGTGGGGCGCACCGTCTATCAGGGACACCTGTTCGTCGGCCGGCAGCTGCTGTCCGAGTCGCCGCTGCGCGACCACCCGCTCACCCCGATGCGGGACCCCGATCTCGTCCGGGTGCTCGGCCGGCAGACCGCGGCGCGGGTGGCGCTCGTCGACCGGGCGACGGTCGCCGCCGGCCCGGACCGCGTCGCCACCGCCATCGAAGCCGCCCGCCGGGACGGTGCCCGACACGTGCTCGCGGACGCAGTCGGCGACGACGACCTGGACACGATCGCCGCCGCCCTGCTGCGGGGGCCGACCCGACCGCTGGTGGGCGGCGCCGCCGGGCTGGCCGCCGCGCTGGCCCGGGCCCGGTCCGGCGCCACCGCCCCGGCGTCGACCCCGGGTCCGGCGTCGGGCGGGAGCGGAGCGGTGGCTTCCAGTTCGGCACCGGCCGGAAGCGAGGCGCGGGCTTCCAGTTCGGCGCCGGCTGGGAATGACCTGCCGGCGGCCCGGGTGGTTCCGGTGGTGCCGGCCGGGCGGCGCCTGATCCTGTCCGGGAGCTGCTCGGCGCGTACCCGGGAGCAGGTCGACACGTTTCCCGGCCCGCGGATCCCGCTGTCCCCGGTCGACCTCGACGTCGACTTCGCGGGCGCCGTGGCCGGTGTCCTCGCGGCGCTGGACGCGGCGTACCGGTCGGTGGAGGAGCCCGTGCTGGTCTCGTCGTCGGCCGATCCCGCGCAGGTGGCCGAGTTCGAGGTCCGGCTCGGAGCCGGACGCTCGGCCGAGCTGCTGGAGGCGGCGACCGCGGAGATCGCCGTCCGCGCGGTGGCCGACCTGGCGGTCCGGCGGTTGCTGGTGGCCGGCGGGGAGACTTCGGGCGCCGTGGTGCACGGCCTGGGCCTGGGGGCGCTGCGGGTGGGACCGGCGGTCGGTCCCGGGCTGCCGTGGATGGTCCCGGATCCCGGTCCACGGCTGGCGCTGCTGCTCAAGTCGGGCAACTTCGGCGACCCGGACCTGTTCACCACGGCCTGGCACCGCTGTCCCTGACAAGCCCCGCTGCTCGCCCCTGCCGGTGCCCCTGGACGTGCCCGCCGCCCTACGTGGTGCCCCCGGGACTGGGCGTCGGGCTCCCTTTGCGCTGCTGCAACCCACGCAACACCGATCGTCCGATAATCGGACAACAGGTGTTGCGTCCGCTACAGCAGCGCAAAGTCTTTCGGGGCCCCCTACACGGCGCCGCGGGTGACGGGGACCGGCCGAACCATTGCCGGCAATGCCTCGTGTCGGATGCCGTGGGACGGGTCGACTCAGCGCGGGCCGTCGGGGTGCCGGTCGACGAACGCCGCCCACGGGTCCTCCGGCGGGGACGGGTCCTGCCACGGCGTGCCGGCCGGTGTCGGAGGTGGCTGCGGTGTCGCCCCCAGCGCCTCGGTCTGCCGCGGTACCTCGGCCGGGGCGGCGGCCGGACCCGCGACTCCGCCGGTCGCCGGACCGGTGGCGGTGACCGGCGCCGCCTCCACGGCCGCCCCGCCGGGATCCCAGCGGGTGGCGAGCAGCGCGGCCAGCGCGGTGGTGATCGGTACGGCGGACACCAGACCGATCGTCCCCACCATGCTGCGGATGAGTTCCTGGGCGATCAGCTCCGTGGTGAGCAGCTCGCCGACGGGCGTGTTACCGGCCGCGAAGAGCAGCATCAAGGGCAACGACGCCCCGGCGTAGGCAAGCACGATGGTGTTGATGACCGAGGCGATGTGCGCGCGGCCGACGCGGGTCGCGGCGCCGTACAACTGGCGGAAGCCGTACGCGGGGTTGGCCCGGGCCAGTTCGGTGACCGTGGCGGACTGGGTGACCGTCACGTCGTCTAGCACCCCGAGAGACCCGATGACGATGCCGGCCAGCAACAGGCCGCGCATGTTGACATCACCCTGGGTGATGTTCAGGTAGCTGGTGGCCTCGTCCGCTATGCCGGACAGGTGGGTGACGGCGATGGACAGCGCGGACAGCACCGCCGTGATGGACAGGCTGGCCAGCGTGCCGGCCACGGCCACCGTCGTGGTCATGGTGAAACCGTGCGTGAGGTACAGCACGGTCAGCATGATCGCCGCGGCGCCGACCACCGCCACCAGCACCGGGGACCGGCCGTCGAGGATGGCCGGGACGATGAAGAGCAACAGCACCGCGAAGGTGATGCCGAGTCCACCGAGCGCGGTGACCCCGCGCCACCGGCCGAACGCGATGACGGCCAGGGCGAAGGCCGCGCCGAGCAGCCACAGCCCGGTGGACCGCTGGTGATCGACGATCGAGTACGTCGGCTCGCCCCCCGGCTCGTCGGAGATTTGGAGCAGCACCACCTCGTCGCCGGAGGAAACGGTGACTGCCCCGGGGCCGGCCGGAATCTCGGTCGCCACCTGGCTGCCGGCACCGGCACCGTCGGTGATCCGCACCGCGACGGTGCCGCAGACCGGCGCCGGAACCCCCGTTGCGGCCTCGCCCTCCGGAGCTTCCGGCAGCTCGGGGTTTTCCGGGCACGCCTCGGGCGTCACGGCCAGCACCGTGCCCATGGCCCGGACCGTCTCCCCGCCCGTCGGCGTCTGCGGCGGGTCCTGCGGCCAGAGCAGCACCATGCCGATCGCGGTCAGCACCACGGCCGGGATCAGCAGCGCCAGGGTGAGCCGGCGGGCCGTCCCGGACATCGTCTCGCGATCCCGCTCGGTGTGGTGATGGTGCCCAGGGCTCATCGCTGTCCTCGTCCTCACGACCGGTAGCCGACCCGACGAGGGTACGACCAGCCGGAGGTCCGAGCCGACATCCCTCCCGTCAGCGGGGTGAGCGGCCTCATATTCGATCTTCTCGGTTCTGCTGCTAGCGTTTCCCGCAGGTCATGAGCGCCAGCGTCAAGCCCCGGCTCGCTGGCCGGCAACCCTCCTCCGCGGTGGGGTGCCCCGGGTGAAGACCAGGCACCGGCCAATCCCCGGTGCAAGCGTGGCCTGGTTTCCAGGTCATCGACCTGGAGGAACCATGTCTGCTCGCGCTGCGGCGCCACCCCGCCCGGTCCGGACCCTGCTGGTGAAACGCCGGCACGTCGACCTGATGCGGGTGCACAGCGCCGGCTGTCGCCGCCGCCAGGCGTAACAGCAACCGCGAAACCCCTTCCCACCGGTACGCCGATCCGGCGCGCCGTCCATCGACCGTGCCCATGGCCGGTCGTGCTTGATCCTGGAGTTCTCCATGCGCATCCGTTCCATCCTGACCAGGGCCGCCGCCGCTGGCGCGGCCGTCGTTCTCAGCCTCACCACGCTGACCGGGTGCGGTGACAACGCCGCCTCGGCCGACAACCCGTACAAGTTGGTGCAGGCCGGGGTACTGCGCGCCGGCACGCTTACCGACGCACCGCCGAACGTCTTCCTGAAGGACCGCAGGTTCACCGGCTTCGACAACGACCTGCTCACCGCGGTCGCCGCGAAGCTCGACCTGCGGGTGGAGTTCGTCGGCACCGACTTCTCCGCCCTGCTGTCGCAGGTCAACAACCGCAAGTTCGACGTCGGTAGCTCGTCCATCACGATCACCGAGGCGCGCAAGCAGACCGTGGACTTCGGCAACGGCTACGACTTCGGCTACTTCGGCCTGGACGTGCCGGCCGGCTCGTCGATCACCGGCTTTGACCAGCTCGGCGGCAAGCGGGTGGTCGTCGTGCAGGGCACGGTGCAGGACGACTACGCCACGAGGCAGAACCTCGACCCGGTGCGGGTGCCCGACTACAACGGCGCCGTCAACCAGCTCAAGGCCGGCACCGCCGACGCCTGGATCGCCCCGGCCGAGATCGGCGACAAGTCCGCCGCCGACAGCGGCGGCAAGATCAAGGTGGCGGCCAAGGAACTCAGCCCGGCGCCCACCGCGTATGCCGTGGCGAAGGGCAACGACGCGCTGCGCGAGGCGCTGAACAAGGCCCTCGACGAGGTCATCGCCGACGGTACGTGGAGCCGGTTGCAGGAGCAGTACTACCCGGGCCGGCCGATCCCGGCCGACTTCAGGCCGGGCAGCGGCGCGGTCGCCGTCCCCAGCGGGGCCGCGGCGACCCCGACCGGCGCGGTGACCCCGACGACCACGCCGGCTTCCTGACCGGTACGCGACGCAGGGAGGCGGTGACCGACCGATGGACGTCCTGAGCACGTTGTGGTCGACCTTCTTCGACTGGTCGGCCATGAAGCAGGCGTTTCCCGAGATGCTGAAAGTCGGGTTGCGCAACACGCTTGTGCTGTCGGTCTCCGCCGCCCTACTCGGCTCCGTACTCGGGATGCTGCTCGCCTTCGCGGGCCTCGCCCGTACCCGATGGTTGCGCTGGCCGGCGCGGGTCTACACCGACGTGTTCCGCGGTCTGCCGGCGGCGGCGACGATCCTGCTGATCGGGGTCGGGCTGGCCCCGGTCGGCATGGAGATCTGGGGACCTAACCCGTACCCGCTGGGCATCCTGGCGCTGTCGCTTATCGCCGCCGCCTACATCGGGGAGATCTTCCGGGCCGGCATCCAGAGCGTCGAGGCAGCCCAACTGGAGGGGGCCCGGGCGCTCGGCCTGTCCTGGGGCGAGGCGATGCGCATGGTGATCATCCCGCAGGGGATCCGCCGGGTGCTGCCGGCCTGGGTGAACCAGTTGATCTCCTTGATCAAGGACTCCAGCCTGGTGTACTTCCTCGGCCTGCTGGCCAGCCAGCGGGACCTGTTCCGGATCGGTCAGGACCACGCGGCCAACACCGGCAACGAGTCGGCCCTGCTGCTGGCCGGGCTCTTCTATCTCGTGCTCACCGTGCCGCTGACCCACGCGGTGAACTGGATCGACCGCCGGCTGCGCGACGGTCGACCCGCCCCCGCGCCGACCGGGGACGACGACACCGACCTGGCGCTGGCCGGCGAGGCCGCGCCGCCTACTCCTCGACGGGAGGACCGCTGATGACCGGCACCACGAGCGCGAACCCGGGGAACGCCCCCGTGACAAACGTCCCGACCGTGACCACCGCGACGGACCGCTCCGCGACCGGGGACGAGGCCGCCGTGGACGCGGTCCCGGTCAGCCTCAGCGTCCGGGACGTGCACCTCGCCTTCGGCGCCAACCGGGTGCTGCGCGGTGCCGAGCTGGAGGTGGCGCGGGGCGGGACGGCGTGCGTCATCGGGCCGTCCGGATCCGGCAAGTCGACCCTGCTACGCACGATCAACCGGCTCATCGAGCCGGACCGGGGAGACATCCTGCTCGACGGGCGCAGCGTGCGCGCCGACAACCCGGACGCGTTGCGGCAGCGGATCGGCATGGTGTTCCAGCAGTTCAACCTCTTCCCGCACCTGACCGTCCGGCGCAACATCACGCTGGCGCTGCGCCGGATCAAGAAGCTGGCCGCCGACGAGGCCGACGCGGTGGCTCGGGCCCAACTGGACCGGGTCGGGCTGGCCGACAAGGCCGACGCCCGCCCGGCCCAGCTGTCCGGTGGTCAGCAGCAGCGGGTCGCCATCGCCCGGGCGCTCGCCCTGCGACCCCAGGTGATGCTCTTCGACGAAGCCACCTCCGCGCTGGACCCCGAGCTGGTGAAGGGGGTCCTCGCGGTGATGGCCGATCTGTCGGCCGGTGGCATGACCATGGTCGTGGTGACCCACGAGATGGGCTTCGCCCGGCAGGTCGCCGACACCGTCGCCTTCATGGACCGCGGCATGGTGCTGGAGGCTGGGCCGCCGGCAGCGGTCTTCGACGAGCCGCGCCATCCCCGGCTCCGGCAGTTCCTGTCCCAGGTGCTCTGAACCGGTCCAACCCCGGCCGACCCGTTCGTCAGGACAGTGGCTTCCCACCGGTCACGCCGAGCACCTCGCCGCTGACGTAGCTCGACTCCTGGGACGCGAAGAAGACGTACGCCGGGGCCAGCTCGGCCGGCTGTCCGGCGCGGCCGAGCGGGGTGTCGCCGCCGAACTTCTCCACCTTCTCCTCCGGCATGGTGGCACTCCCTTCCCCCAAGGATCGCCGGTAATCGAGGCACGGGTCACCATCCCGTCGGTGATCCTCAGCTGCGGAAGCTGGCCCGGAGCACGTCCGGCTCCACGTCTGTCCACAGATCGTCCGGGGCGACCCAACCCACCGCGTACGCCCGCTTGCCCGGTCGCCCGTACAGCATCCGCACGCTGCGCATCCGCTCACCGTGCGGCGCGGTCCAGCGCAGCTCCCACTCGGCTCTGTCCCGGCGTGCGGTGAGCCCGATCCGTTGGTAGTCCGGCAGCGTCCCATCCCCGATGGCCCGTTGCTCCTCGGCGCGGAAGTGACTCACCGGATCGATCGTCAACGAGACGGCTGGGTCGACACTCAGGGCCTGGCTGGACCGGGGATCCTGAAAACAGGCGACGCTGCCCTCCCGGAAGTAGCGCCAGCCGACCGGCACCGCGAGCTGGAAGCCGGCCGCGTCGAAATGCCAGGTCCAGCCCCCGGGCGGGTCGAAGGTGTCGCCGAACGGAGGTTGGGTCGTGGCCACTGTCCGTTCCGACTGACCCGGGCGTAGACAGGCGAACGGAGGTGGGGGCTTCCGACCGTGCGGCGGTGGAGGGCGGTCGGCACCATCCGGCCCGGCATCGCCCGGTTCGGGTGTCCACATCGGCGCGGTGGCGCGGTCCTCGGGAGTGTCATTCCCGTCGAGGGTGATCACCAGGATCGTGCCGACGCTGGCGAGGATGGCGAGTACGGCCGCAAGCAGCGGGATCCACCAGCGCCAGATCGAGCGGCGGTGGTGGGGGCGCCGCGAAGCGACCGGATCGTCATCCGAGATCTCGATCGGGCCTCGGCCATCGGTGTCCGGGGCAGGCCCGGTCGTGTCCCCGCCGCCGGTCTCGGTCGGCCGTCCGAGGTCGGCCCAACTGGGCGGGGTCGACGATCCGTCCGGCCTGACCTGCAGTCCCACGGGCGACCCCGTGGCCCCGGGAATTGCCCCCGCGGCCTGGGCTGCCGTCTGGTCGAGGAGCGCGCGCACCCGCCGCCCGACCTCCGCCGCGCGCGCGTCGGTGACCGCGCCACCGATGGCCGCGCGCAGCATCCGTTCGACCTCCAGGGCGGCGAGCCGGCGACGGGGGTCGCGGCGCAGCAGTCCGGCGAGCACCGGCTCCAGTGGTCCCGCGTGCGGGGCCGGATCAGGTGGCGCGGTGGCCAGTGCGGTAAGCGTGGCCATCGCGGTGGACCGGGCGTAGGGGGACTTTCCCTCGACGGCCGCGTGCAGCGTGGCGCCCAGCGACCACAGGTCCGTGGCGACCGTGGAGACACCCTCGGCGGCCCGCTCTGGCGCCACGTACTCGGCGGAGCCGAGGATCATGCCGGTCCTGGTGAGACCGTCGGTGCCGTCCTCGATGGTGGCCAGACCGAAGTCGGTAAGCATGATCCGCCCGTCGTCGGCGATCAGCACGTTGCCCGGCTTGACGTCCCGATGCAGCACGTTGGCGCGATGCGCCGCGGTCAGCGCGGTCAACACGGCCAGGCCGATCTCGGCGGCCCGCCGGGGCTCCACCGGTCCGGCCCGCAGCACCTCCTGCAGCGACTTGGACGGGACGTACTCCATGACGATCCACGGGCTGCCCTCGTGACTCACCACGTCGTGCACGCTCACCACATTGGGGTGGTTCAGCCGCGCGGCGATGCGCGCTTCCCTGATCATCCGGGCGGCGAGGTCGTCCTGCTCGTCATCGCCGAGGAATCCCGGCGGATGGATCTCCTTGACGGCGACGTCCCGGTCGAGGAGTTCGTCGCGGGCCACCCACACCCGCCCCATACCACCCCGGCCCACCAGGTTCAATAATCGGTAGCGCTCCCCGATCAGCACCGCCGCACCACCGTTGTCCCTTCGCCTGCCGTGCACACAATTGCTAGTGACGCTAGTTGATCGGTTCAGTGGATCGTAGAGCCGTCAGAGCTTGCGCGGACAACCATCCTGACAGAGCCGGACGGGTAGGCGTCTCCCCCGCCCGTCCGACCATCGTGGTCGATCGGCAGATGGCATTCTCTTGATGACCGTGCCACGAATTGACAACCTGGGTGATCCCGTGGAGCGGGTCCGGCGCGCACGTCGCACGCCGGACCCGCCCATTCCTGTTCAGCCGGCGGGCGCGGTGCAGGGCGCGCCGCCGCAGGTGTCGACGAGTTCGCCGGTGTCCAGGAAGTGGGCAATCATCGCCCGGATCTGCGGCGAGTTGGCCGGATGGCCGTGCGGATCCACCCCCGCGGTGTTGGGCCGGTTGTCGGGTGGCGGCGCCGGTGTACCGCTGTCCACGACGACCAGCGCAGAGCCGGCGTACGGGAAGTTCGACACCGTCGGGATTCCCCAGTAGGGCGTCACGTCGATGCTCCGGCCGGGGGCGAGGATCGGCGTGCGGACCCGGGCGCCGATGGTGCGCGCCTGCACCTGGGTCGCGATGTTGGCCACCTGGTGGTCGCCGAACGCCTCGACGAGGATCACCCGCTTGGCCGGCGTGCCGGGCAGCGGGTCGGCCGTCAGGTGGTGCAGGTAGCCGTTGGCCTCGCCACGGTCCCACACCATCTGGATGAGACCGAAGATGAGCTGCCGATCCACCGGGTCCGGATAGGCATTGTCGAACACCGGCAGGAACTGGTCGAAGTCCACGCTGCGGTTGAGTAGCGTCGAGTAGTTCGCCGCCGGCACACCGAGCGAGCAGCGGGTGAAGTCCTTGGCGATCGCGCAGAGCGAGCCGCCGAGGATGCCACCCTGGCTGTTGCCCAGGTATACGAGTTGGCCAGAACCCGCCCTCGACAGTGCCTTACCCGAGCCGTCGCGGAACGCGGACCGGGTGGTGAAGCCGGCCCACGTGTGAATCATCGCGCGGCCGAGGAACAGGAAGTTGAGGAACGACTGCTGCAACCGGTCTGGAATCGATGGGAACTGGGAAAACTCACCGATCGAGTAGATGACATTGGGAATGTCCTCGGTGGCCATCCCGATCCACGGCGTGGCGCAGAACATCGTGTTGTGTTCGAGCATGTACTGCTTCAGCCGGCCCGAATTGATCTCCGCGGGGTCGCCCAGCAGGCCGTGGCCGTACAGCGCGGGTCGGGCCGGGTTGGCGGCGCTGGCGGAGCGCGGGATGTTGCAGACGAACCTCGCGAGTTGGGTGTTGACGTTCAGCTGTTCGGGCAGGCCGTCGGAGCCGTAGTTCAGCCAGGATCCGGGCGGACCGAGGGTGTTGTTCAGGTAGCTGGGGACGTACACGGTGCCCTGGATCTGCCGTTGCAGGTACGGCTCGGCCGCCGGATCCGGATAGTCGGTGGTCGAGTCGATTGTGAACACCGGCGCGAAGATGCCGAGCCTGCCGAACGCCTCGTCGCGCATGTGCAACACGCGCTCGGTGAGGCTGCGCCGGCTCGCTACGGTGAAGTCCCAGGCGACGTGCAGTCCGGCGGTGCCGATGCCCGCGGCGGCCAGCGAGCCGAGCGCGCGTTGGGCGTACTCCCAGCGCCTGTGCAACGCCGGGTCGTTCGGGGCGGACGGCGCCAGCAGGCTCGCGAACACCGGCTCGGTGCCGATGGCGCCGCCGCTGGCGGTCCGCAGGTTGCGCAGCGCGACCACATACCGCGTGCCCTCGTCGAGGTTGCGCGCCGGACGGATGATCAGCGCCTGCCGGCCGGGGTTGCCGGCCGCGTTCGCGTCGAGTTCAGCCCAGTACGGGTGCCGGGCGCCGGTGGCGGTGTTGATCAACACGATCGGCGCGTCGGGGGCCAGTGACCGGGCGATGTCGACGGAGGTGGCCACGCCACTCGCGGCGAGGTCGATGCCCGGTACGTGGACCAGCAGCATCGAGCCGGGGGAGAAGCCGTCGTTGCGGTTCCACTCCCAAGGGTTGATGTTGGTGCCGAAAATGTTCTCCGGCATCGCGGAGCGCTGGAGGTTGACCCGGATGCCGGTGGCCGTTCTGGAGTCGGCGACCGTGTAGTAGTCGCTCGGGAACGGCAGCAGGCAGCTCGCGGCGTCGACCGGATCGCAGCCGTTGGCCAGGCTCGCCGGCTCGACGGCGGTCCGGCCGGCGGTGGCCGGGGTGGAGACGGTGGCGATGGTGAGGACGACGGTGAGGGCGGATGACAGCAGACGGTGACGCATCACACCTCCCCGGGTGACGGGTTGGGGGTTACCGGTGGGAAACATTCGACACCCGAGAGATATCGACGTCAATGGTTTGACGCTCCGTCACCCGGTCGCCGAGCCGTCGCGGGGCTGCTCGTATCCTGCTACCGGTAACCGTCAGCCGCCGGAGGGACGCCGTGAGCAACAAGGTCGAGACATTGGAATTCCAGGCCGAGGCACGCCAGCTGCTTCAGCTGATGGTGCACTCGATCTATTCGAACAAGGACATCTTCCTGCGTGAACTGATCTCCAATTCCTCTGACGCGCTCGACAAGCTGCGCATCTCGTCGCTTGTCGACAAGGATCTGGAGGTCGACACCACCGACCTGCACATCGAGATCGAGGTGGACCGGGAGCAGCGCACGTTGACGGTGCGCGACAACGGCATCGGCATGACCCGCGACGAGGTCGTCCAGCTGATCGGGACGATCGCCAAGTCCGGAACCGCCGAGCTGCTGCGCAGCATGCGTGAGGCGAAGGACTCGGCGGCCTCGCAGGAACTCATCGGGCAGTTCGGCGTCGGCTTCTACGCCAGCTTCATGGTCGCCGACAAGGTCACCCTGGTGACCCGGAAGGCCGGCCAGTCCGGCGGCACCCGGTGGGAGTCCGCCGGCGAGGGTACGTACGTCGTCCAGGATCTCGACGACGCGCCGCAGGGTACCGCCGTGACCCTGCATCTCAAGCCGGAGGACCAGGAGGACCACCTCTTCGACTACGCGGCCGAGTCGAAGATCCGGGAGATCGTCAAGAGGTACTCCGACTTCATCGCGTGGCCGATCCGGATGACGGTGCGGAAGGGCGACGAGGGCGAGACCGAGGTCCAGACGCTGAACTCGATGAAGGCGCTTTGGGCGCGCTCCCGGGACGAGGTCGACGAGGCTGAGTACCACGAGTTCTACAAGCACGTCGCCCACGACTGGACCGATCCGCTCGAGATCATCCATATGCGGGGCGAGGGCACCTTCGAGTACGAGGCACTGCTGTTCATCCCGTCCCACGCGCCGTTCGACCTGTTCGCCCGGGAGGGCAAGCGCGGCGTGCAGCTCTATGTGAAGCGCGTCTTCATCATGGACGACTGCGAGGCGCTGATGCCCGAGTACCTGCGCTTCGTCAAGGGGGTGGTGGACGCCCACGACCTTTCGCTGAACATCTCCCGGGAGATCCTCCAGCAGGACCGGCAGATCAGGGTGGTCCGTCGGCGCCTGGTCAAGAAGGTGCTCGGCACGGTCAAGGAGATGATGACCAAGCACCCGGACCGGTACCGGACGTTCTGGGCCGAGTTCGGTCGGGCGGTCAAGGAAGGACTCATCAGCGACCCGGACAACCAGGACGCCATCCTGGACATCGTGTCGGTGGCCTCGACCCACGACGCCGACGAGCAGACCACGCTGCGGCAGTACGTGGAGCGGATGAAGGACGACCAGACCGACATCTACTACCTGACCGGCGAGTCGCGCTCGATGATCGAGAACTCGCCGCACATGGAGGCGTTCCGGGCCAAGGGCTACGAGGTTCTGGTCCTCACCGACCCGGTGGACGAGGTATGGGTCGAGCGGGTCGGCCAGTTCGACGGCAAGCCGCTCCGGTCCATCGCCAAGGGCCAGATCGACCTGGGTGCCGAGGACGAGAAGGCCACCGAGCCCGAACGGGAGCAGCGCCAGAAGGACTTCGACGCGCTGCTGACCTGGATGGCCGGCGCGCTCTCCGAGGAGGTCAAGGAGGTGCGGTTGTCCACCCGGCTGACCACCTCACCGGCCTGTGTGGTCGGCGACGCCCACGACATGACGCCGACCCTGGAGAAGCTCTACCGGTCGATGGGCCAGGAACTGCCGCCGACGAAGCGGATCCTGGAACTCAATCCCACCCATCCGCTGGTCACCGGCTTGCGTACCGCCCACGACCAGGGCGGTGACCAGGAGGCGCTGAAGCAGACGGCCGAGCTGCTGTACGGCATGGCGCTGCTCGCCGAGGGCGGCGACCTCAAGGATCCGGCGAGGTTCACCCGGCTGCTCGCCGACCGGCTGGCGAACACGCTGTAGAGCCTGACGGCCCCTTCCCGTCATGGACGGGAAGGGGCCGTCGCCGGTGGTCCGGTTGCCCGGGGAGGGGAGTTCCCCGGGCCCCCGATTACCGGTCCACCGGCAGCCGGTGCACCCCGGCGTCCACCGTGCCGGCGAACAACCACCGCCCGTCGGGACTGACCGCCAGGCTGGTGACTGACGTCGCTTGCAGGCCACCCGAGACGTTCTCCCAGGTTCGACCGCCGTCGGCACTGCGCAACACGCCGCGTCCGTGGCGCGGCAACCCGTTGGCCGAGTACGCGTCGGTGCCCGCGTACAGCAGGTTCGGCGAGCCCGGCACCGCCACCACGTCGCTGACCCGCATCGGCAGGCCGCCGGTGTCGGCGATGGTGAACGACTTTCCACCGTTCCCGCTGACCCGGATCTGGTCCCCGCCGATCACGATCCGACCACCGGCGCCCAGGTGGATCGCGGAGACCGGGCCGTCGGCCACCTTCCTGATCGTCTGGCCGAGGTCGTCGGACCGGTACAGCCCGTTCGCGTTTCCGAGCCACAGCCGGTTCCGGTCGCCCGGATCACCGACAACGACGTCGAACGTCATGCCGTGGTAGAGGGTCCGCCAGGTCGCCCCGCGATCCCGGCTCACCAGCAATCCCTGGCCGTACATGTCGGCGACGCTGGCCACCACGCGGTCCGTGGCGGCGGGGTGAGCGGCGAGCGCGGAGAGCCCACCCCTGGTCCGGGTGACGGTGGTCCAGGTCCGGCCGCCGTCGGTGCTGCGCTGGATGTCGTGACTCACCTGGAACGGGTAGTAGAGCGACTTCCACACGACCCGGGAATCCCGCGCGGTGCTGAGGAACTGGTCGGCGCCACCGCCCGCGCGCCCCTCTTCGGCCGTACCCCATTCGACGTCCCCCGGCGTGATCGTGCCGGTGGGCAATGATCGGGCATAGCTGTCCGAACTGGTCATCGCCACAAGCGTGGGCACGCCGTCCGGGCCGCGCGCCACGGTCACGTCGTACGCGGTGAGACCGGGCACCCCGATGCGCCGGTATTTGGAGCCCTTGTCGGGGCTGCCGAACAGTCCGCCCTGCTCGGCCGAGACCAGCAGGCTGTCGGGTTGATCCGGCCAGCTGTCGAAGTCTGACAGCATCGGGCCGTTGATCGGGCTGGGCAGATCCGCCCAGGTGCGGCCGCCGTCCTGGCTGACGAGGTTCCGGCCGGCACAGGCCACGTAGACGTCCCCGTTCACCGTGCGGATCTGGCTGGGGAACGCGCCATCGGGCAGCGTGGACAGCTTCGTCCACGGCTTCGTCACGTCGGTGGCGCCCCAGACGCTGCCGTCCTGGTGCACGCTCACCGCCCCGTCCTCATCGGCCGCCACCCCGACGATCCAGTCCTCGCTCCTGGCCGGGTCGACCAGGCGAGCCGGTTTCGGGTGGCCGAACACGTCGACCACCGCGTGGACGCCCTCGGGAGCGGCGACCAGTAGCGTTCCCCCGGCCAGCGTCGCGCCGTGCAGGTACGGCGCGAACGGATCCTGGTGGAACACCCAGGTGCGACCCCGGTCGTGGCTCAGGTGGTATCCGCCGCTGGTCACGGCGACAAGTGCCTTCCCGTCGGGCGAGCCAAGCAGGGCGAACACCTGGTAGTCCGCGAAGTCCAGGGTGGTCCAGGTGCGTCCCCGGTCCTCGGTGTAGAGGATCTTGCTGTGGTAGGTGGGGTCGAACACGTGCTGGATCGGTCCGACCGTCGAGTGGCCGTTTATGGCGTACCACATCCGGCGATCGTCCGTTGGATCGACAACTAGCGATCCCATCCCACCGCCGGCGATGGGCATCCGCCCGGTCTGGTGCCAGGTGGCGCCCCGATCGTCGGTCAACCACAGCGCCGGGGACCCGGCCAGGCTCAGCACCGCCCGCGACGGCGCCTTCGGAATCGTGGTCACCTGCCAGGCGGTGGAGTTCGGGCCGACCGACTCCCACCGTCGGCCACCCGGCCGGTTCGGCGGGGCGACCACCTCGAACGCGTCGGTCCCGACCAGCCGGGCACCCACCGTCGCCCGCGCGTACGCCTCGACCCGGTACGGTCCGGAGGCGAGGTCGGTCAGCCGTGCCCGGAACCAGTTGTTCTCGTCAGGCTGGGCCACCACGTCGCGCTTCCTGCCGTCCCGGGAGATCACCCGGACGGTCGGCGCCGAGCGAACCGGCGCGGGACTCCACACGAACACCTCGGTGGTGCCGTCGCTCGGATCAGGGGTGCTCTGCACGATCAGCGGCCGGGCCGCGAGCAGGTACGGCGTCCGCAGGTCGCGATCGGTCCCCGCCACGTCACCGACCAGCCAGCCGGACAGGTCGCTGTCCCGATCCGGGTCGATGGCCGATGCCGTGACCGAGACGGTCACCCGGGCGGACCCGCCGGCCGGAATGGTGGCGGTCCGGGGCGACACCGTGGCGGAACCGATCGAACCGGGTGCCCGCTGCACCGTGAAGGTGACCCGGGCCGGCTTGTCACTCAGGTTGCGCACCACGACCTTGCCGCCGGCACTGGTGCCGGAACCCGGCCCGGGCAGGTCGGCGAGCCCGAGACTGAGGGTCGCCGGTTCGGCGATCAACCGGGCGTCGACGGCCTTCGCCACGTTCAGCCGGCCGGCGCCCTGCTGGGTCGGACCCAGATCGGCCAGCGGAGCGGCCGACCCGACAAGGGCCGCCCGAACCTGCGCCGGGGAGAACTCGGGGTGTGCCTGACGGAGCAGCACGGCGGCGCCCGCCACGTGCGGCGCGGCCATACTGGTGCCGCTGAGCCGGAACTCACCCGGCGCCCAGAACGCCTTCGGCCAGGTCGACCGGATCTCGTAACCGGGCGCGGTCAGGTCCGGCTTCAGCCGGAAATCGGGAGCCGGTCCCCGGGAACTGAACCCCGCCAACTGGTCCGTCACGTCGGTACCCTCGACGACCATCCGCACCGGCCCCTTGGCGAGATACCGGGCCAGCACCTCGCGCTGGGTGGGGTCGATGGCCAGCGTGACGAGCCGGTCCAGCCGGAAGCTGTCGCCCGACTCGGCCGTTCCCGGCCGGGCTGGCATCGTCCCGGGGGCCGCCACCGGGTTCAGCATCTCGTTGTAGGTGAGCGCCGCGATCGCCCCGCGCCGCTCCACCTCCTTGGCCTTCGCCAGCTCGCTGGGCGGGGTGCCGCCACCACCCACGGGTGTCTCGGCGAACATGACGACGACCTTGCCGCGGAGATCACCGGCCCGATCCAGCTCCTCCGGCGTGGCCGTGCCGACATCAACCACCTCGCCGGAGACGGGCTTCGCCGGTGGGTTGGCCGAGATTCCGGCCCGCTGGGCCTGAACCTTCTCCCGCACCGGGCTCTCCAACCGGGCGGTCGGCATCCGTACGCCGCTCGTCGAGGCACCGACAGAGATCACCCCCTCGGCCAGTGCCGGGGAGGTGACGGTTCGCGGGCCCGGTCCTCCGTTGCCTGCGGCGGCCACCACCACGACGCCCGACCTGGTGGCGGCGGTCGCCGCCTGACCCACCGGGTCAGTGCCGTCGCCGCCGAAGGCGAGGCTCAGGTTGACCACGTCCGCGCGGTGCGGGTTCGCCGGGTCGACGGCGGCCTCCAGGCCGGCCACCACCCAGGACGCGTAGCCCACGCCCTCGGCGTCCATCACCTTGTACGCGGTGAGGTCCGCCTCCGGAGCGACGCCTGTCACTCCGCCGTTACCGGCCGCGATACCAGCCACGTGCGTACCGTGGCCGTTGTCGTCCATCGGGTCGGCGTCCTCGTTCGCGAAGTCATACCCACCGACCACCCGCTTTCCGGGACCGAATCCGCCCCCCAGGTCCGGGTGGGTGTAGTCGACGCCGGTGTCCACCACGGCCACCGTGATGCCCCGCCCCCGCACCGCTGTGCCGTCGCTGTCCTTGCGCTTCCACACGTCCGGCGCGCCGACCAGCGGCACGCTGACGTCGACGGACGTGTGGACCGGGCCGTCCGGGTGGACGGCGACCACTCCGGGCAGTCCGGACAACCGGGCCACCTGTGAGGCGGGCACCCGCATCGCGACCGTGTTCACCAGGAGCGTGGCGGACCGCTCGTCGCTGATCCGGATGCCGGCCTTGCGGGCTCCGTCGACGAGGCCGCGGTGCCGTCCGGCAAGGGCGTCGCGGGCGGCGGCGACCCGCTGGACCTGCCGAGCGTCGAGAGTGGTCGGCCCGCCGATCGGCACCGATTCGATCGCGGCCGGGTCGGCCAGTTCAACGATGACGCGGCGGAGCGGATCGTCGTCGGCGGCGCCGGCCGGGGGTCCGGCCACCACCGCGCCGGTGGTGCCGAGTACGCCGGCGAGTGTGCCCGCCAACCAGCGGATGTGTCTGGAGCGTGCGGGGCGTGGGGGACGTGGGGTTCCTGATCGCTGTGACATCGGGCCTCCGGGAACGGGTTGATCGACTCTTCCTAGCGCTCCCGGCACCCGGCACACCATGGAGTGACGTGGCCCATTGCTGTCCCCGTCACCTATGGGCCAGGCTTTCGTCCGTGGCCGAGGAAAACGGGGACCTGGCCGGTGTCGGCGTCGATGCCTTCGACGAAAGCGTCTATCGCGCCGTTCTGGTCCGGGGCGTCGTCACACCGGCGGACCTGGCGTCCGTGCTCGACGAGCGCCCCGGCCGGGTGGTCGCCGCCCTCGACCGGCTGCGCGCGCTGGGACTGGTCAGCCGGCTCGCCGGCCGCCGCCGCCGGTACGCCGCCAACGAGCCGCGGGCGGCGCTGGAATTGCTGATGCGCCAGCGGATGTCCGAACTAGACGGTGTGCGAGACATCGTCGAAACGCTGCACCGGGCGTTCGCCGTGGCCCGAGCGGAGAACCGGTCCGGCGACCCGGTGGAGACCATCATCGGACGGGAGGCGCTAGGGGGTTGGTTCGCCCGAATGCAGCAGGAGGCGTCCGAGGAGATGCTCGTCCTCGACCGGCCGCCGTACGCGCTCGCCGCGGAGAATCCGGTGGAGCCGGTGACCCTCGGCCGCGGAGTCCGGGTACGCGCCGTCTACGCCCCGGCGGCCCTGGAACTGCCTGGAGCGTTGGACGAAATCGACCGGTTGACCGCGCACGGCGAACAGGCCCGCGTCCTGCCCGGTCTGCCCATCAAACTGGCGATCCAGGACCGCCGGCTCGCGTTGATGCCGCTCACCCTGGACATGAGCACGGTCCGGGCCGTTCTGGTCCGCCGGTCGACGTTGTTGGACGCGCTCATCGAGGCGTTCGAGAGTTACTGGCGGCAGGCGCTGCCGCTGCGAATCGTGACCGGAGAGCCGGCGGACGCTGTCGACGCGGACGACCGGATCCTGCTCCGGATGCTGGTGAGCGGCCTGAAGGACGAGGCCATCGCCCGCCAGCTGGGGTGCTCGCTGCGGACCATGCGCCGGCGGATCCGCCGGCTGCTGGACATCCTCGGCGCGGAGAACCGGTTCCAGGCGGGTGTGCAGGCGAGCCGTCGTGGTTGGATCTGAGACCGACCGACCGACCGGGCGGGTCGGGCGGGCCGGGCGGGCGGGATGCGGCCGCGACGTTGCCAGGTGTCAAGCTCCGCAACCGGCAGGTTAACCTGCCGGTAGGCCGGGGCGACCTCGTCACCAGGCCGGTCCGCGTCCGGTGACCGACAGGAGCGATGGTGAGCGAGCGACCGTACGTGCTGCTCAGCTGCGCCATGTCGATCGACGGTTATCTGGACGACGCGACCGGCGAGCGGTTGCTGCTGTCGAACGACGCGGACTTCGACCGGGTCGACGCCGTGCGTGCCGGGTGTGACGCGATCATGGTCGGGGTCAGCACCATCCGCCGGGACGACCCCCGCCTGCTCGTCCGGTCCGACCAGCGGCGCGACGACCGGGTCACGCGCGGGCTGCCGCCGTCACCCATGAAGGTCACCCTGACGGGTCGTGGCGATCTCGATCCGTCCGCCCGGTTCTTCACCGCCGGAGACGCCGACAAGGTCGTCTACTGCGCCAGTTCCGCCCTCCCCGGGGTCCGTGACCGGTTGGCCGGGGCCGCCACCGTGGTGGATGGGGGCGAGCCGGTTGACCTGCGCCGGGTGGTGGACGACCTGGCCGCCCGGGGCGTGCGCCGGTTGATGGTCGAGGGCGGCAACACCGTCCACAGCCAGTTTCTCGCCGCCGGGCTGGCTGACGAACTGCACCTGGTGATGGCCCCCTTCTTCGTCGGCGACTCCCGCGCACCCCGGTTCGTGGGCGACGGCAGCTACCCGTGGAATCCGGACAACCGGGCGCGACTCGCCGAGGTCCGCCAGATCGGCGACGTGGTGCTGCTCCGCTACGCCCTCTCCGAGCGCTGCCCGGCGGCTGAGCCGCCGCCGAGTCGGCCCGGCGGCTGAGCCGCACGGCTTGGACGGAGGTCAGACCGGTGGCAGCGCGAGCAGGTCCGTGTGGTCGACCACGGCTCGTAGGCCGCCCGCCGCGCATTCGGCCAGCCGCCGGCTGACGTACGCCTCGGCCGGGCCAGCCAGCTCCGGCCGTTGCTCGACAGCCGCGGCCACCCAGCCCCGCAACCACTCCGCGGTGAGCGCGGACCGGTCGGCGTCCAGCCGCCACGGGGTGGATCGGGTCCGGACCAGCGCCCCGTGCCGGGTGAACGCCTCCGCGGCCACCCCGGCGGCCTCAGGCCCGAGCAGCGTTCGGCCCGAAACCGCCCGCCGCTGGTGGTCGTTGAAGGCCACGCTGATCTCGGCGTCCAGCGGATCCGCCGGCGTCAGCTCGACCCCGCCCGCCACCGACAACACCAGCAGGGCCGGGCAACCGGCGGCGACGCAGGCGCCGGCGAGCCGGTCCACCTCGTCCGCGGTGAGCAGGTCCAGCAGCGCGGAGGCGGTCACCAGGGAGGTGCCGGCCAACTCGGCGGCGGTCAGTTCGGTGACGTCCTGCCGCCGGGTCTCGGCGGTGACCGGCCTGCCGTCGGAGGCCGTCGTGGGCAGGTGCCGCACGGCCAGGTCGAGCAGCGCCGGATCCCGGTCGTGCAGGATCCAGTGCTGCGGACCCGGCAGCCGGCCGGCCAGCCAGCGCCCCATCGACCCGGTGCCGCACCCCAGGTCCCGGATCACCAGCGGGTCAGTCCGACGCGACCCGGCGCAGCTGGTGAGCCGGTCGGTCAACTCGGACAGCAGCTCGGTCGATCGGGCAGCGGCGTCCGCGTCCTCCCGCAGGCCCAACCACTCGGGGCTGTAGACACTCATCGAAGATCCTCCAACACCTCGGACAGCACCCGGACGGTCGCCGACCAGCCGGCGAGCGCGGCACGCCGGTGGGCAGCGGCGGTACGCACCCGGTGCCGGAGGTCGGGCTCGGTGAACCAGCGACGCAGCGCCGCGGCCAGCGCGGCCGGATCGTCCGGCGGCACGAACATTCCCGGCACGGCGCCGTCCGGTGCCCGCCCCACCGCCTCCGGCACCCCGTCGACGGCCGTGGCCAGCACCGGGATGCCGCGGGCCAGCGCCTCGGTGAGAACCATCCCGTACGGTTCCGCGCGGGACGGTAGGATCAGCAGGTCGGCGGCGGCGTACGCGGCGTCCAGCTCGGCACCGGCCAGCGGCCCGGCGAGGCGTACCCGCTCGTCGAGCCCGGCCGCCTCGATCCGCCCTCGGACCCCTGCCGTGTGCTCCGGCGCCCGGTCCAGTCCACCGGCGCACACGCAGGTCCACGACTGGTCGGCCACCGCCGCGAGGGCTTCCATCAGCACGTCGTGGCCCTTGCGCGGAATCACCGCGGCGACGCACAGCAGTCCCGAGGTGCCGTCGGTGCCGGGAGCCGACTGGGCCGGGTCCACCCCCGGCGCGGCCACCCGTACCCGGTCCACCGGGAGCCCGTGCAGCTCGATCAGCCGGCGGCCGGCCCACCCGCTGGTGGCGACGACGGCCGAGGCCGCCCGCAGGGTGGCGCCCTCCCGGGCCGCCAACTCGGCCGCCAGGTCCGGCGCCAGCCCGGTCTCCTCGGCCAACGGCAGGTGCACCAGCACGGCAAGCCGCAGCCGCCGTGCCTGCGGCGCCACGATCTCCGGTACGCCGCAGGCGACCAGCCCGTCGACGAGCACCCGCTCGCCGTCCGGCAGGGCCGCGAGGGTGTCCGCCAGTGCCTTCGCCCCGGTGTCGTCCGGGCGTGGCCAGTCCCCGGCTACGCCGTGCTCCCGCACCGACCAGCCGGCCTCCGCGAGCCCCTGGCAGACCTTGCGGTCGTACCGGTTGCCGCCGCTCGGTGCGCCCGGGTCGTCGATGTCGCCGGGCAGCACCACCGCCACGGCGCGAGCCGGGTTCACAGCGTGCGCTCGTAGCTGGCCCAGGCGATGTGTGACTCGTGCAGGGTGACGGTGATCCCGGTGAGGCCGTCCGCTCCCGGGCCGAACTCGCCAGCGCCGATCCGCTCGGCGAGCCGGTCCGCGATGATCCGGGCGAGCGCCTCGGTGGAGGTGTTGATCCCGGCGAACGCGGGCTCGTCGTCCAGGTTGCGGTAGTTGAACTCGCCCAGCACGTCGCCGAGTTGCTGCGCGGCCCGGCCGATGTCCACAACCAGGTTGTCGGCGTCGAGTTCGGGACGGCGGAACGAGGCGTCCACGATGAATGTCGCGCCGTGCAGGCGTTGCGCGGGGCCGAAGACCTCGCCCCGGAAACTGTGCGCAACCATCAGGTGGTCACGGACGGTCACGCTGAACATGTGGTTCACCCTTTCTCGTAGCGCACCCGGTGGCACAGGGCGGGCAGTTCACCACTGGCCAGTCGGGGCAGTAACCGCGGCAGGTCGGCGAAGTCGCTTTCCCCGCTGACCAGCGCGTCGAACCTGGCGTCGGTGAGCAGGTCCAGCGCGACCGCCATCCGATCGGCGAAGCCGCGCCGGGACCGCCGGGTCGGCGACACGGCACCGACCTGGCTGCTGCGCAGCACCAAGCGCCGGGAGTGGAAGTCCTCACCGAGCGGCAGGCTCACCCGACGGTCGCCGTACCAGCTCAGCTCCAGCGCGGTGCCCTCCGGGGCGAGCAGTTCCAGGGACCGGGCGAGCCCGGCTTCGGTGGCGCTGGCGTGCACGACCAGGTCGCAGTCCCCGGCCGCGGCGTCGGGATGGGTGAAGTCGACGCCGAGCGCGGCGGCCACCGCCGCCCGCCCGGGATCGACATCGACGAGCTGGACGCGACCGGCCGGGAAGCGGGCCAGGACGGCGGCGACCGAGCAGCCGATCATCCCGGCGCCGATCACCGCGATCCGGTCGCCGACCAGCGGTGCCGCGTCCCACAGCGCGTTCACCGCCGTCTCCACCGTGCCGGCCAGCACCGCCCGGGCCGCCGGCACCTCGTCGGGTACGACGGTGACGGCGGAGGCCGGAACCACGTACCGGGTCTGGTGCGGGTAGAGGCAGAAGACGGTGCGCCCGAGCAGTTCCGGGGGGCCCTGCTCGACCAGGCCCACGTTCAGGTATCCGTACTTGACCGGTGCCGGGAAGTCGCCCTCCTGGAACGGTGCGCGCATGGTCGCGTACTGGCTGGGCGGCACCTCGCCCCGGAAGACGAGCGTCTCGGTGCCGCGGCTCACCCCGGTGTAGAGGGTGCGGACCAGCACCTCGTCCTCGGCCGGTGGTGGGACGTCGACCGACCCGATCTCACCCAGGCCCGGGGACCGGAGCCAGAAGGCGCGCTCCATCGTTCCTCCCTGGCGCTCGTGACGAGCCCCGATGCTATCGGTACCCAATTGCGGCCATACCGGGGCGTCTGTGTCGCGCGCCGCAGGCGCGAGGACCAATCGTCGATCGTTTATGTGCGCGTCATGCTGATCGCTCACAGGCGCCGGACCGGCCGGTTCCGCGGGAAGTTGGTCGGAGACCCGACACATTGACCGACAGCATCAGTCGTTGGGCCGGAAATGATTGTTTGAACGGACCCGTCCGGACTCGACGTCATGCCCGATAACGGATCCGTACGGCTCCGGTCACTGGCCACGCTTGCTTCCGGTCCCCATCATGGAGGGACGCGGAAGGGGCGAACATGCGGACGGTGGGGCTCAGGCCGATATCAATCGTCGTTCATCTGGTGCTGCTCGCCGTCCTGGCGTACTCGTTCAATCTGCCCGCCTCGCCGGCGATAATTGTGTTCGCGGTTCTCCTTGGCGCACTTCTCGGACGTATCGCGTTGTTCGCTGTGCGCAGGCGGCGGCGCACCGCCCCGCCGGTCTCCGTCGTGCCGGGCGGCCTCGCGCACCCGGCCGACCGGCCCCGCCGCCGCCGGGTCACCCCGGCCGAGCTGCCGCCACCGCCGGGCGTGCTGTTCGGCCGGGACGGCGAGTTGGCGCGGATGCGGGCGCTTCCGGCCAGGCCCGGGTCGGGCCCGTGGCTCATCTCGGTATTCGGCCCGCCCGGGGTCGGAAAGACCGCCCTGGCGGTGAGCATGGCGCACCGGGTGACCCGCGACTATCCGGACGGCCAACTGCTCATCCGGTTCGATGACGCCGAACCACCCGACGTCGGCGAATCCCTCGCGACGTTCGTCCAGGCGCTGAAGGGTCCGCAGGACGTGGTCCCAGAGGTCGAGCACCAGGACTGGTACCGGCGGCACACCGCGAAGCGCCGCATCCTGGTCATCCTCGATAACATCGCCGACCCGGAAGTGATCAGGACGCTGCTGCCGACCGGCGACCGTTGCCTGACCATCGTCACCTCGACCCAGGAGGTGCGCGGCGTCGGACCACACCTGCCGGTGCCCGTCCGCCCACTGCCGGCCGCAGCGGCGATCAACCTGCTGGACAAGGTGGTGGGTGGTGAGCGGGTGGCGGCGGAGCCCGGCCCCGCCCGCGCCATCGTGGAGGCCGCCGCAGGATACCCCATCGCCCTACACATGGTCGGTGCCGCCCTTGCGGTACGCCGGAACTGGACGCTGGACATCGCGGTGCGCCGGATGGAGGACGCGGCGGTGGACCGTCGCCCGGCGGACACCGTTCCCTTCGTCCGTGGCCTGGATCTGGCCTTCGGGTTGCTCACCGAGGAGGAGCAGGAGATCCTGCTGCTGCTCGCCGTGCCCCGCCGTGGTCCGGTCGAGCCATGGATGGTGGAGGCCCTGTTCGAGGGCGCCTTCGCGCCCCGGCCACTGCCGCCCGGGGCCGCGTCCGCGTTTCTCGAACGGCTGGTCCGAGCCAGATTCGTCAAGCGACGGGTGGATGACGAGACCGGCCTCCCGGCCTACGACCCACCCAGCTATGTGGACGACTACGCCCGGGCCCGGGTGCCGACCCGACTGAGCCCGGCGCAGCAGGACCGGGCCCGGCGGCGGCTCGTCGCCGAGCGGCAGCGCCGGGTGCGCAGCAGCGTCGACGAGTTCCTGGTCCGGAACGTCTTCGAATGCCTGGACGACGGTCACCTGGACCGCGCGCTGGCCGCCGCGCGGGAGTCTCTCGCGCTCTGCCGGGAACGCGCGGCCCGGGTCGCCGAGGATGACTCGGGCGGGATCCTGGCCACCGAGGAGGCGCTCACCCTGGTCGCGCTCGGTGAGGTGTACGCGGAACTCGGCTGGATCGACGAGGCGTTCACCTGCGCCGCGGACGCCCGGCGACGGCCGACACCGGCCACCTCGATGCGGGCGATGCGACTGACCGGTGGGTTGCGTCGCCGGCAACGCCAACTCGTGCTGGCCGACGAGGAACTGGTCGGCGCGTACGACAAGGTGCGGGCCAGCGCCGACCGGTCCGAGCGGATCCGGGTGCTGTGCGAGCTGATCGAGCTGGCGGCGGTACGCGGTGACCTGGCGACCGGCGAGCCGTACGCGGCCCAGGCCCGGCAGCTCTGCGACCAGGAGCCGGCGGGGACCTGGTCGCAACGGCCGGCGGTCCTGCTGGCGTACGGGCGGATGCTTCGCTCCGGCGGAAAGCTCGACCGGGCGGCACAGGTCCTGTTCGAGGCGGAGCAGACGCTGGCCGACGCGGAGCAGCGCCGCACCGCGCCCGGCGACGCCGCCGACCGGCGGACACCGGCGGCACCGGGCGGCCTTCGCCGACCGTGGATCCGTCTCGAGCGGGCACTCGTGCTGCTGGACCAGGGGCGGTACGACCTGAGCCGGGAGTTCAGCCTCACCGCGTTGGACGGGTTCGACGGGTTGCGGCACCGCTACGGGGCCGCGCACGCCCGGTTGGCGCTGGGGCGTGCCCAGCTGGCCGCCGACCGGGTGGGCAAGGCGACCGCCGTCCTCCAGGAGGCACACGCGACGCTCCGCGGCTGCGGCGACCGGTGGCTGGAGGCGGACGCCGCGACGGTCCTGGCCAGCGCGTACGCGCGAGCGGGGCGGAGCCAGGAGGCCCTGTCCCTGCTGCAGGCCGCGGAGCAGGTCTTCGTCCGGTTGGGCGACCCGGACGGCATGGGACGGGCCAGTTACCTCCTGTGGCAGGTGGAGTCGTCGTTCCCGAGCCCTCGACCGCGCCTGCCGCTGCCGGTCCGGGGTGGACTCGCGCCCGTGCCCAGCGGCTTGAGCGGGCTCACCGCGTCCCGCATCCGTCGTTGATCCGTCGTCCACCCGGAGGATCCTGGTGTCGATTCGATCGTCATTTCGGCGGACCCGACGCCGTCTCCGCCGCTACCGGATGTGGTTGGCCGCGGGTCTGACGACCGTCACCGGTGTGCTGAGCACGGTGTACGAGGGCATCCCCGTCGCGTTCCAGGTGCCGACCGTGGTCTTCATGGGGGTGATCGGTGCGATCGCGGTGGTGCTCACCGCCGATCCACCGGAGGCCGGGTACGGGTCCCTCGCCGCCGACCCGCTCCGCCTGCCGGATTCGACCGCGCGGCCCCAGCTCGGTGCGGGTGGCGGGCGTCCCGCCGGCGGTGGTGTCGGCGACGGCCGGACCGGCGATGGTGGGTCGGAGGGTGTCGACCGGCCGGCCCGGCGGGCCCGGTGGTGGGATCCGGTGCCGGTGCTGCCGCCCCGCCTCGAGCTGTTCCGCGGCCGCGACCGGGAACTGGCCGACCTGCTGACGCTGCACGACCGGCTGCGAGACGCCCGGACGATCGTGGGCCGGCCCGGCCGCCGGCGCCGGGGGTCTGATCGGCCGGTGGCGCCCGGCGTCAGCGGCCCGGTGGTGCTGTTGATCCACGGCAAGCCGGGGGTCGGCAAGACGGCGTTGGCCGACGAGTTGGCCCGCCGCCTGGCACCGCAGTACCCGCACGGTCAGGTGTCGGTGAATCTCGGCACCGCCGGCGGCGCCCGGACGCCGAAGGAGATCCTCAAGGATCTCCTGTTGGACCTGGGCTGGAGTGAACAGGAAATGCCGCCGACAGCGGTCTCCCGAGCGATGGTCTTCCGGTCGCTCACCGCCGGGAAGCGGATCCTTTTCGTCCTCGACGCCGCCCGGCACGCCGATCAGCTTCGTCATGTGCTGCCCAGCGACCCATCGGCCGCGGTGATCGTCACCAGCCGCCAGGACCTCGGATCCGACACGCTGGACGGACCGTCGTACGCGCTGGGGGTGCCCGATCAGGACGAGGCGCTGTCGATCTTCCGGGCCGCCTCGCGGACGGCCGAGAGCGTCCGTCCCGAGTGCGCGGTGCAGGTGGTCGAGCTGTGCGGTCGGCTGCCGCTCGCGATCCGGGCCGCCGCCGAGCGGGTGAGCGAGGACGGCGCCGACGTCTGCCAGGTCGCCGGGTTGCTCCGGGATCCCCATACCAGGTTGGACTGGCTCGATCGGCCGGGCCGTCCGCTGCGCACCCACTTCGAGATCGAGTACGGCCGGTTGGTGCCCCGGGAACGGCGGGCGCTGGCGGCGCTGTCGTTGATCCCGTCATCGACCTTCATCCCCTGGGTTCTCGGTCCGCTGCTCGACCTGCCCCCGGCCGAGGTGGAGGCGCTCGTGGTCCGGTTGGCCGCCGCGCAACTCCTCGACGACCTCGGCACCGACGAGATTTCCGAGGTGGCCCGCTACGGCATCCATCCGCTGGTCCGGCTGTTCGTCGTCGAACGGGTGGCCACCGAACTGACCGTCGATGAGCGGAACGCGGCGTTGGCCCGGTTCGACGACGCCTACCACGAGGTCGTCTCGGCGGTACTGGACCGGCTGCACCCGGACTACCGGGACGTGCGACCCCGACGGTGGTTGGCGGAGGACTCGAAGTTGCCGGGGCGGATCGCCGATCGTCCGGAGGCGTGGGTGCGGGCCGAGTACCCGAATCTCCTGAGGGTGATGAGCCGGCCCGAGGCGGGGAACGAACTGTGTTGGCGGGTCGGACTCTGGTTGAACGGGTGCGTGGCCACCGGGGTGGCGGCGACAGCCACCCTGGACGCGTACGACCGGGCGATCCGGGCCGCTGAACGGGACCGGCAGGACGTCGGCGTGGTGGATGTGCTGCTGGCCAAGGCCACCTTCCTGATCGCCATGGAGCGCTACCGGGACGCGGACGGGTGCCTCCACCGGGTCTTCGAGCTGGCCGACCGGCTCCGCGGCTCCGGCGATCCGGCGTTGGTACGCGAGGCGGACCGGCGCGTCCTGGCCGCCATCCGCAAGCAGGGCGAGGCCTACCTGCAGGCGGCCTGCTACCGGCAGGGCCTCGCCGTGCTGGAGGACGCGTACCGGCGGGCGGACGCCCTGGACGACGCCGACGAGCAGCGGTTGCTGCGGATCCTGCTCGCGGAGGCGCACCACGTCGACACGCCGGAGGTGGTGCACGACGAGCTGCTCGACCCGCGGCTGACCGACGCGGTCCGTTACCGGATCTACCTGGCCCTGGCCGAGGCAGCGCGGCGGCGGCGGGAGTGGCAGGTGGCCGGCGACTACTTCCGGGAGGCGTTGCGATTCGTGGCCGGCGACCTGCGGCGGATGGCCACCATTCAATACCGGGAGGCGCGGCTGCTGCTCGAACAGGGCACCGAGCAGGCCGAGCACGATGGCGGGTCCCCGGAATCCCCGGCGGGACCCGCGGTTCGGGCGGTGCGCCGGGCCGCCGCCGCCGCCGTGACGTTCGCCGAGATCGGCAATCCGGTGGGTGCCCTCCGGGCACACTGCCTGCTGGCCCGGACCGTGTTGGCCCTGGGGCACCCGGTGGAGGCGGACCACCTGACGCGGGCGGCGGAGGGTGAGCTGTCGGACCTGCGGAACTCGGACGAAAAGCCGGAGGTGCTGGTGCCGCTCGCCGCCCGGCTCAACCGGCTCGCCGGCGAACTCCGGCTCAGCGTCGGTGACTACCAGGCCGGCCGGCATCTGCTGCTGGAGGCGGCCACCGAGTTCGGCGACCAGCGGAACTGGGCCGGCCTCGCGGGTGTGCTGCGGCTTCTTGAGCGGCAGGCACCCGCGGGATCGGCGTCGATGCCGGTGAACGGCCACGACCGGCCCGTGCCCCGGGTGCCGGCCCAGCGGCCCGAGCCGGTCACCCTGGCGCCGGCCGCCGCGGAGCAGGTGGCCGCCCGACTGAGCGGTCAGCTGCTCGACCGGATGCGGCACGAGATCCGGCAGGCGTTCGTCCCGGCGGAGCCGGTGGCGTTCCGCGGCGCGGTGGGCGTCACGCTGGACGGCGTCCGGGTCGACGGGGACGATCTCCCGACCTGGCGGGTGCCGGTGGGCACGGTTGTCGAGTTGACCGTCCTCGTGGTGACCGGCCGGGACACGTCCGTGGCGGCCGGCGACGGGTCGGAGCTGTCCGGCGCGCCGTGCTGGCGGGACCTGTTGGTCAGTTCCGGTGTCGAGGCGGAGGAGGTGGCTGTCACGCTGCTCGTCGACGCGCCGTTCGTCGAGGTCATCGATCCCGAGTTGCACGCCACGTGCCGGAGCGAGGGTGGGCGGGTCCGGCACGACTGCCTCGTGGAAGCCGCCGAGCCGGGCGCGTACGACCTGCGGGTCACCGTGCTTTCCGGCGGCCGGTTGGTGCAGTCGCTGCCCATCGTGCTGCGGGTGGACGACGTGGCGGGCGGTGCGGCGGGTGCCGCTGGCGGCGCGGCCGGTTCGGAACGGCGATGACCAGGAGTCCGGATGTGACCGCGTACACCTCGGCCAACGACGGCGGTCTTTACCTTCGGCTGTTCTCGCCGCGGGTCGGCGCGTCGCTCACAGTCCAACTCCAAGGTACGGATGTGGTTCGCGACCGGTGCGCGAAGCTCGGCACCGACCTCGGCAAGGTGACCTCGGCGTTTCGCGCCCGCCGCCCGCTGACCGCCGCCGAGGCCGGCCGCGAACTCGGCCGGATCGCCAAGATCGGCCGGAACTTCCTGTTCGGTGCCCTGGCCGCCCCGTTCGAGGACTTCCACCGGCTCGCCCAGTTCCTCCGCGCCGCCTGCCCGACGTGGCGGGACCGGAGCCTGCCGCCACCGCTGCTGCACTGCGTGGCGGAGTTGGACCGGTACTTTCCGTGGGAGCTGTTGCCGTTGTTCGAGCCGGACGCCACCATGACGGACGTCCGGGACCAGCCCGGCCTGGAACGGGCCGGCCTCGCCTTCCCGGGGTTCGCGGCGATCGTGGAACGGGTCGACCCGGATCACATTCCCGACTCGTCGTTCCTCGTCGGGTGGCGACCGTTGCCCATTCGCGTGGTGTACGACGGCAGCTATCCCGGCGCCCACGAGGAGGTGGGGTTCTTCCGGGGCAACGGGCAGCTGTTCCGGCTGGAGGGCCCGTACCCCCGGGATGTCACGGATGGCGCCGCGCCGTCGCTGGCGGAGCAACTGTGCGACCCCGCCCTCGGGGTGGACGGTCGCCGGACCGCGACGCCGGACCAGGTCGTGCACTTCGCCTGCCACTGCGCGGCCCCGACCGGCGACACCAGCGGGTTCGGCTACCGACTCGCGGACGAGAATGGCCGGCTGTTGATGGTCCGCCTCGACGACCTGGCGGACGAGATGATGCGCCAGCACTGGCGCCGCCGTTCGCGTTCCGGGGACGCTCCTGGGGATGGCGGTGCGTCGGTGGCTGGCGGCAGCCGGTCGCCGGTTCCCAAGCCGCTGGTGTTCCTCAACGCCTGCGGCACCGCGGTGATGGACCCGGCGAGCGCGGTGTCGCTGCTCAGGCCGTTTCACGCCAACCGGAACCGCGGCGTCATCGGCACCGCGGCCAACGTCCCGGACCGGGCCGCCGCCAAGGTCTCCCGGTGGTTCTACACCGATCTGGTACGCGCCGGAGCCGAGGTCGGCGAGGCGTTGCACGCCGCGAAATGGCGACTGCTCCAGGACCTGGGCAATCCGCTCGGCCTGCTCTATTCCGTCCACGCGTTGGCCGCGCTGCGGCTCACCCCCATCCCGTACCCGAGAGCGAGAGGCAGCCATGAAGGCACTCGTCACCAGTCTCTGGCATGAGACGCGCGGCCAGTTCGAGCGGTTGCCGGTCTGGCTGCCCGGCACGCCGATGGGGCTCGGCGACGTCGGCGAACTGGGCGACGGAGGCTGGATCAGGCAGACCACTCTGGCGGAACTCGGCGTCAGCGTGCGGACCCGGCGGTCGACCGAACCGGTGGACTACGACTACTCGTCAAGCCATGGCGCCGAGGTGTCCACCACGGTGGCGGCCGGTACGGACCCGGCGTTGGCGGGTGTGGTCTCGGGCAACGCCGCCCTGCGGGTGCGGTTCACTCGCCCAGGTGCCTTCGTGCTGCGGGCCGCCAGCGTACGGATCCACCGGATCGTGAACCTGGCCGAGGTCGAGGAGCGGATCCTGGAGATGTTCGACGCCGGGCGGTGGCGACGCGAGTGGGTGCTGGTCAGCGAGGTGGCGCGGGGCGGGCCGACGCTCACGCTCGTGTCCAACGGCACGGACGGGGAGGCCGTGGTGGATCTGGGAGTCACCGGGGCGGCCGGGGTGCCGTTGGCCCAGGCGCGGGCCGGGCTGCGGATCAGCAGGGAGCGAGGGCTGGCGGCGAAGTTCGTGGGCGCGGGCGAGAGTGCCGTGCTCTGGCGCGGGCGGCGGGTGCGGGACCCCTGGTTCGGCGTTCCCCGGGTGGCGGATCGGGGTGATCAGGAGGACGTCCAGCAGACCGAAGACCGCGGCCGGCTGAATCGATACATGCTCGACATCGAGCATCCCGAGGACCTCGCGGACTAGGACCGCCGGTCCTTCCCTAGACTCGTCGACTGTGGAGCTGCCTCGGGATCTGCCTGTCGAGGAACGCGATTCGGTGCGCCTGGTGGTGCTCGACCGCGAGGAGCGGGTGTTGCTGTTCCACACCCGGGAGATCACCCGCCCCGAGTACGGCTTCTGGTGGGAACTGCCGGGCGGTGGCATCGACCTGGGTGAGACGTACCGTGAGACGGCGGTGCGGGAGTTGCGCGAGGAGACGGGTTTCCGGATCACACCGGACCAGGTGGGCGAGCCGACCTGGCGACGTACCGCCACGTTCCTGTTCCGGGAGGTCCGGAGGCTGCAGCACGAGGTGGTGGTGCCGGTTCGGCTGACCGAGACCCAACCGGCTATCGACGCGACCGAGCAGCTGATCGAGGAGCAGGAGGACTACGTCGATTTCCGCTGGTGGTCGGTGCCGGACATCGTGGCCAGCCGGGAACGCTTCTATCCGGGTCGGCTGCCCACACTGCTCACCCCGTTCCTTGCCGGTGAGCGGATTGACGAGCCGTTCGAGGTGTTCTCCTAGCCGCCGGCGGTGGCCAGCAGCACCACCCCGGCGGTGATCACGACACTGGCCGCGATCCGCAGCCGGCTCAGCGACTCGCGGAACACCACCGCGCCGATCAGCGCGGCGACGACGACGCTGCTCTCCCGCAAGGCCGCGATGGCGCCCAGGGCACCCTTCGTCTGGGCCCAGAGCACCAGGCCGTACGCGCCGATCGACAGCATGGTCACGGCGATCGCCTGACCCCAGCCGACGCCGGCCGCCGAACCGGCGGTCGGTCCGTTCGCGGCTTTGCGCCGGGCCCACCAGGCCAGCAGCGGGATCGTGCCGAGGCCCTGCAGGCCGACCAGGACCAGGGTGTACGCCCCGGCGTTGCCGCTGAGCCGTACGCCGATGCCGTCGATGACGGTATAGCTGCCGATCGTCAGCCCGGTGAGCAGTGCGGCCACGACGGCGGGTCGATTGGCCCGGACCCGGTGCCAGGGGGTCAGGCCGAGGACCGCGATCGCCGCGCTGACCAGCAGCACGCCGACGAGGGCAGGCGGCGGCAGCGGCTCGGCGATGGCGAGGTAGGCGATGCCGGTGGCGATTACCGGGCCGAGCCCGCGGGCCAGCGGGTACGTCTGTCCGAAGTCACCGAGCCGGTACGCGGCGAGCAAACCGACGTTATATCCGATGTGGATGATTGCCGACGCGATCACCCATGGCCACGACTCCGCGGCGGGCAGCCCGATCCAGGGCAGCGACACGACGGTGATCGTCGCCGACACCACGCCCAGACGGGTGAACAGCTTTACCTGGTCCGCCACCCCTTTGACAAGCGCGTTCCAGGTGGCGTGCAGGACAGCCGCGACGAGCACGGCGGCCACGACGACAGTGCTGATGGAGGTCCCCCGATCATGCGTTACGCCCGTCGACCGTATCCGTCCCATGCGGACGGCCGCTGGGGGGAGAGCGCGGACGTGACGGTAGCCGCACCGATCCGGAGGAGTCCGGCCGGACCGAACACCGAGGCGAGGTTGCCGGGGGAGAAGTACGCCGACCTCCGGACCGACCCGGTGACCATGCCGAGAAACCGGGAGATCTGCGCGGGTCGCCCGGCCAGCGCCGTGGTCAGGATCCGGGACGCCATCCCGGGCGGCCGGAACGTTGCGAGGTCCGTGGTGAAGTCGAAGACGGGACGTACCGTGGCGTCCCGATCCCGGTGGAACCGGGCGTACGCGTCCCGAGCCGGCTCGACGCCGTACCTCGCGGAGATGACCGCCGTGGCGAGGAGTTCGGCGTCCCGCAACGCGTTGCTGATGCCCTGCGCCGTGATGGAGTCGAGCACCACACCGGCGTCGCCGACAAGTGCCCAGCCCGGTCCGTACGGCATCCGCATGGCGTTGGGCTGCTCGGCGGCGATCCGGAACCGCTCGACGCGGGTGGCGGCGCGGACCCGGTCCGCCAGGTCGCCGCAGCCGTCGAGGGTGCGGGTCACCTCGGCACCCGGGTCCCGGCGGAACGCAGCCAGCTCGGCGCGGGGCGCCGCGACGTACACCATGGTGAGGTCGTCGTTGGTGGGGAAGACGGCGATCGCCCGCCGCGGTCGCTGGTACATCTCGCCGAGCGGGGCCGGCAGGTTCGTCCAGTACGCGTAGCAGGCGACGGCCAGCGCCGGGCGCTCCCGGTAGGCCCGCGCCCGCACCGCCGTGGCGACGATCGACCGCTTCCCGTCGGCCCCGACGACGAGCCGGGCCGGGATGTCGACGGGTCGGCCACCGGACCGCCGGTGGCCCCGCACTCCCACCACCCGGGTCCCGTCCCAGCACAGCTCGGTCACCCGGAACTTCTCCCGGATCTCGACTCCGCTCGTCTCGGCCGTGGCGACCAGCAGGGCGTCCAGCACGGTGCGTCGCGGGCTGTACATCTCGGCGATCCCGTCGTACGGCGGGAGGTCACCTTCGAGCACGGTGTGGCCGGTGTCCAGCCGGATCCGGTGGGTCGCCGGGGTCCCCGCCGCGCGTAGCTGGTCGAGCACGCCCAGCCGGCGCAGTCGGGCCACGCCCGGCACCTGCACCTGATGGCTGGAGAGCGTGTCGCTGGGAAAGGCGGCCTGGTCCAGCAGCAACACCCGAAGCCCGGCGCGGGCCAGGTGGATGGCGGTGGCCGCGCCGGCTACCCGCGCGCCCACGATTACCGCGTCGTACGCGTGCGTGACGTGCTCTCCCATCCGCGTTTCCTCCCGGGATTCGCGCGCGGCCTGAGCGTCGAGGCCGGCGGCGGGAGTCCCGCATGGTGGCACGTCGGGCCGGTATGCGCTCCGGCTCGCGTGCCACCATACGCCCCCGTACGGTGAGCATACGGTAGCGTATGGAGCATGACCAGACCCGCGGCGCGACGACTCACCCGGGACGACTGGGCGGCGGCCGCGGCGGCGGCGCTGGCCACCGGCGGGCTGGCCGCCGTCGCCGTCGAACCGATCGCCGCCCGACTCGGTGCCACCAAAGGCAGCTTCTACTGGCACTTCGCCAACCGTGATGACCTGGTGCGGGCCGCCCTCGGGCACTGGGAGCACCGCCTGACCATCGACGTCCTCGACCGGATCGAGACCCTGGAGGTCGATCCCGCGACCCGACTCCGGCTCCTGATCCAGGAGGTGACCAGGAGCGTGCAGGAGGATCGGATCGCCTTGGCGCTGCTGGCCGACGCCGACCACCCGATCGTCGGCCCGGTGCTCGCGCGGGTCGCCGAACGGCGCGTCAGCGGCGTCGCGCACATCTTCGAGGAACTCGGGTTCTCGCCGGACCAGGCGCGACGGCGGGCACTGCTGGCGCACAGCGCCTACCTCGGTCACGCGTACCTCACCAGCGCGGCGCCGCCGGTGCTGCCGCCGGACCACGAGGCCCGGGTGGCGTACCTGGACGAGGTGCTCGCCGTCCTCACCGTCGAGCTACCGCGGGTTGCGTGAACGCTGGCGTCGAAGCTGTGTGAGAGGCAGGACGGATGGCCCGTCCAGTTAGCATGAGGCCATGAGCGCCGAGGCCGTTGGCATGCACATGCCCCCCGTCGTCACGCTCGCCGACGTGGCGGCGATGAACGCCGCCGATCCCTACGGCCATCGCTACGAGACCAGCCCCGAGGGGGTCTTGTCCGTCATGCCCCCACCAGACGTCGAGCACGCGACGATCGCCAGCCGGATCTTCGCCTGGTTGATCATGGCTGGATGGTCGGCGGAGCAGGTTCTTCAGGTGGTCGGCGTACGAATTCCGGGACCGGACGGTGACGGGGGGCGGATACCTGACCTCACCGTGTGGCGGGAACCCCCGGTCCGTGGCGTCTGGTCGCCGGTGACGGGCCTGCTGCTGGCGATCGAGATCGTCTCACCCGGGTCCGAAGCCATGGACTCCGTGACGAAACTCCGTGAATACGCGTCGGCGGGGATACCGCGATACTGGGTGGTGGACCGGGACACGGCCCACACCGTGACGATGTGCCGCCTCGACGCGACGGGGCGCTACGCCGAGCGAGCCCGGATGCCGTTGGCGTGGCTGTTGCGCACCGTACCGGCGGAACACCTCGACTGAGCATCCCGGCGGGCTGGGGCGCGTCGATCCGCTCGAACCCCGGGCGGATCAAGCGTCGGGTGTGGTCGTCAGATCTCGGAGTCGGGCCGCTGCACCGTCGAGGGCGCGGGCGACCGTTCGCCGGTCCGCCGCTGACAGGTCGCCGAACAGCTCGTCGGCCAGGGCGTTCGCCTCCGACTCCAGGCGTTCGGCCGCCGTCGCGCCCTGCGGCGTGAGGCGGACCAGGACCGCGCGGCGGTCGCTGTCGTGGCCGGTACGGACGACGAAGCCGCCCTGTTCCAGGGCGTCGATCAGCTTGGTGATGTTGCGTGGCGTCACGTGCAGCAGGTCGGCGAGTTGCCGCTGCGTCGTCGGGCCGTGTCGGGCGATCTCCCACAGGGCGTTCGCGCGTGCCCGGGTGAGCCCTCGATCGGCCAGCCCCTTCGCCATGTCTTCGGCCATCAGGATGGACACCGCCAGCAGGCAGTCGAAGGTCTGCCGAGACGATGTACCAGGTTCATGATGTACCATGGTCAACAATCCTTCGAGAGTGCATGGAGATGGTGATCATGACTACGATGACCTCCGAAAAGAACGTCGACCTGCTGCGCCATGCCTTCCGGTTACTGGACAGCGGCGACCTCGACGCGTGCGGGGATCTCCTCACCACCGACTTCATCGCCAACATCCCTGGCCTGCCCGGGCCCCGCACCGGACGGGAGAGCTGGAAGGCCGGCGTGCGGGCCATGCGCGACGGGTTCCCCGATCTCCGGGTGGACGTCGAGGACATCTTCGGTGTCGGCGACAAGGTCGTCGTGCGCAGCCGGCTCCACGGCACTCACGGCGGGGCGTTCCAGGGTATCCCGCCGACCCATCGGAAGGTCAGCATCACCAGCATCGAGATCTACCGGGTGGTGGGGGACAGGATCGCCGAGGAGTGGGTTTCCCCCGACATGATGAGCCTCTTTCGGCAGATCTCACCGCCGGGCGAGGCGTGAGGGGCGAGTGTCAGGACCAGCCAGCAGATCGAGTGACCGTCCCCGCCTCGCCCGGAACCGGCTGCACCGGCCGACCCTCGTACGGGGTGGAGAGCACCACGTGCGAGTTCATCTCGCCGTGCTGGCCGAGGCGTTCGAGTAGTGCTTCGAGGTGCGCCATCGACGCCACGCGCACCTTCAGCATCGAGCACGAGGTGCCGGTGAGCTTGTGCACCTCCACCACCTCGGGGAGGTCGGCGGCAGTGGTGGTCTTCAAGAGGCAGCGGGTGAGAGCGCAGCGGAGCTGGACGAATGCGGTGAGCGGCTGCCCGGCTCGGGCCGGGTCGACCCGGGCCTGGTAGCCGGTGATCACACCGGACTCCTCGAGGCGGCGTACCCGTTCGGCGACCGCTGGCGAGGACATGTTCACGAGTCGCCCGAGCTGGTTGTACGAGAGCCGCCCGTCCCGTTGCAACTCCGCCAGGATGCGCCAGTCGGTCTGATCCAGTGGTCTGTCCATCTGGAAATCATCACGGCCGTTTGGCTTCCGATCAACAGGTCAACCCACGGTTCTACCCTCCGCGGACCATGTCTCTTCCGCTTATTGGTTTCTAGGGTGGTGTCCATGCTCAGCACCATGCCGGCACCACCGGTCCAGGCGACGCGACAGCGGGCCATCGCCGCGCTTGTCGTCACCACCGCCGCCATGAATGCCGCGATGGCGGTCGCGAGCCCGGTCGGGACGATTCTCGCCGCGGACCGGCTCGGTACGGGCTGGGCAGGTCTCCCCAACACCGCCGGCATCGTGGGCACCGGCCTCGGCGCGTTGCTGTTGACCACGGTGGCTGCCCGTCGTGGCTGGCGGGCCGGGCTGACCACGGGGTATCTCGTGGCGGTCGTCGGTGCGGCCGTCGCCGTCGCGGCGGCGGCCGTTGGCGCCGTCGCGCCGGTCAGCCTCGGCCTCCTGCTGCTCGGCATCGGTAACGCTGGAGCCCTGCTCGCCCGGTACGCCGCTACCGATCACTACCCGGTTCGGTGGCACGGGTTCGCGATCGGAGTCGTGGTGTGGGGCGGTGCGGTCGGCGCGGTGGGCGGTCCACTGCTGCTCGCCACCACGGGCACGGTTGCCAGCCACCTGGGTTGGCCGGCGCTCTGCGGCCCATTCCTGTTCGCGGGCCTCACCAGCGCCGCGGCCGCCGCCGCGATGCTGGCCTTTCCGGCCGGCTCGGGCGCGGGGCCGCGCCTCGGCCGATCCGACGGCGAACGCGCTTCGGTGCCCACGGTCCACCCGTCGGTCGCTCCGGCGGAGCGGGCCGATGCGAACGTCGGCAACTCGGCCACCGCCACGGACCGGTTGTCCCTTGCCGGTCTGGTGCGGGCGCCGGCAGCCCGGTCGGCGTTTGTGGTAATGGCCGCGGCCCAGGTGGTGATGGTCGCCGTGATGACAGCGGCACCCGTCGATCTGCACCGGCATCAGCACGGGCTCGGCGCCATCGGTGCCGTCATGGCCGCCCACACGTTCGGCATGTTCGCCCTGTCGCCGATCACCGGGCGATTGGCCGATCGGCTCGGCACTCGGCCGGTGATGGTTGCCGGGCTGGCTCTGCTGGTGGTCAGCGCCGTGCTCACGGCGGTGGTGCCCCGATCCGGCACCACGCTGCCGGCGGTGACGCTGTTCCTGCTCGGCTACGCATGGAACCTCTGCTTCGTCGGCGGCAGTACGTCGCTCGCCGGGCAACTGCCTCCCGCCATGCGTACCAGGGTGGAGGGAGCCGTGGACGCGGCTGTCTGGGGCGCCGCGGCGGTGGCCGGAACGGGTGCCACGGCGCTGCTCGCCGTGGGTGGTCAGGCGCTGCTCGGCTGGACCGCGGCAGGGCTCGCCGCGCTGCCGGTCGCCGTCCTGCGTCGCGGCGGCCGATGATGATCTTGTCGCTGCTCGACATGACGAGGCTTGCGGTGTGTGGGGTGCCGCGCGTCGCGCGACGCGCGACACCCCGAGCTACCGTCTCGATACTCGCCGGGCCAACGGCCCGCGATATGCCGGGCGCATGGAGTCGAACCGCGCGACCGGGCGGCTCGACAGTCAGTCGAGCAGCTCGGTGACCGTGCCGCCGGCCACGGTCCGGCCGCCCTCCCGGACGGCGAAGCCGAGGCCGACGTCGACCGCCACCGGCCGACCCAGTTCCACCGTCAGGTCCACCGTGTCGCCCGGCGCGACCATCGGGATGTCGCCCAGGTCGATCGCGCCCGGCACGTCGGTGGTCCGGATGTAGAACTGCGGCCGGTAGTTCGCCAGGAACGGCGTGCGCCGGCCGCCCTCGTCGGGGGTCAACGCGTACAGCTGGGCCCGGAACCGCTGGTGCGCGGTCACGCTGCCCGGCGCCGCCACCACCTGTCCGCGCCGCACCTGGTCGCGCTTGACCCCGCGGAGCAGTACGGCGGCGTTGTCGCCGGCCTCGGCGACGGCCAGCGACTTGCCGAACGTCTCCAGGCCGGTCGCCACGGTGGCGAGCGTCTCCCCGAGCCCGACCACCTCCACGGGCGCCCCGACCCGCAGCGTGCCGCGCTCGATCGCGCCGGTGACCACCGTGCCCCGGCCGCCGATGGTGAGCACGTTCTCGATCGGCATCAGGAACGGCGCGTCCAGTTCGCGCGGCGGGACCGGCACGTACCGGTCCACCGCGTCGAGCAGGTCCGCGATGGACTGGATCCAGCGCGGGTCGCCGTTCAGCGCGCCCAGCGCGCTCACCGGCACCACCGGCACGTCGGCGCCGGGGAACCCGTACTCGCTGAGCAGCTCGCGCAGCTCCAGCTCGACCAGCTCGAGCAGCTCGGGGTCGTCGACCGCGTCCGCCTTGTTCAGGGCGACCACCAGGTAGGGCACGCCGACCCGTCGGGCGAGCAGCACGTGCTCGCGGGTCTGCGGCATCGCCCCGTCCAGCGCGGACACGACGAGGATCGCCCCGTCCACCTGCGCCGCACCCGTGATCATGTTTTTCACGTAGTCGGCGTGGCCCGGCATGTCCACGTGCGCGTAGTGCCGGGTGGCGGTCTCGTACTCGACGTGCGCGATGGTGATGGTTATGCCCCGGGCGACCTCCTCCGGCGCCCGGTCGATGCCGTCGAACGCCACGAACCGGTTGGCGGCCGGGTCGCGGTCGGCGAGCACCCTCGTGATGGCGGCGGTCAGAGTCGTCTTGCCGTGGTCGACGTGACCCATCGTGCCGATGTTCAGGTGTGGCTTGGTCCGGGTGTACTGGCTCTTGGCCATGGATGTGTCCTCACTGGCTGCGAGAACGACCGTCATTCGGCCCACGGCGCCGCCGCGCGGCGCGGAGGCCGAATGCTGGTCGAAGGATGGCGGGAGGGTGGTACGCGGGATCGGTGCCAGGCGACCCGCGCCAGAACCGGGCGTCGGTCCGGCGCCCCGGTCAGGGCACGCCGGTGGGAAGGCCACCCTCCCCGGTGGTTCTGCTGCTCGCGGGAAGGGTCAGCCTCGGGTATCAGCGCCGGCGAAGACCCGGGCGACAGCGCCCGGGAAGACCGCACGGCCGGTGGCGGCCACGCGGGGGAACCCCGCGGGCGGGCACAGCGCGGCCGTGGCAAACATGCGCACCACGCTAACCGCCTCCAGCGCCGGGGTCGATCGAGTTTCTCGGGTCAGTCGCCGGTCAGCAGTTCGTCGAACGTCCTGGTCAGTGCGAACGGGTCGACCGCGGCCGGGCGGGCCAACTCCGCGGCGAGCCGCTCGGCGAGTTCGCCGGCCGCCTGCCGGACGCGCTCGTCCAGCGCCCCGCTCGCCGTGGCGCCGGCCCAGTCCTCCGGCGCCGCGAACACGGCCGTCGGCAGCACCAGCGTCCGCAGGTAGCTGAACAGCGGGCGCAGCGCGTGGTCGAGCGCCAGCGAGTGGCGGGCTGTCCCGCCGGTCGCGGCGACCAGCACCGGCTTGCCGGCCAGCACATCGTCGGCGAACAGGTCGAAGAACGACTTGAACAGTCCGGCGTACGAGGCGTTGAAGATCGGCGTGACGGCGATCAGCCCGTCAGCGCTGGTCACCGCCTCCATCGCCGGTCGCAGCGCGGCCGGCGGAAAGCCGGTGAGCAGGTGGTTGGTGATGTCGTGGGCGTGTTCGCGCAGCTCCACCATCCGGACGTCCACCGCGACGCCGCGCCGGCCCGCCTCGTCGCGCGTCGCGGCGGCGAGCTGGTCGGCGAGCAATCGGGTCGACGACGGCTGGCGCAGTCCCGCCGAGATCACGGTGAGGGCGCGCGGGCTCATCGAACGTCCCCCGCCCCGGCGGTCTCCCGGGCGGCGTTCCGGCTGGCGTGCGTCGGCGCCTCCGGCACGTGCGCCGGGCGCAGCCGGTCGAACTCCTCGCGGAGCACCGGAATCACCTCCTCGCCGAGGATGTCGAGCTGTTCGAGTACGGTCTTCAGCGGCAGACCGGCGTGGTCGACCAGGAACAACTGTCGCTGGTAGTCGCCGACGTAGTCGCGGAAGCCGAGCGTGCGGTCGATCACCTGTTGCGGACTGCCCACGGTCAGCGGGGTCTCGGCCATGAAGTCCTCCAGCGCCGGACCGTGCCCGTAGACCGGGGCGTTGTCGAAGTACGGGCGGAACTCCCGTACCGCGTCCTGCGACCTGGACCGGATGAAGACCTGACCGCCCAGTCCGACGATGGCCTGGTCGGCGGAGCCGTGGCCGTAGTGGGCGAACCGCTCCCGATAGAGCCCGACCATCCGCTGGGTGTGCTCCTTCGGCCAGAAGATGTGGTTGGCGAAGAAGCCGTCACCGTAGTACGCGGCCTGCTCGGCGATCTCGGGGCTGCGGATCGACCCGTGCCACACGAACGGCGGGACGCCATCCAGCGGTCGCGGGGTCGAGGTGAACGACTGCAACGGCGTGCGGAACTTGCCCTTCCAGTCGACCACGTCCTCCCGCCACAGCCGGTGCAGCAGCGCGTAGTTCTCGATCGCCAGCGGGATGCCGTTGCGGATGTCCTGCCCGAACCAGGGGTACACCGGGCCGGTGTTGCCGCGGCCGAGTATGAGGTCCACCCGGCCGTCCGCCAGGTGTTGCAGGATGGCGTAGTCCTCGGCGATCTTCACCGGGTCGTTTGTGGTGATCAGCGTGGTCGCCGTGGACAGCAGCAGCTTCTCGGTCCGGGCCGCGATGTACCCGAGCATGGTGGTGGGCGAGGAGGGAACGAACGGCGGGTTGTGGTGCTCGCCGGTGGCGAAGACGTCGAGCCCGACCTCCTCGGCCTTGCTGGCGATGGCCACCATCGCCTTGATCCGCTCGGCCTCCGTGACCACCCGGCCGGTCGTCGGGTCGGGCGTCACGTCGCCGACGGTAAAGATGCCGAACTGCACGGCCAGCTCCTCGCCTCTCGCGGCCCCGGGCGGGTCCCGGATCCACCCGCGACAACATGTTTGACGCGTCAACTATTCCACGGTCGGAGGATGGGTGGCAGCGGGGCCGGTGGCGAGGTCGTTCGTCGCGTACCGACACCGGTCGCCGTCTGTCCCGCCCTCCGCCATGATCGGTACAGGACGCGAACCGCGGGAAGGTGGCGGGCCATGGTGCCAATTGTCGAACGAGAGCGGAAGTACGCGGGTCCGGACGGCTTCGTCGTACCGGACCTCGCCGGATGCGGACCGGTCGCGACGGTCGCCGAGCCGGTGCGGCACGAATTGGTGGCGGACTACCTGGACACCGCCGACCTGCGGCTGACGCGCGGCGGCTTCTCGCTGCGGCGCCGGACCGGCGGCGACGACGCCGGCTGGCACCTCAAGATTGGCCGACCCGGCGGTGACCGGATGGAGCACCGGTTTCCGGCCGGGCCGGATGACACCGACCCGCCCGCCGAACTGCGCAGCCTGATCCGCGGCGCCACCCGGGGCAGACGCGTCCGACCGGTGGCCCGGATCGAGACCAGTCGCACCGAACACCCGCTCCGGGACGCGGATGGCCGGGTGCTGGCCGTCCTGGCCGAAGACGCCGTACGCGGTCACGACCTGGCACGTGACCGACGACACAGCTGGCACGAGATCGAGGTGGAGCTGGTCGACGGCGACGACCGGCTGCTGGCGGAGATCGACACCGCGCTTCGCAACTCCGGGGCCCGGCCGCTCGGCGGTTCGAAGGTGCGTACCGTGCTGGCCGACCGGCTCGCCGAGACGACCGCGTCGACGGCGGTCCCGCCTACCGTCGCCGACGTGGTCGACTACGCCCGGACGCAACGGGACGCGCTGATCCTGGCGGACCCGGCGGCGCGCCAGGGTGACGAGGGGGCCGTTCACGGCATGCGGGTCGCCAGCCGCCGGCTGCGGTCCACCCTGCGCACCTTCCGCGGACTGTGGGACCGCGACACCGTCGAGTCGCTCCGTGGCGAGCTGAAGTGGCTCGCTGACGGCCTCGCTCCGGTACGCGACGCGCACGTGATGTCCGCCCGGTTGCTGGCCGCCGTGCGGGCCGAACCTCGGGAACTCGTGATCGGGCCGGTCGCCGCCCGCATTCAGCAACGGTTCGACGCCGACGTGGCCCGCGCCGTGCCGAAGCTGCGCCGGCTGCTGCAGTCGTCGCGCTACGTGACGTTGCTGAACCGCTTGGACGAGTTGCTCGACGCGCCGCCGCCCCACCCGGTCCGGCGTCGGTGGGTGGACAGCAGGATCCGCAAGTCGCTGCGCCGGGCCGACGGGATGCTTGACGCCGCGATCGACAGCCTGCCGCCGCCCGCCGATCAGTCGACCGGTGGACCCGGCGGCGCGGACGGATCCGATGCGGCGTTTCACGAGGCGCGCAAGGCGTACAAGAGAGCCCGGTACGCCATCGAGGTCCGCCGGGCGAGCCGCGGTCCGGAGATCCGGGAGCTGCGCAAGCGGCTGAAGGAGTTGCAGGATCTGCTCGGCGGGCACCAGGACGCGGCAATCACCAGGGAGGTGTTGCGGCGTTACGCGATGCGGGCGTTCCGGGACGGCGAGAACACCTTCACGTACGGGCTGTTGCACGCCCGGCAGGCGGCGGCCGCCGACCAGTTGCTCCGAGCGGTGCCATCAGCCCGGGACGAGGTCCGGCGGCGGCGGGTACGACGCTGGCTGGAGCGGTGATCCCGCGCGGTGTGCGGTGATCCCGCGCGGGATCACCGCGCGACGTGCGTGGTCCCGGCGGCCTCCGAGGCCCCGCGACCGATCGGATTCGGCCTAGGCTTGGCCCGGCACGCCGTCCCGCGGCACGCCGAGGGAGGTAGCCCATGTCCGCTCCCGTGGACGCGTTGTTTACCGATCCGCATGGCGCCTTGGCCGGGCTGCGGGCGCACGCCCCCGCGCACCGGCTTGCCCTGCCGGACGGGTCACCTGTCTGGCTGGTCACCCGGTACCACGACGTCCGTACCCTGCTCGCTGATCCACGACTGTCGTTGAACAAGCGCACCGGTTCGGGTGGGTGGAAGGGCTTCTCGCTGCCCCCGACCCTGGACGCCAACCTGCTCAACATGGACTCGCCGGACCACACCCGGATCCGTCGACTGGTCGCCCAGGCGTTCACCGCCCGGCGGATCGAAGGCATGCGAGGCCGGATCGACGCGGTCGCCGGCGCGCTGCTGGACCGGTTGCCGGCGACGGATCCGGTGGACCTGGTGGCCGGTTACGCCGGGCCGTTGCCGGTCACGGTTATCGGTGACCTGTTCGGCGTACCGGACGACCGGCGGACCCAACTGCGGAGCTGGACGGAAACCATGATCCGGCCGCCAGCGGATGACCCCCGGGCCGCGGCCGGCGCCATCGGCGCTATCGAGGGATTCCTGATCGACCTGGTCCGCTCCAGGCGGACCGAACCGGGGAACGATCTGCTCACCGCCATGGTGGCTGCCCGGGACGCGGCGGACCGGCTCACCGAGGACGAACTCACGTCGCTGGCCTTCCTGATCCTGTTCGCCGGCTACGAGAACTCGGTTCACCTCATCGGCACCTGCCTGTTCCACCTGCTGAGCCGCCCCGACCTCGCGGACCGGGTGCGTCGGGAGCCGGGGCTGGCCGGCCGGGCGGTGGAGGAGACGTTGCGCTTCGACCCGCCGGCCACGCTGGCGATCCGGCGCTTCGCCGCCGTGGACCTGCCGATCGGGGACACCGTGATCGCAGCGGGTGACACCGTGTTGTTGGGCATCGCGTCGGCGAACCGGGACCCGGAGGTCTTCCTGGACCCGGACGAGTTCCGCCTCGACCGCTCCGAGATCCCGCATGTGTCGCTCGGGCACGGACCGCACTACTGCCTGGGCGCGTCACTGGGCCGGTTGGAGGCCGAGGTGGCGGTCGCCGCCTTCCTCCGTCGCTTTCCCGGGTCGACCCTCGCGGTGCCGGCCGACCAGGTGCCGTGGCAGCCGTCGTTCCGGGCCCGAGCCCTCCGCGCCCTTCCGGTTCGACGCTAGGGCGGCTCACCCGGACGCGCTGGGCGCGACCGGGTGGTGGGACGCGCCGCCGACTATCGATCGCCCGGGGACCCGCTCGGAACGTCGCGGTAGCTGTCCTCGTAATAGCCGGCGATTCGGTCACGGTAGTCCGGCGCGGTGGCCGTCTCCGGGTCGTACTCCGGAGCGTTTTTGATCTGCTCCCGACTCCGGTCGACGTGCACCACCCGATCGAGGTGCTCGATCCGCTGTACCGTGCCGGCGGGCAGCATGACCTTCCGGCCGAAGATCCACGGACCGGTGTCGACGACCAGGTAGCTGGCGCCCACCTCGACGGTCGCCTCGTCGATCGAACCAATGCCGCCGTCGGTGGCTTCCACCCGGTAGCCGGACAGATCGATGTCGGTGCCCGGTCCGCCATCGTCGTTCGGGTCGACCGGCGCGGTCCGGTCGTTGTCGCGGCTGTCGTCGCGATCGGGAGTCACCTGGTTATAGCCGCCGCCGAGCAGCGCGGGATCACGCCAGGTCCAGGGGTCCGGGACAGGATGCATCATCATCTCCGATGGTCGTGTCGGGTCGGTCGGGGTCGTTGCCCAACCTGATGCCCGAACCACCGGCGATCCATGCGACGCCGGTGACGTGGCTCCGGCTCATCGGTCCGCGACCTGCTCCCGTGCGTGCGCGAGAATCCGCAGCACCTGCTCGTCGGTCAACTGCGCGAAGTCGACGTAGAACTGGCCGACGGCCTGGAAGTCCGTCGGCGTGCTCAGGCAGACCACCGCGTCGGCCTGCCCCGACAGGACGTCGTGGGCCGAGGGCGAGCAGACCGGTGCGGCGAACACGAGGCGCCGCGGCTGGTGTTCGCGCAGCCAACGCAGCGCCGCACGGGCCGTCACACCGGTGGCCACCCCGTCGTCCACCACGATGACGGCACGGTCCCGAACCCGGCTGATCGGCCGGCCCTCCCGATAGTGCTGAATCCGCCGAGCGACCTCGGCCCGCTCCTTCTCCACGGTGGAGTAGAGGTCCGCCTCGGTGATGCCCAGGTATCCCAGCGACCTGGTGTCGAAGACCGGCGGTCCGTCCTCCGCCACCGCCCCGACCCCGAACTCCGGTTGGCCAGGTGCTCCGATCTTGCGGACGATCGCCACGTCCAGTTCCCCGCCGAGTTCCCGGGCGATCTCGGCGGCGACCGGTAGACCGCCCCGGGGAAGTGCGAGTACCAGCGGGTTCACGGGCGCCTCGGTCACGTGCCGCCGTAGTTGAGCGGCGAGGTCCCGTCCGGCCGTCGCTCGATCCGGAAAAGTCTGTTGTGACATGGCGGTTTCCCCCTGCCCTCGGTCGGCCTTCCACTGGCGTGCCAGTCCCGTCGCCGCTGTGCCGGCGCCTCGCCCTTCCCGTGGACCCATCGGACCGTCGTACCCGCTATCGACGGTAGCTACCCGCCGCGTACCGCGTGGTTAGGCCGGATCTGTCGGGGTACAGGCGGATGACTGTCGCGGCAGCACCGCGGAGGCGATGCCGCCGCGGTGCGGGTCGGACAGCGGGAGGGATGCATGCGGTTGCGGCGTTCCGATCTGACACGTCCGGGGTACGGTCGGCGCAGGCGTGGTCGCGGCGTCGTCTTCCTCGCGATGGACGGCACCCCGATCGGCGATCCGGCGGAGACGCGTCGACTGCGCGACCTGGTGATCCCGCCCGCCTGGCGGGATGTCTGGATCTCCCCGCACCCACGCGGCCACATCCAGGCGACCGGCATCGACGCCGCCGGTCGGAAGCAGTACCTGTACCACCCCGAGTGGCGTCGGCAACGGGACGAGGCGAAGTTCGACCACGTTCTGGACGTGGCGCGCCACCTGCCCGATCTACGGAAGCGGGTGGCGGACCACCTGACCGCCCGGGGGCTGTGCCGAGCCCGCGTCCTCGCGGTGATGACCCGCCTGCTGGACATGGGAATGTTTCGGGTGGGCGGCGACGAGTACGCGGTCGGCGAGGAACCCACCTTCGGCCTGGCCACCCTGCGCCCGGAACACGCGCGTTGCAAGGGGGGCTACGTCGTGCTGGAGTTTCCCGCGAAGGGCGGGATCGAGCAGGTGCGGCACGTGGAGTCGGATGACGTCTGCGCCGTCCTCACCAGCCTGCGTCGTCGCCGTCGAGGCGCGGACCGGCTATTCGGGTACTGGGCCGGACGTCAGTGGCGGGACGTACGCGCCGACGAGATCAACGAGTACCTGCGGGAAACGAGCGGCACCGACATGACGGCCAAGGACTTCCGTACCTGGCATGCCACGGTGCTGGCCGCGCGGTTGCTGGCGGTCGCTGGTCCCGTCGGTTCCGAGCGGGCCGGACGGCGGGCCGTCGCCGGGGTGATGCGGGAGGTGGCCGAGATGCTGGGAAACACCCCTGCGGTGGCCCGGGCGTCATATGTCCATCCCCGTGTGGTCGATCTCTACGTCGACGGAGCCACCGCGGACGTCGACCTGACGACGCCGACGGACCGGGCCGAGGCCGCCGTGCTCAAGCTGCTTGTCGATTGAGCCGCCGACTACGGGGACGGTCGGAGTGTGACCATGCGGCACAACTCCCGTTGCCGGCGCCCGCCCTCCGACGAGCCTTCCGGTGCCTCTCCACGCCAACTGTGACGTGCGTCCCGTCGGACCGGTTTGACGTTCGATCCGCCGACCGCGTAGCTTTCTCTCTGCCCGCGGGGACGGGGCGAAGCGGCGCGAAAGCGTCGGGTCGCCGCGAACCGGGGGACTTCCTCCAGACCCGGGCGGGTGTCCCGCCGGTAACGGGCTGACCGACGACCGGGATTGACCCGAAGCGAACCGGACACGGATCGATTTGGCGACATCGAGGGCGTCGGGTATGGTTGTCGGTCGGCAGGGAGCCGGGCGAGCGGCGGAGCGATCCGCGGCGGCCGGTCTGTCGCCAATCCCGACCTCGACAGCGAGGTAACTCGCTGCCCGAAATAGGGACTGGATGGGACCAACCAGATGAACCGGAACACACCGGTTGACACGGGAGGAACCGCCCAGTAAAGTAGTGCGAGTGCCCGGCGGAAACGACGGGTGCGGACAACTGAGATGCCTCATCGGGGCTGCTGCTTGTGTGGTGGTTCTTGGTGGTGTGTGGTTGTTCTTTGAGAACTCAACAGGGTGCTTTGTGATGCCAGTGCCAATTATGGTTTTATGCCCCGTTCCTGGCTGGTCTTGATG
>NZ_JBHTDD010000023.1:0-119715 GCF_042666615.1 Plantactinospora sp. GCM10030261
CCCGCCCCCGCCCGGGTTTCCCGCCACCGGGGCGGGAGACCAGGGGGCGGGGGGAAGGAGGCTAGGTGGCGGGGGTGTCGTCGCGCTTGGCGGCGGCGGACAGGTAGTCCCGGTTGAGCCGGCCGATGGTGCTCAGCGGAATGCCCTTCGGGCACACCGCGGTGCACTCACCGGCGTTGGTGCAGCCACCGAAGCCGGCCTCGTCGTGTGCGTCGACCATGCCGATGACCCGGGTGTACCGCTCGGGCTGGCCCTGCGGCAGCAAGCTGAGCTGGGTCACCTTGGCGGCGGTGAACAGCATGCCCGAGCCGTTCGGGCAGGCCGCGACGCAGGCGCCGCAGCCGATGCAGGCGGCGGCCTCGAAGGCGACGTCCGCGTTGGCCTTGGCCACCGGGGTGGCGTGCGCCTCCGGGGCGCTGCCGGCGGGGGCGGTGATGTAGCCGCCGGCGGCGATGATGGCGTCGAACGCGCTCCGGTCCACCACCAGGTCCTTGACCACCGGGAACGCCCGGGCCCGCCACGGCTCGATGTCGATGGTGTCGCCGTCGGCGAAGTGCCGCATGTGCAACTGGCAGGCGGTGGTGCCGCGCTCCGGGCCGTGCGCGGCACCGTTGATCACCATGCCGCAGGCGCCGCAGATGCCCTCCCGGCAGTCGTGGTCGAAGGCCACCGGCTCGTCGCCGTCCAGGGTGAGCCGCTCGTTGAGTACGTCCAGCATCTCCAGGAACGACATGTCCGGGGAGATGTCCTGGACCCGGTAGGTGACCATCCGGCCGCGCTCGTCCGGGCCGGACTGTCGCCAGATCCGCAGGGTGAGATTCACTTGTAACTCCGCTGGCTGGGGTGGACGTAGGAGAAGGTGAGGTCTTCCCGGTGCAGCACCGGCGGCCGGTCGGCGCCGGCGAACTCCCACGCGGCGACGTAGCTGAACCGCTCGTCGTCGCGTTCGGCCTCGCCGTCGGGGGTCTGGCTCTCGGACCGGAAGTGCCCGCCGCAGGACTCGGCGCGGTGCAGCGCGTCGACGCACATCAGCTCGGCCAGCTCGAAGAAGTCGGCCACCCGGCCGGCCTTCTCCAGGGCCTGGTTGAGGCCCTCGCCGTCACCGGGGACCTTCACCCGCCGCCAGAACTGCTCGCGCAGCGCCCGGATCTCACCGAGCGCCTTACGCAGGCCGGCGTCGCTGCGTTCCATGCCGCAGTGGTCCCACATGAGCTGACCCAGCTCGCGGTGGAACGAGTCGACGGTCCGGTCGCCGTCGACAGCCAGCAGCCGGCGCAGCCGGTCGTCGACGTCGGCGCGGGCCCGGACCGCCTCCGGGTGGTCTGCGTCGACCGGGTCGAACGGTCCGTCGGCGAGGTAGTCGCCGATGGTGGTCGGCAGGACGAAGTAGCCGTCGGCCAGGCCCTGCATGAGTGCCGAGGCGCCGAGCCGGTTGGCACCGTGGTCGGAGAAGTTGGCCTCGCCGATGACGAACAGCCCGGGGATGGTGGACTGCAGGTCGTAGTCCACCCACAGGCCGCCCATCGTGTAGTGCACCGCGGGATAGATCCGCATCGGCACCTCGTACGGGTCCTCGCCGGTGATCCGCTCGTACATCTCGAAGAGGTTGCCGTAGCGGTCGGCGACGGCCTGCCGGCCCAGCCGGCCGATGGCGTCGGCGAAGTCGAGGTAGACGCCGAGCCCGGTGGTGCCGACGCCGCGGCCGGAGTCGCAGACGTTCTTCGCGGCCCGGGAGGCGATGTCCCGGGGCACCAGGTTGCCGAACGACGGGTACATCCGTTCGAGGTAGTAGTCCCGCTCGTCCTCGGGGATCTCCCGGGGCGGCCGGGTGTCGCCGGCCTGGGCCGGCACCCAGACCCGGCCGTCGTTGCGCAGCGACTCGCTCATCAGGGTGAGCTTCGACTGGTGCCCGCCGGAGACGGGGATGCAGGTGGGGTGGATCTGGGTGTAGCACGGGTTGGCGAAGTACGCGCCCTTGCGGTGTGCCCGCCAGGTGGCCGTGACGTTGCAGCCCTTGGCGTTTGTGGACAGGTAGAAGACGTTGCCGTAGCCACCGGTGGCGAGCACCACGGCGTCCGCGAGGTGCGTCTCGATCTCGCCGGTGACCAGGTCGCGGACCACCACGCCACGGGCCCGGCCGTCGATGACGACCAGTTCCAGCATCTCGTGCCGGGAGTGCATCGTCACGGTGCCCAGCCCGATCTGCCGTTCGAGGGCCTGGTAGGCGCCGAGCAGCAGTTGCTGGCCGGTCTGCCCGCGGGCGTAGAAGGTGCGTTGCACCTGCGCGCCGCCGAAGGACCGGGTGTCCAGCAGGCCGCCGTACTCGCGGGCGAACGGCACGCCCTGGGCGACGCACTGGTCGATGATCTCCACGGAGACCTCGGCGAGCCGGTGCACGTTGGACTCCCGGGAGCGGAAGTCGCCGCCCTTGACGGTGTCGTAGAACAGCCGGTGGATCGAGTCGCCGTCGTTGCGGTAGTTCTTGGCCGCGTTGATCCCGCCCTGGGCGGCGATCGAGTGGGCCCGGCGCGGGCTGTCCTGGTAGCAGAACGAGGTGACCTGGTAGCCGAGTTCGCCCAGGGTGGCGGCGGCCGAGCCGCCGGCCAGTCCGGTGCCGACCACGATCACCCGTAGCTTGCGCCGGTTCGCCGGGTTGACCAGCTTGGCCTCGAACCGGCGGCGGCTCCACCGGTCCTCGATGGGACCGTCCGGCGCGGTGCCGTCGGCGATGGGTCGGCCTTCGGTGTAGAGCATGTCAGGACACCAATCCGGTGAGTACGGCGAACGGAACCACCAGGTAGCCGGCGCTCAGCGCGACGGCGAAAACGAGGGCGACCGCGCGGGCGGTCCGCTCGCCGCGAGGGCGCTGCTGGCCGAGGCTGCGCAGCGCGGAGAAGACGCCGTGCCGCAGGTGGAAGCCGAGGGCCACGACGGCCAGGGTGTAGAACAGCGTCACGTACCAGCGGTGCGGGGCGAAGTCCGCGACCACCTGGGCGTACGGGCGGCTGGGGTCGCCCACCGGGTTGAGGGTGCCGGTGGTCAGGTCCAGCAGGTGGTAGATCACGAAGAGCAGGATGATCACGCCGCCCCAGCGCATGGTGCGGGCGGCGTAGCTGCCCCGCACCGGGCGTCGGTGGGCGTACCGGACCGGTCGGGCGGCGCGGGCCCGCAGCGCCAGCACGGTGGCCGCCCAGATGTGCGCCAGCACGGCGGCCGTCAGTACGCCGCGTTGCAGCCACAGGTACCAGGTGTTCGGTAGCACCGGGCTGCCGATGGTCCGCAGCCAGTGGGCGTAGCTGTCGAACGCCGTCTCGCCCGTGAAGATCTTGAGGTTGCCCAGCATGTGGGCGATGAGGAAGAGCACCAGGATGATCCCGGAGACCGCCATGACGGCCTTGAGGCCCACGGAGGAGCGGATCGGGGTACGGCTCGCTACTACCACCCCCTCGACGCTAGGTCGGCCCTTACCAGTCGTCCAATGCATCGAACCCTCATATTTGATAGCTGTAGGCTATACAGCGTGCAGCTTCACCAGTTGAAGTACTTCGTCGCGCTGGCGGAAACCCGGCATTTCACTCATGCCGCCGATCTGGTCGGCATCACCCAGCCATCCCTGAGCAAACAGATTCACGCCCTTGAGCGTGACCTCGGCGCCGCGCTGTTCGAACGCGTCCGCGGCAACATCGCGCTGACCGCCGCCGGGGAGGTGCTGCTCCCGCTGGCCACCCGGATCCTGGCCGACGTCGAGACCGCCCGGCACGAGGTCAACGACGTGGTCGGCGTCCGGCGGGGGCGGCTGCGGCTCGGGGCCACCCCGAGCCTGTGCACCTCGCTGGCGCCGCCGGTGCTGCGCCGGTTCCGCGACGCCCACCCCGGCGTCGACCTGCGGATCGAGGAGGGCGGCTCGCAGGACCTGGTCCGTGACCTGCTGCGCGGTGAACTGGACCTCGCCCTCGTCATCCAGTCCGCCCGCGGCGCCGACCCGGGCCTGCGTACCGAGCCGCTGCTGCGGGAGAGCCTCGTGGTGGCCTCCCTCGATCCGCTGCCGGCGGCCGGGACCACTGGCCAGGTCGCCATCACCGACCTGCGCGAGCAGCCGCTTGTGATGTTCCGGACCGGCTACGACCTGCGCGACGCCACCCTCGCGGCCTGCCGGGCCGCCGGCTTCGAGCCCCGGTTCGCCGTCGAGGGCGGCGAGATGGACGCGGTGCTCAGCTTCGTCGAGGCCGGACTGGGCGTGGCGCTGGTGCCCGGGATCGTGGTGTCCGGCCGGCGGCGCGTACGGACCACCCGGATCGCCCCGCCCGGCATCCACCGAACCATCGCGCTGGCCCGCCGGCGCGAGGTCGCCCTCACCCACGCCGCCCGCGAGCTGCGCCGGATCCTGCTGGACTTCGTCCGGGAGAGTGCCGCCCAGGGACGCCTGCCCGACGGCGTCGAACCGTACTGAGCCGAGCGGGAGCCATGCCGGGTTTCCCGTTTGGCGATGTCGTTTGACCTCCACGTCCCGTTATCCACGTCGTGGACGGCGAAGTCACCTACTATTAGTCCTCAATAGTCAGTTACGTGACAAATATCCGTATTCTGTCTGGCCGGCTTGAGGCGAGATGGCCGGAGACGTTGACGGCAGTGGCCTGCGCGGTCTCCGCGGGGTGCACAGGAGTGCGCGAGACGCTCGCGCGGCAGGAGGCCCTACATGAGAATCCTGGTGACCGGCGGCGCGGGTTTCATCGGGTCGCACTTCACCCGGAGCCTGCTGGACGGACGGTACGTCGGCTTGGAGGACTGCGAGGTGACCGTGGTCGACAAGCTGACCTATGCCAGCGATCGGAGCAGCATCCCCGCGACGCATCCCCGGTTGACCTTCGTGGCGGGCGATGTCTGTGACCGGCGAATGCTCGGCGACGTGGTGCCCGGTCACGACGCGGTGGTCCATTTCGCCGCCGAGTCCCACGTCGACCGCTCCATCGACGATCCGACGGAGTTCATTGAGACCAATGTGATGGGTTCCCACCTGCTGATGGCCGAATGTGTACGAAGTGGCGTGGCGCGGGTGGTCCACGTGTCCACCGACGAGGTCTACGGCTCGATCGCCAGCGGTTCCTGGGACGAGCGCTGCCTGCTCGAACCCAACACGCCCTATGCCGCGTCCAAGGCGGCCAGTGACTGCCTGGTCCGCGCCTACTGGCGCACCTACGACCTTGACCTTTCAATTACCCGCTGCGCCAACAACTACGGTCCGTACCAGCATGTTGAGAAGGTCATCCCGAAGTTCGTGACGAGCCTGCTCGCCGGTCAGGACATCACGCTGCACGGTGACGGCCGCGCGGTTCGGGAATGGCTCCATGTGGACGACCATTGTCGAGCCATCTCGTTGGTGCTGGGCAAGGGCCGGGCGGGCGAGATCTACAACATCGGCGGAGACATCGAGTTGACGAACCAGGCGCTCGCGGAACGGATCCTCCAACTACACGGGGCGGGCTGGGACCGGGTGCGGTACGTGGCCGACCGCAAGGTCCAGGACCAGCGTTACTCGTTGGACTTCCGCAAGGTTCAGGAGGAGTTGGGGTTCGAGCCGCAGATCAGTTTCGCCGACGGTCTCGCCGAGGTGTACGCCTGGTATCGGGACAACCGGCAGCGATGGGCACACCTGTATCCGGAAACCGCATCCCCCGTTGAGCCCGAAGAACGGCCCGAGGCGCGCCGGCCGGCGCCGGTCGCCCGGACGGCGGCTCAGCGGCCCTCGGCGTCGTCCATCGCCCGGTAGATCCGCTGCTCCGACACCGGGTACGGGGTGCCCAGCGCCTGGGCGAAGACGTTCACCCGCAGCTCCTCGATCATCCAGCGGATCCGCCGTACCGCCGGATCGTTCCGGCGCCCCGGCGGCAGAGCGGCGAGCAGGTCCGCGTACTCCTTACGCACCACCGCGACCCGCTCCTGCTGCTGCCGGTCCCGCTGCGGGTTGCCGGGCAGCCGGTCCAGCCGACGCTCGATCGCGGTGAGGTAGCGCAGCAGGTCCGGCAGCCGGGCGTACCCGGTCTCGGTGATGAAGCCGGCGTGCACCAGCCCGGCGAGCTGGTCGCGGATGTCGGCGAGCGCGGCCACCACCGCCAGGTTCTTCGTGGCGCCGAGGCGCTGCTCCACGACGTACGCGGCGGCGAGCACCGCGCGGGTCCGGTCCATGACCTCGACCACGGTGTCGACAAGCCCGGCCCGGACCTTGTCCCGCAGCGTTGCGAAGCCGGCCGCGTCCCAGGCCGGCCCGCCCGCGTCGGCCATCAGCTGGTCGATGGCCGCCCCGGCCGCGTCCTCGATGAGCTGCTGCACCCCGCCGTGCGGGTTCCGGCTGAGCGCCAGCTTCGCCTCGTTGCTCAGCCGCCCCTGGAGGATCTTCGCGGGCGACGCCACGGTGAGCCGGAGCAGCCGTCGGGTGCCGGCCCAGTGCGCCGCGTCCTGCTCGGCGGGGGTGTCGAAGACCTTCACCCCGACGCTCGTCCCCTCGTCCACAAGCGCCGGGTACGCGGTGACCGGATAGCCGGCCCGGTTCTGCTCGATGGTGCGGGGCAGGGTGCCGATGCTCCATTCGGTCAGCCCGGTGCGGGCCACCTCCGGCGCGGCATCGGCCACCACCTGGCGTACCTCCGCGCGGAGCTGGCGTTGCAGGGCCGGCAGGTCCCGGCCCTCGGCGACCGGCTGGTTACGCTCGTCCAGTACCCGGTAGTTGAGCCGCAGGTGGGCCGGCAGTTTCGCCGGGTCCCAGGCGTCCCGTGACACGGTCACCCCGGTCATCCGGCGTAGTTCGCGGGTGAGCGCGTCCGGCAGCGGTTCGGCGCCCGGTCGGATCGCCGCGAGCGCCGCCCGGGCGAAGTCCGGGACCGGCACGAAGTTGCGCCGCACCGCCTTGGGCAGCGACCGGATCAACGCGATCACGAGTTCCTCGCGTAGCCCGGGCACCTGCCAGTCGAAGCTGTCGGCGGACACCCGGTTGAGCATCGGCAGCGGGATGTCGACGGTCACCCCGTCGACGTCGGTGCCCGGCTCGAACCGGTACGTCAATGGCAGCGCAATCCCGTCGGAGTGCCACTCGTCCGGGAAGTCGGCCTGGTCGACACCGCCCCGGCCGGCGTTGGTCAGCAGGTCGCGGGTGAAGGTGAGCAGGTCCGGCCGGTCCCGGCGGGTCTTCTTCCACCAGGCGTCGAAGTGCCGACCGGAGACCACGTCGGCCGGGATCCGCTCGTCGTAGAAGGCGAACACGGTCTCGTCGTCGACAAGGATGTCCCGGCGGCGAGTCCGGTGCTCCAGTTCCTCGATCTCGGCGAGCAGCCGCTGGTTGTCCCGCCAGAACTGGTGGTGCGTCTGCCAGTCCCCCTCCACCAGGGCGTGCCGGATGAACAGCTCCCGGCTGAGCACCGGGTCGATCCGGCCGAAGTTGACCTTGCGGGAGGTGACAAGCGGGATGCCGTACAGCGTCACCTTCTCGTACGCCATCACGGCCGCCTGCTTCTTCTCCCAGTGCGGCTCGCTGTAGCTGCGTTTCACCAGGTGCTGGGCGAGCGGCTCGACCCACTCCGGCTCGATCCGGCCGTTGACCCGACCCCACAGCCGGGAGGTCTCCACCAGTTCGGCGGACATCACCCAGCGCGGCGGCTTCCTGAACAGCGCCGAGCCCGGGAAGAGGCCGAACTTCGCCCCCCGGGCACCCAGGTACTCGTGCTTCTGGGCGTCCTTGAGGCCGACGTGTGACAGCAGCCCGGCCAGCAGCGCCTGGTGCACCCGCGGCGTGTCGATCTCGGTGGGTAGGTCAGCGCCGGCAGCGCGCCGCCGGTCCGATCGCCCGCCGGTCTCGGCGTCCGCGGCCCGCCGATCCGCTCGCCCGGCGTCCGCGACCTCCGCGCCGCGCCGGTCGCCGTCCACTGCCGCCGAAGTACGCCGCCCGCGCCGCCCGCCGTCGGCGGTCATCGCCTGGCGGAGCTGGCTGACGATGTCCTGCCACTCGCGCACCCGCAGGTAGTTCAGGTACTCCGCCTTGCACATCCGGCGGAACGCGCTTGACGACAGTTCCCGCTGCCGCTCCCGCAGGTGGCGCCACAGGTTCAGGTAGGCGACGAAGTCCGACTCCTTGTCGGCGAACCGGGCGTGTGCCTGGTCGGCCTGAGCCTGCCTGTCGGCCGGCCGCTCCCGGGGATCCTGGATGGACAGCGCCGCGGCGATCACCATGACCTCGGTGAGGCAGCCGTTGCGCTCGCCCTCCAACACCATCCGGGCCAGCCGCGGGTCGACCGGCAACTGGGCCAGCCGCCGGCCGAGCGGGGTGAGCCGCCGGTCGGTCTCGGTGCCGGCCGGGTCCAGGGCGTTCAGCTCGTGCAGCAGGTTGACGCCGTCGGTGACGTTGCGCCGCTCGGGCGGCTCGACGAACGGGAAGGCGCCGATGTCACCGAGCCCGATCGCGGTCATCTGGAGGATGACCGAGGCGAGGCTGGTTCGCAGGATCTCCGGGTCGGTGAACTCGGGCCGGGCCAGGTAGTCCTGCTCGTCGTAGAGCCGGACGCAGATGCCGGCGGCGACCCGGCCGCACCGGCCGGCGCGCTGGTTGGCCGAGGCCTGGGAGATCGGTTCGATGGGTAGCCGCTGCACCTTGAGCCGGTTGCTGTAGCGGGAGATCCGGGCGGTGCCGGGGTCCACCACGTACCGGATGCCGGGGACGGTGAGCGAGGTCTCCGCGACGTTGGTGGCCAGCACGACCCGCCGTCCACCGTGGGGCTGGAAGACCCGGTGCTGCTCGGCGCTGGACAACCGGGCGTACAGCGGCAGGATCTCGGTGCCGCGCAGCCCTCGCTTCTTTTCGACGAGCTTGCCGAGCGCGTCGGCGGTGTCCCGGATCTCCCGTTCCCCGCTGAGGAAGACCAGGATGTCGCCGGGCCCCTCGGCGGCCAGTTCCTCGACGGCGTCGCCGATGGCCTGGATCTGGTCGCGGACGGTGTCCTCGTCGCCGTCGGCATCCTCGTCGGCCGCCTCGATCAGCGGTCGGTAGCGCACCTCGACCGGGTAGGTGCGACCGGACACCTCGACGATCGGCGCCGGCGTGGGTTCGCCGCCGACGTCCGCGGCGAAGTGCCGGGCGAAGCGCTCCGGGTCGATGGTCGCCGATGTAATGATCACCTTGAGGTCGGGCCGGCGGGGAAGCAGTTGCCTGAGGTAGCCCAGGATGAAATCGATGTTGAGGCTACGTTCGTGCGCCTCGTCGATGATCAGCGTGTCGTACTGGCGCAGCATCCGGTCCTGCTGCAACTCGGCCAGCAGGATGCCGTCGGTCATCAGCTTGACAAGCGTCCGGTCGCCGACCTGGTCGGTGAACCGGACCTTGTAGCCGACCACCTCGCCGAGCTCGGTGCCGAGTTCCTCGGCGATCCGGTCGGCGACCGTGCGGGCGGCCAGCCGGCGGGGTTGCGTGTGCCCGATCCGGCCGCGGATCCCGCGTCCCAGCTCCAGGCAGATCTTGGGAAGCTGGGTGGTCTTGCCGGAACCGGTCTCACCGGCCACCACGACGACCTGGTGATCGCGGATCGCCGCCGCGATCTCCGCGCGGCGCTCGCTGACCGGCAACTCCTCCGGGTACGTGATGACGGGCACCGCCGCGCGCCGCCTGGACAACCGGTCCTCGGCTGTGGCGATGTCGCCGGCGATCTCGGCGAGGGTGGCCGCCCGGCGCCCCGGATCGCGGACGCGCCGCACGCCGTCCAGTCGCCGCTGGATCCGGCGCTGGTCGGTGAAGGCGAGGTCGGTCAGCCGCGCGGTCAGGTCGGGCAGCGACGGACTGTCGACGGCGGCGGGTGGAGTCTGCATGTCGTCGCCAAGAATAGGCACGGGGCGGCCGGACGGCCCGTGGTTATCCTCGGTGTGGATGATCACGGCAACCCGGTGTCGCCCGGGGTCGGGGGCGGACGCTTGGCCGGGGTGGATGACGGTGGCTGAGGTCCGCGCCGACGTTCTCGGCCGGGCCGGCCGCGGACGCGGCACAGACCTTAGGGGAGCAGGGCGATGGAACCGACCGAGCGGGCGCTGGTCCAGGCGGCCGGGGCGGTGGCCCGGTTGCGCTGCCGGGGGGCGGCGCACACCGTCGCCGCAGCGGTGCTCGGCCCGGACGGCCGGGTCTTCACCGGGGTGAACCTGCGCTACCCGGTCGGCGAGACGTGCGCCGAGGTGGTGGCGCTCGGCGCGGCGGCCACCCAGGGGGTACGCGACCCGGTCGCGATCGTCGCGGTGGGCGACGGCGGGCGCACCGTGTTCCCGCCCTGCGGTCGCTGCCGGGCCGTGCTGCGCGAACACGCACCGTCGATCACCGTCATCATCGGCCCGCTGGACGCGCTGCGCGCGCTACCGCTCACCGACCTGCCGCCGGAACCGCCGGCCTGACCCGCCGCCCGCGCCGGTCGCCCGCACTCGTCGCCCGCCTCCCGCGCCCGCCTCCCGCGCCCGCGCCCTGCCGCCCCACCCCTGATCACCCTCGTTCCGGGATCCAGGGCCCTCGCAGTCGCCCGCAGGCACCTAAATGCCCGATCGAGGGTGATCAAGCGGTGTGTCGGGGGTGGTCAAGCAGGTTGCGCCCTGCGGCGGATGCCGCCGAGGTGCCGACGGTTGTCCACAGGCCCGGTCAGCACCGTCGCCGATATCCACAGGGGGTGGTGGCTGGCGCGGGCGTTCGTTGGCATCGTGCTCGGCATGCCTGTCTCTCCGCGCCGCCCGCCGCCGATCCGGGGGGCGGGTGTTCCGTGGATCCAGAGCGGTCGACCAGGGTCTGCTGACCTGGGATGAACTCCGCAGCTCGGCGTGGCGGCCATTGTTCCGCGACGGCTACGCGGACGCGGACGTGCCGGCGTCCCACCGACTGCGGTGCCTCGCCGCCGCGCGCCTGCTGCTACCGCCCGGCGGTGCCATCGCCGGGCGATCGGCGGCGGCGCTGTTCGAGGTGACCAGGCTGGCCGGCACCGATCCGGTCGAGGTTCTGGTGCCGTCGGCCTGCCAGTTCGAGCCGGTCAACGGGTTGCGGGTGCATCGGGCCACGCTGTCCGGGCCGGAGTTGGTGGAGCGGGCCGGCATGGTCACCACGTCACCGGTCCGGACCTGCTGGGATCTGGCGAGTTGGTTGGATCCGGTGGAGGCCGTGGTGCTCATCGACGCGATGCTCGGCCGGCGCCTGGTGACCGTGCCGGGGCTGCGCGATTACGCCCTCGGGTGGACCGGTCGACGCGGTTGGCGCAAGCTGCTCCGGGCCGTCGACCTGGCCGACCCGGCAGCCGAGTCGCCGCAGGAGTCACGGGTGCGGGTCCGGCTGGTGCTGGCTGGCCTGCCTCGGCCGGTGGCCCAGCACGTGGTGACCGACGGCGGCCGGTTCCTCGCCCGCGTGGACCTGGCCTGGCCCGAGCTTCGGATCGCGATCGAATACGACGGCGTCTGGCACAGCACCGCCGAACAGCTGCACAGGGACCGCCGGCGGCTGAACCGGCTGCTCGGCGGCGACTGGATCGTCCTGCACGTCACCGGCCAGCGGCTGCGGGAGGACTTTGACGGGTTTCTCGCCGAAGTGCGGGCCGCCCTCCGCTCCCGGGCGCCGCGAGCCGCCTGATCGGCTCCGAACTCCCGGGCGCCGAGAGCCGCCTGATCGGGTCTCAACTCCCGGGAGCCGGATCAACGACAGTCGGCCCCATCTGATCACTACATAGCGGTATTTTTCGACCGCCAGCGTCGCGTATCCAGTCCGTCGTACCGCGGAGGTAGCCATGATCAGTCGGCGAGGCATCCTCCTCGCGGGTGGCGGGGGCGTTGGTGCTGGGCGGGGCGCTGCCCGGCCGGCGCGCGGCGGCGGGGTCGCCGAGCCCGGCCGCCCCGCCGCGGGCCGCCGGTCCGCTGCTCGACCCGACCGCCGTGCCCAAGTACGGCTCGGTGCTGCCGATCCCGCCGGCCATGCCGGCGGTGAGCCGGGCCGGCGGGATCGACCGGTACCTGATCGCCGTCCGCCAGTTCCGGCAGCAGATCCTGCCGGTGGGCCTGCCGGCCACCACGGTCTGGGGGTACGGCTCGGCTGCCCACCGCGGCACCTTCTCGTACCCGGCGTTCACGATCGTGGCCCGGGTCGGCCGGCCGGTCCGGGTGACCTGGCTCAACCAGCTTGTCGATGGGCGGGGCCGGTACCTGCCGCACCTGCTGCCGGTCGACCCCACCCTGCACTGGGCCAATCCGCCGGGCGGCGTCACCGGCCGGGACTCGATGCCCGACTTCACCGGCACCCCCGGGCCGTACCGGGGGCCGGTGCCGATGGTGGTCCACCTGCACGGCGGGCACACCCGCCCGGACAGCGACGGCTACCCGGAGGCGTGGTGGTTGCCCAACGCGGTGGACATCCCCGCCGGGTACGCCCGGGTGGGCAGCTTCTACGACGAGTTCCGGGCGGCGTTCCAGCGCCGGACCGGCGTCCGGTGGGCACCCGGGTCGGCGACTTTCCAGTACGACAACGACCAGCGGGCCGCCACCGAGTGGCTGCACGACCACACACTCGGCATGACCAGGCAGAACGTGTACGCCGGGCCCGCCGGCTTCTATCTGCTGCGCGGCGGTGCCGCTGACCTGGCGCCGGGGGTGCTGCCCGGCCCGGCGCCGGCTCCCGGTGATCCACCGGGGCTGCGGTACCGCGAGATCCCGATCGCCATCCAGGACCGCACGTTCACCGTGGCCGGGGCGCTGCACTACCCGGCGATCCGGTCGACGTTCGACGGCTACCCCGGCCCGTACGTGCCGGTCACCGACGTGCCGCCGATCTGGCACCCGGAGGTGTTCGGCGACACCATCGTGGTCAACGGTCGGACCTGGCCGGTGCTGCCGGTGGGGCGGCAGCGCTACCGGCTCCGGCTGCTGAACGGGTGCAACTCGCGGTTCCTCATCCTGCGGATCGCCTCCGACCCGTTGGCGCCGCGGCCGGCGCCGAGTGCCCTGCCGATCTGGCAGATCGGTAGCGACGGCGGTTTCCTGCCGGCGCCGGTCGAGCATGACTCGGTGCTGGTGGCGCCGGCCCAGCGGGTGGACGCGATCGTGGACTTTTCCGGCGTACCGGTGGGTGCCGAACTGTATCTGATCAACGAAGGCCCGGACGGGCCGTTCGCCGGGGGCGCGGTCGGGGTCGACTTCCCGCCGGCGGACGCGGACACGACCGGCCAGGTGCTCAAGTTCGTGGTCGGTCCGCGTGACGGACCTGATCCGAGCGTGCCGCCGGACCGGCTCCGGCTGCCGCGATTCACCCCGCTGGGCCGGCCGTCGGCCGTCCGCCGGCTGCTGCTGGCCGAGCAGGACTCGACGGTGGTGGATGACGTCGGACCGGTGGCCGCTCTGCTGGGTACCGTGTCGGGGGGCGGGGTGCCGACCCCGCTGCGCTGGCACGACACGGTTACCGAGTGCCCCCGGCTCGGCGCGACCGAGGTGTGGGAACTGCACAACACCACAATGGACGCGCATCCGATCCACCTGCACCTGGTGCAGTTCCAGGTGCTCGGCCGGGGTGTCGACGGCCGGGTGCCGCCGCCTCCGCAGGAGCGTGGCTTCCACGACACGGTGACCGCCCTACCCGGGGAGATCACCCGGATCGCCGCCCGGTTCGACGTGGCCGGCCGGTATGTCTGGCACTGCCACATCCTGGAACACGAGGACAACGAGATGATGCGCCCGTACCAGGTCGGGTGACGCGCCGACCGGACAGGACGGCACATGCCCCGGCGGCGTGGTCGCCGCCGGGGCCGGATTGTGCTGGCCGGGACCGGTGCGGAACCGGTCCGGTCAGGCGGCGGTGGACCAGATCGCCCGGAAGGCGGCGGCTTCGCCGGCGAGCCAGCGTTCCACCTGGTCGGCCCGGGTGCTGGCGGGCGGTCGGTGCACCGTGCCGCGGCGCACGTCGACAAGCACCGGCTCGGCGTGCGGCAGCACCTGGTCCATGTGCCGGCCCATCAGGTGCAGCGTCGCCAGCGTCTGCTCCTGGCTGGGCGGGGTCTCGTCGAAGTAGAGCCGGACGGCCTCGCCGTGGCCGTCGGCGTAGCGCAGCCCGAAATGCGGGTTGATCTTGACGGGTAGGTCGCCCACCATACCGAGGGCGTCCCGGGTCTGCGCCAGATCCACCTCGGCAGGGTCGCCTAGCGAGTGCAGGAAGGCCACCGCTCCGGGCACGAGTGCCTCGTACAACGGCTTCCACCGCGGCTTGACCTGGTCGGCGATCTCGGCGAGATGCTGGCCACCGGTGCGGAACGTGATGTCCGCCTTGAGTGCCTTGACGAGCTGGCCGTGCGGGTTGAAGCCGGAGCCGCTGGCCCGCTGCTTGCGCAGCCCGCCCACGAACGACGCCTTGGCGGGGCCGCTGCGGTCGACGTACCGGGTGAAGGCCAGGAGAGTTGCGTAGGGGAGGGGTGAGGTGGTGGCGGGAGCGGGTGCGGTCACGGCCGTCCTCCCTGATCAGGAGCCGAATTAGTACATACATTCTAATCGACCGAGGCCGCTTCGCCCAGCGAATCTGGTGGCCCGTGGTGTCCTGTCCACGCGAACCCTTCGGTGTCCGGACTTACCTTTCGGTGGTCGCTTCGGTGTCCGGACCAACTCTTCGGGGGTCGACTGTGGATGAAGATCGTCGAGGGTGCAGAATCCCGGCGTGGATGTTGATCTCTCCGCATTGTCTGGGGCTGCTTTGGAGACCCCGGCAGCTCGGCATCGTGGGCATGTTTCGCCTGGTCGGCCGCGCAGGGTCTTCGTCCGCCTGTCGGACGAGGAGTTTCAGCAGGTCGAGGCCGCTGCTGGGCTGGCCGGGCTGACGCCGTCAGGGTACGCGGGTGAGGTCACGGTCGCTGCCGCTCGCTCGGCGACCGGCACCGCCGCCCCTGGATCCGGTCCTGAGCTGGCGTGTCTGCAACGCGACCTTTTCGCCGTCCGGACCGCGCTGGTCAGCGCAGTCGCCGTACTCGACGCCAACCGGTGCGCCGCTGCGGTGGATCGGGTGGACGAGCTGGCCGACCGGCTGCACGGGCTGCTCAAGCGGTCGTGATCTGCCGGGTTCGTGCCCGCAGCACAGGCGTGGGTGATCTTCTGCGCTATCTGTTCGGCCCTGGTGATCAGGGCGAACACGATGATCCTCGGTTGGTCGGTGCCTGGCCGTGGGCCGCTGTCGGTGGCGTGGCCGCGCTGGGGCCGGCCTCGGGTGTTTCGGTGGGCCGGCTTTCGAGGCTGCTGGAACAGCCCGTCGTCGCCGGGATCCGGCCGCCGCGGCGGCCGGTCTGGCACTGCTCGGTGTACAACCATCCGGCGGATCGAATCTTGTCTGACGAGCAGTGGGGTTCGATCGCGGCCGAGTTCGTTGACGCGGTCGGGGTGGCACCGTCCGGCGACCCGGGCGGGGCGCGGTGGGTGGCGGTTCGTCATGCCGACGAGCACATTCACATCGTTGCGACGCTGGTCCGGCAGGATGGGCCGACGGTCTGGGCTCGTAACGACTTTCGCCGATGCCAGAACTTGGCGCGGCAGCTTGAGCGTCGCCTCGGACTGCATCAGCTCGGCGTTACCAGCGAGCAGGCTCCGGCATGACGGCGCTCCGCGCGCTGACGGGCGGTGTTACCGGTCCGCTCGGTGACGGGTTCGAGATCGGGTTCGTCACCGAGGACGGCGTCGAACGACGGATCTTGCTGCGGGATGCCTGGTCGATGGAGTTCGAGCGTTGCCTGCCGGTGCGCCGGTTTCCCTCCTACAAGGGCCAGAGGCACTATCCGGGCCGGTGGTGGTCGGCCACGATGGGCGCGCACGTCGGGTTCGAGTCGTGGCTGGAACGCGACAACCTGATGCTGCTCGACTTCGACCCGGCGGTGGCGGCCGTGTCCTCGCAGCCGTTCTGGCTGTTTTGGACCGCCGAGAACGGCAAGACCCGTTCCCACGCGCCGGACTACTTCGCCCGGCTGCACGACGGCAGCGCCTTGGTGGTGGACTGCCGGCCCGTCGAACGGATCAAGCCGAAGGACGCGGCCATCTTCGAGGTCACCCGGGCGGCCTGCGAGCAGATCGGCTGGCGCTACCGGCTGGCCGGGGCCACCAACGCGATCCTGACCGCGAACGTCCGCTGGCTGGCCGGCTACCGACACCCGCGTCATGACATCGCGCCGATCGCCGCCGCGCTCCGCGAAGCATGCGCCGCGCCGCTACCGCTAATGACCGCGGCCGAAGCGGTCGGCGAACCGATCGCGGTGCTGCCGGTTCTGTTCCACCTGCTCTGGCGCCACGACCTCGACATCGACCTGTCGACGCCGCTGCATCCGGACGCCGTGATCACGCAGGCGATGAGCTGATGGCGATCGACCGGCCGGCGCTGCGCCCCGGCGACACCGTCCACTTCGACGGCGAGGACCACCAGGTCGTCGGGCTGGCCGGCACCTCGGTCCGGCTGCGCTCGGGCTCGGGCACGGAGCAGATCATCCTGGCGGGACATCTGATGGCCTCGCCAGGGTTCGCGGTCATCGACGCCGACCCGATGCCGGCGGTCGAGCCGTTCGGTCTGCTCGACGCCGTCGCGGACGACGTGCTCGCTGCCGCCAAGCAGTGGGAACGGCACCTCGTCGAGGTCGAGACCGGGCTGCCGCCCGCCGCGGCGCCCGGCACAGCCGCGCGTCCCGAATACGACCCGGCCCTCCACAGCCTCGCGGCCCGGCAGCGGGCCAAAGCCGCCGAGCTGGGCGTCACCTCCCGCACGATCGAGAGCCGCCGCGCCCGCTACCTCGCGCAGGGGCTTTGGGGCCTGGTCGATCAGCGGGCAGTGCGCGCTTGGGAAGCGACCGGCAGGGCCGACGCCCGGCTGGTGGATGCCCTGCGCGAGGTGATCGACGCCGAGACGGACATCTCGACCGGCACCCGGTCGCGGCTGATGCGCCGGGCCGTCAAACGCGTCGAAGAACTCCACGGCGTCGGGGAAGTGCCGCTGCCCGGACGCTCGACGTTCTACGCCCTGATGGACCGGCTCACCACGGGCAAGCACACCTTCGGCTCGGCGGTCACCCGCCGGCAGACAGCGAACCGGCCGGCCGGGATGTTCACCCCGACGTTCGCCGCGCGGCCCGGCGAACAGGTCCAGATCGACTCCACCCCGATCGACGTGATGGTGCTGCTCGACGACGGCCTGCCGGTCCGCGCCGACATGACCATCGCCGTCGACGTCGCCACCCGCACTGTCTGCGCCGCAGTGCTGCGCCCGGTCGGCACCAAGGCCGTCGACGCGGCACTGCTGCTGGCCAAAATGCTGGTCCCGGAACCGATGCGGCCGGGCTGGGCCAACGCGCTGCGACTGTCCGCCTCCCGGATGCCGCATGCCCGGCTGCTCGACGTCGATGCCCGGATGCGTGAGGCCGCCGCCCGGCCGGTCATCGTCCCGGACCAGATCGTGATCGATCACGGCCGCGTCTTCGTCTCCGAGACGTTCGACCGGGCCTGCAACCGCCTCGGCATCTCCGTCCAGCCGGCTCGCAAGGACACCCCGACCGACAAAGGTGTCGTCGAGGCCACCCACAAATCGATTAAGACGCTGTTCGCGCAGCACGTCGCCGGCTACACCGGAGCGAACCCGACCCTGCGCGGCCGTAATCTCGCCGCCGAATGGACCATCGATGAGCTGCAGGACCTGCTCGACGAGTGGTTGATCGTCGGCTGGCAGCACCGGCCGCACGACGCGCTACGCGATCCGCACCAGCCCCGACGGATGCTGACACCAAACGAGAAATACTCGGCCCTGGTCGCCGTCGCAGGCTATCTCCCGCTCACCCTCAGCAGCGACGACTACCTCGAACTCCTGCCGGTCGAATGGCGCCAGATCAACGACTACGGCATCCGGATCGACAACCGCACCTACGACTGCCCGGCGCTCGGCCGTTGGCGCCGGGAGCACTCCGGAGTGACCGCCCGGCGCGGTCTCTGGGAAGTGCACTACGACCCCTACGACGTCTCCCAGGTGTTCATCCGCACCCAGGACGGCTGGATCACCGTCCCCTGGACCTATCTGCCGATGGTTTCCGCGCCGTTCGCCGACTTCACCTGGCGCCACGCCCGCCGCCTGGCCGGCCGCGGCGCCACCGAGACCGAGACCGCCCGGATCCTCGACGAACTACTCACCCGCGCCGAGCACGGACCGGACAAGGCCAGCGCCCGAATCGCCGCCCGCACCCGCGCCGCCCAAGCCGGTCACCGGCCCCCGGCCCCCGGCCCCCACACCTGCCGTTGCCCCACCGGACGAGCCCACCGGACCGGACGCCGACATCATCTCGTTCGGGGTCTTCGACGCCGACGCCGAAGCAGAAAGATGGATATGAACCCGGCCTCCGACGACATCACGCCGGACGATCCGCCCACCACCAAAGAGGGCTGGCGCCGATTCGTGGACTACCAGCCGGAAGCACCAGCCACGCTCACCACCAAGCAACTGTTGGCGCTGGACCAGCGGCAACGCGTCGCCCACGACGAAGCCCGCCGCGAATACCATGCCGAACTGCCGCTGGTGAACACCCCGACCATCCGGCAGGTGCTCGGCACCGGCCGCCTCCTGGTCCAGCTCAACCGGCGACAGATCTCCGCTCGGCGCGGCCTGATCCTGTCCGGCGCCTCCGGCACCGGCAAGACCACCGCATTGACCCTGCTCGGCCGCACCCACGAACGCGCCGTCCGCCGACGTCACCCGGACAGCCGGCACCGGCTCCCGGTCGCCTACGTCACCGTCCCGCCGGCCGCGACCGCGAAGATGCTCGCCGTCGAGTTCGCACGCTTCTACGGCCTGGAGTTCTCCGCCCGGGCCAACATGCCCGACATCGTCAACGCGGTCTGCGCGACCGCCGCCAACACCGGTGTCGAGCTGGTGCTGGTGGACGAGATCCACAACCTCAACCTCACCACCCGCGCCGGGGCTGAGGTGTCCGACCAGCTCAAATACTTCGCCGAGCGGCTTCCGGCAACGTTCGTCTATGCGGGCATCGACGTCGAAGCCGAAGGGCTGTTCACCGGCGTCCGCGGACGGCAGATCGCCGGCCGGTTCACCCTGATTGCGTCCACCCCGTTCGCCTACGGCACCAGCGAACAACGCGCTGCCTGGCGGGCGCTGATCTCCACTCTCGAAACCGCCCTGCGCCTGCACCAGCACACCCCCGGAACGCTGGTCGGACTCGACGAATACCTCTACCGGCGCACCTCCGGCATGATCGGCAGCCTCTCCCAGCTCATCCGTGGCGCCGCGATCCTGGCCATCGAGGACGGCACCGAACAGATCACCCGCGACCTGCTCGACCTGGTCCCAGTCGACTACGCCGCCGAACGGGCCACCCGGCCCGACCAGCCCCGCCAACGCACCCGCGAACGCGCGAAGACGCCCGCCGCGAGCGCCTGATGCACTCGCGTCTGCCCATCGCTGTCGCGCCCGCACGCGACGAGACCGCCGTCTCCTACGTCACCCGGCTCGCCGACCTGCACGGCCTGTCCTTCGGCGAACTCTGGCAGCAAGTCAGCCGGCCTCGCACCCCGGCCAGCCCAGCCCGGTTCATCGCCGCGGACCTGCTCGCCGCCGTCACCGGCATCCCCGAACAACGGCTGACCCGCGCCGTCATCGAAATCCGCCGACCCGAACCCGACTGGCTGGCCTACCGCCACGAACCGCAGAACGGCTGCCCCCGCTGCACCGCCCGGCACCCCGGCGGCCCAGTCCGGCAACTGCTGCCGCACCACCGCTACGTCTGCGTCCGCCACCGCATCTGGATCGGCCCGCCGGACGTGATCGACCAGCCCTACCCGACCCTCGACGAACTGCCCGAGATCGTCGCCGCGCAACGCGCGCACCTACGGCTGCTGCACCGCCTCGGCCCCGCCGCCACCTACGACGCCGTGCTCACCGGCTTCCTCATCTGCGGGCACCGCTGGGACCAACCCGCGCACGAACCCGAATACGCGCAGCTCGACTGGGACGACCGGGCCGTCCAACTCATCCCGCACGACACTGCCGAGACCTCCTTCAGCACCTCCCGGCTGTTCGCCGCGACCTACCCCGAAGCCGTCAAACTCGCCGCGCTCATCGGCTCCCTGCACTGGCGGCGCCTCGCCGCGAGCGGCCCCGGCGGACAACAACGCTTCGCCAAGGAGATCGGCCGCCGCCTCGGCCAATCCGACTACCAGCCCAAAGTCGCCAAAGACCCGATCGCCCACTGGATCGACGACGACTGCTGGCGACCACCCAGCCTGCCCCGAACCACCTACCGCACCCAGCGCGGTTTCGGCGGCCAAAGCGCGCCGAAAGCCCATCAGCACAGCCTCGACCGGCACGCCCGCAGCGCCCGCTGGTTCGCCCGCAACCGCCTCGGCGGACGCGGAATCCTCTACCACCGCCACGTCGGGTCCGTCCTCGCCCGCGACTGGTCACGCCGCATGGACCTGTTCATCGGCACCGTCGCCGCCAGCGCCGAAGCAACCACCTACTCCGACTCGAACACCCCGGCTGTCAGCGTCGATGACACATCCGAACCCAGGATCGCCGACTACATGAGACCCACCGCAGTGCAGTCCGATTACCTCGCCACCGCCGTCAACCCCGCACCTTGGCCGAGCCGCGACGCGCCACCAGAGCGCGGAGGACGACCGCTGCTCGGACGCGAACGCAAGATCTTCCGCACCGCGGCGGGCTGCTGATCTTGGTCACCCAGAAATCCCGGGCGATGGCATTATCGGCCCATGCCAACCACCGTGACCGTCATCCGCGACGGCGGCATCCGCGCACGTGGTTACCGCGACGGCGACGCCACCGTCTACGACTGGGGATTCACCTGGGAGGGAGTCGATCGGGAGCAACGCAGCTTCGTACTGCTCGACACCGGATTTCAGATCAACCAGCCGGTGATCTTCCCGGGCAGCAGCGCGGTTGGTGGTATTGCGACCTTGTCAGAGTCGTCGACAACGGCGACACCGTGCACGTCGATGACCATTGGATCGACGTCATCGTCGGGCCGCCCGACCATCCATACCGAGTGCTCGACCTTGAGGAGTACGCCGACGCGATCGAGTCGGGCGACCTCGACGTCGCCACCGGCATGGACGGGTTACGCCGAACGCAGTTGTTCCTCGACCGGCACCTCAACCGCCGGCATGACACTCGACGTGACAGTTGGCCTGACTTCCCACCGCGCGCCATCGCCGCCTTGGCCGGACTCCCGATGGCCCCGCAGTGGGAGCTGCTGGACAAGTAACTCAGGCAGCAGATTTCCACGAGCAATGTCCAGACAGGGACGGGGGCAGGACATGAACCAAGGCACTCGCGAGGATTTGCTCGACCGCCTGGCTGCGGCCGTCGGCTCCGTCTCAGTCGAGCATCCGACGAGGGTCGCCATCGACGGGCCGCCCGCCGCGGGCAAGACCACCCTCGCCGACGAACTGGCCCTCGTCCTGCGCGCACAAGGTTACGACGTCATCCGCGCGACGATCGACGACTTCCTCTTCCCCCGGGCACAGCGCTATCCACGCGGCGAGTACTCGGCCGAAGGCTGCTACTTCGACACCCATGACTACGACGCGCTGAACCGAGTCCTGCTCGATCCGCTCGGTCCAGGTGGAGATCGGCGCTTCCAGCACGCGGTCTACGACCGGACGGCAGATACCGTGTTGTCCTCGCCGGCCGCAACTGCCTCTGTCAACGCCGTGCTGCTCTTCGACGGCGTCTTCCTTATGCGCCCGGAACTGGTCGACCGATGGGAGCTGCGCATCTTCGTGTCGACCGCACTCGAGAAAATCGTGGATCGTGCCGTGATCCGAGAGCGCCAGATGTCATCTCAGGACGAAGTCGAACGCCGCTGGCGCGAGCGTTACATCCCCTCCCAACAGCTCTACTTCGCTACGGCCCACCCGGCCGACCGCGCCGACATCATCGTGCACAACGACGAACCCCAACAGCCAGTCTGGGAGACCCGCACACCCTGACCACACTCACGCGACCCGACAAATCCGAAAAGTAGATCTGGACGGTCACGCCGACGATCGTCCAAATCTACCCTTCGAACCGCTGGTCAACGGCCTGCCGTCCGCAGCCTTCGGCTGGACAGGACACGTGGCAGCGGCGCCGCGAGGCAGGGCTGGGCATTGCCTAGACTGCCGTCCGTGGCCATCGACCTCGTGGATCGGATCGCCGCCGCCGTGGCCTGCCGCGAGCCGGTCGACGGCATACGCATCGTCGGTATCGATGGGCCGAGCGGCTCCGGAAAAGCCACCTCGCCCGCGACCTCGCCGAGGTGCTCGACGCTCCGATCATCGCGATCGACGACTTCGTATCGTGGGACGACTTCGCCGGATGGTGGCCACGCTTCGAGGTCCAGGTGCTCTTGCCGCTTCTTCGCGGCGAGGATGCCCACTACCAGACCAGAGACTGGACGGACTGGTACGGCAACACCCTCGGCGAGTGGAGGACCCAGCCCTGGGCATCCACCATCATTCTCGAAGGCGTCACCTGCACCCGCCGCGAGACGATCGGTCGACTCGCCTACGCCATCTGGGTCGATGCGCCAGCGCCCCTACGACTGGCGCGCGGCCTCGCCCGAGACAGCGCCTTCGCCGGCGCCGAGCAGCTCTGGCAGAAATGGATGGCCGAGGAAGCGGCATTCTTCGCCTCCGACGGCAGTCGTGACCGCGCCGACCTCATCATCGACACGTCCCAGCACGGTTGACCACGTCGTCAACTGACTCGTCGCAGGTGGGGGGAACTCCAGAGCCGTCAGGCCGACAGCAGGTAGATACGCGGGTTCAGCTTGCCGATCATCTGGTACACGCCCCACAGGCAGTCGGTGAGCATGTACTCGTACGCCACGGTGCCGAACCGTTCCTCGTACGCCGCCCGGTTCCGGAGCATCCGCGACACCTGTAGCAACTGCTTGGAGCTGACCGCGACGCCGTCCTCCTCGAGGCGTTCGCGGGCCTCACCATGCAACTGGATGCACTGCTCGATGACCAGACCGGCGCCGAGGATCGCGGCCTCGAACCGCTGCGGATCGAGGCTGGCGGCGTGGATCCCGGCCGGCGGCCACATGAACGCCGCCTCCGCGGGCGTGAGCCAGTCCGTGGCGGTCATCTGGTAGACCAGCGCACGGCCACCGGGCTTGAGGACCCGGCGGAACTCGCCGAACACTGTCTCCAGATCCGCCACGTGCACGAGCACGTCCCTGCACCAGATGAGATCGACCGAGCCGGTGGGATCGGTCAGCTTCTCGGCGACCCCCTCCTCGACGCGGACACGGGCGGCGGCCTCGGGCTCCGCGACCGCGAACGCGGCCAGGTCACGGGCCGCGTTGTCCAGGTTGCGGCGGACCGGCTCGACGCCCCGGACCACGAACCCGAAGCGCCGCGACAGCTCGAAGCTGTGCCGCCCGTCGCGGGCACCGACATCGAGTGCTATCGAACCTGGCGGCAGACCGGTCCCGGCGACCAGGTCGAACAACAGCCGGTTCAGGTTCCGTGGTGCCAGGCTTTCGTTCAGGGCCGCATCGAACTCCTCGTCGTCGAACGGATCGCCGTAGACGTCGTCGATGCTGCGCATGACGCGAGGCGTGGGGAGGCCGGTCACGCAGCCCAAGCTATGACCGGCGATTCGGGCCGGCAACTCACTTTTCCGCGACCAGCCGGGTGATCCGTGTCGACTGAGCGGTACTGAACCCGGCACTGATCGGCCGGGTCGGCCAGCGGTATCGGGGGGCGATGACCAGTTCGGTGTCCAAGTCGTGGGCAAGACGCCAGCCGACGGCCTCGATCTCACCCGGACCACCGGGGGCGGTTCAGGTGCTCTCGTCGCGGAGCCCGACGCAGTCGAGCCGCCAGAACGTGTCGGAGTAGACGAACGTCCCGGCCATCCACGGCTCGTACCCGGACAGCATGACCACCTGGAACGCGGCGTCGGGGATGCGTAGCGAGGGCTTGCGGAACCCGTGCTCGACCGCGGGGCGGAAGCCGGCGCGGGAGTAGTACCGGGGATCCCCTTCCAGGAACACCAGCGGCACCCCGCGTTTGTCGAGGTCCCGCAGACCGTGGTGGATCAGGGCGGAGCCGACCCCGCGGCGCTGCTGCCTTGGGTCGACGGCGAGCGGGCTCAGCGACGCCACCTCGACGAGCCGTCGCGGCGCGTCCAGCAGGCACCGGCTGAACATGACGTGCCCCACGACGTCACCGGCTTCCTCCGCGACGAATGACGCCACCGGCGACGCCATCGACGAGGCAGTCGAGGAGGCGGACGATGTGGCCGGATCGTCCCGCCGCAGGGCGTCGACCAGGCCGGCCACCACGTCGCCGTGCGCGCCACCGAAGGCGCGGCGGTGGAGCGAGCGCACCGCCTCATGGTCATCGAGACGCTCGTCCCGGATCAGCATGACCGCGACAGTATGTGACGCCGTCTGGGCAGACGAACGAATAACGGCGGCGCTGAGCCGGGCTGCGATACTCGCGCGATGACTGAGGCGGCTCATGCCGCGCGCCCGGGAATGTGATGATGCGTCGATGCCACCTCCGCCACGGCCGCCCCGCGTCTTCCGCGCCAACGACATCCTCACCGGCCGCGTCGTGCTCGACGGCTATCCGTTCCGGTACCTCGTCATCGGGCCGGCGACGTCGGCGTCGTCGCTGGTCGGTGCCGCCTTCAACCGGGCGGCCGGGGAGAACTCGATGCTCGACGAGGTGCTGACGGCGGTGGAGTTCCTGGAGACCCGCGGCTGGGAACTGGTGAGCATGGACCAAGGCTTCGTGGCCTGCGTGCGTCGGGTCCGCCCGGCCGCCCACCCGCGCTGATCCCGGAAATCGGTTGATCATTAGGTGGGTCGTCCCACATCATCTCCCCGTCGGTGGTGGCCGGCGCGGAGGTGTGGTGACGTACCGGTTCGCCGTGGCGCGGCGCGACCATTCCGACCTGGCCAGCGGGTCGGTGCTGCGGTCGGCGCCGGGTCATCCGGCCTTTCCCGTACGCCTCGCCTCGGAGGTGTTCCTGCGGGCCTGGCACATTTTGCGGCAACCCCGGCTGACGGTGTGGGATCCGTGCTGCGGCAGCGGATACCTGCTCACCGTGCTGGGCCTGCTGCACCGAGACAAGATCGCTTCGGTGGTCGCCTCCGACATCGCCGAGGACGCGCTCCGGTTGGCTCGGGCGAACCTCGCGCTGCTGTCCATCGAGGGCCTGCGGCGGCGAGCCGCGGAGCTGGACGAGTCAGCCCGGCGCTTCGGCCGGTCGTCCTACCGGGAGGCCGGGGCGGCCGCCGGACGGCTGCGCGCGTCGCTGTCCCGGAGCGGCGGGGACCTGCCCACCCTGGTCGGGCGGGCCGACGTGTTCGACCGGGAGCAGGTGGCTGTGCTCCTGGCGGGGGCACCGCAGCCCGGGCTGGTGCTTACCGACGTGCCGTACGGCGAACAGACCGCGTGGCGGGGGGCGGGTCGGGCCGGGGGAGTGCCCGGTCTGTCGCGGTGCCTGGCGACCGCGCTGCCCGCCGCCACCATGCTCGCCGTGACCACCCGTGGGCGTCGCGTTCCGCTTCCGGACGGGGTTCGGGCGAGGGCGCGGTTCAAGGTCGGCACGCGAGCGGTCGCGCTGGTCCGGCTCGGGGACGTGGCCGGTGCCGACCGATGGCACGCCGGGGCGTCACCGCCGGGCGCGCCGTAGCTGGTGTGCCGGGGTGGCCGGGCACCGTACCCGGCGGCGGGGCAGAATCGGCGGCGTGCTCGTCGAGGAGATCACCGACCCGGAGGACGACCGGATCGCCGACTACCGCGCCCTGACCGACGTGGAACTGCGGACCCGGTGGGAGCCGCCGCACGGTCTGTTCATCGCGGAAGGCGAGCTGGTGCTGCGGCGGGCGTTGCGGGCCGGCTATCCACCCCGGTCGTTCCTGGTCGACGCGAAACGGGTGGACCAGATCGGCGAGCTTGCCGTGGGTGGGGCGCCGGTCTATGCCGCCCCGCCGGAGGTGCTCCAGCGGGCCACCGGGTTCCACGTGCACCGGGGCATCCTGGCCTCGTTCCACCGCAAGCCGGTGCCGGACCCGACCGACGTGTTGGCCGCCGCGCATCGGGTGGCGGTGCTGGAGGACGTGAACAACCACACCAATCTGGGCGCGCTGTTCCGAGGCGCGGCGGCCCTCGGCGTGGATGCGGTGCTGCTCTCCCCATCCTGCGCCGACCCGCTCTACCGGCGCAGCGTGCGGGTCAGCATGGGGGAGGTGTTCGCCGTACCCTACGCCCGGCTCGCGCCCTGGCCGGACGGCCTGGACACGCTGCGCGCCGCCGGTTTCACGGTGCTGGCGTTGACCCCGGCGCCGGACGCGGTGCCGATCCAGCGGCTCGGACCCGAGCAGCGGCGACGGGCGGCGCTGCTGCTCGGCGCCGAGGGACCGGGCCTGTCCGCGGCGGCGCAGCGGGCCAGCGATGCCCGGGTGGTGATCCCGATGCGGCGCGGGGTGGACTCGCTGAACGTGGCGGCGGCGGCCGCGGTGGCCTTCTGGGAGCTGGGCCGCGACGACCCGCTCTGACGGAGCCGAGCCCGCCATCGCGAGGTCGCCGGGCACCGCGCCGAGCGGCCTGGATCAAGCCGGGGGCGCCGGCCCGATGGTGAGCCGGCGTAGCTGCGGGATGCGGGCGGCGATCAGTCCCACGCCGGCCAGGCAGCCGAACCCGCCGAGCAGGAGCGCCACGCCGCCGCCGGTGCCGGCGGCGACCAGGCCGGCCCGCAGCCCGCCGAGCTGCGGCCCGGCGACGCCGACGACGTGTTCCAGGGCGGACACCCGGCCCCGGTACGCCTCCGGGGTGACATGCTGGACGACGGTGCCGCGGGCGACCACCGACCAGGTGTCGGCAGCACCGGCGACGGCGATCAGCCCGAGAACGACCGGGAGCTGGTCGGCCAGCCCGACCCCGGCCAGCGCCGCGCCCCAGACGGTGACGCAGGCCAGCAGCAGCCGGCCCGGCCGCGGCTGCCGGGTGGTGAACCCGGAAACGGCCGAGGCGAGCACCCCGCCGACCGCCAGCGCCGTGGTGAACAGTCCCAGTACGGCCGGGGAACCGCCGAACTTCTCGGCGTTGAGCACCGGGAACAGGGCAACTGGCATGGCCAGCACGGTGGCGCACAGGTCGGTGAGGAAGGCGCCCCGGACGACCGGGTTCCCGGCGGCGAAGCGGATCCCGGCCCCCACGGCCCGGCCGCCCGGCGAGGGCGTGCCCCCCGGTTGGCTGCCGGCTGGTCCGGTGCCGCCCGGTTCGCCACCGGCTCCGGTGCCGCCCGGTTGGCTGCCGGCTGGGCGCGTGCCGGCTGCCAGCGTCGGCAGGCCGGCGAGGGCGATCAGCGCGAGGACGAACGTGCCGGCGTCGATGACGAAGCACACGGCGGTGCCCCACAGCGCGACGAGCGCGCCGGCCGCCGCCGGCCCGAGCAGCAGCGACGCCTGGAAGGACAGGTGGGTCAGGGCCAGCCCGGCGGCGAGCTGGTCGCCCGGCAGCAGGGTGGGGACCAGCGCCCGGCGGGCCGGCGCGCCGAGCGCCGACAGGGCCGACGCCACGGCCGCGATGGCCAGCATCGCCCAGACGGCGTCACCGGCGAACGCCGCGACCCCGGCCAGCCCGAGGCTGGTGCCGACCTGACCCCAGGTGCTGGCCAGAACGAGCCGGCGTCGGTCGACGCGGTCCGCCGCCGTGCCGCCGATCAGCGCGAAGGCGATCAGCGGCGCGGCGGTGAACAGGCCGATGAGACCCACCATGGCGGGATCGCGGGTGCGGTCCCAGACGTGGAACGTGATCGCGAACGAGGTGAGCTGACCACCGAACCCGGAGACCACGCCACCGAGCCAGAGCCGCCGGAACGCCGGCGCCCGGGCCAGCGGGCGGACGTCGACAAGCGCCGTGCGCAGGCTCATCCGGCCCGTCCCTCGGGCTCGGTGGCCTGCCCTCGGCGTGGCTCGGTGGCGTGCTGCCGGCGTGGCTCGGTGGCGTGTTCGGGCGGCAGGTGCGCGGCCAGCCGGTCGCGGAACGGGCGCCGGGCCAGGGCCGCCTGGATGTCGGCGACCACCCGGGTCAGCGGGTACGGCAGCTCGCTCTCCAGCTCCCGGATGCTCGCCTCGGTGGCCCGCCACTCGGCCCGCAGGAACGGCACCAGCTCCCGGGCCCGCTTGGTGAGGGTGATCCGGCGGGTGCGGGCGTCGGCACCGGGGGAGTGGTCCACGAGGCCGGCGTGGCGCATCGCGGCGACCGTCTGGCTCATGGCGGAGTGCGTGACCTCCATCCGATCGGCCAGCTCCTGGATGCTCTGCGGACCGTGCCGGTCGATTTGGATCAGGGGACCGACGAACCGGGTGCGCACGCCGTCCACCCCGGCCCGGCGGTACAGCTCGGCGATGTCGTTGTCCAGCGAGTGCAGCAGGCGCCACACCGGCCCCCAGTGACTGCCGTCCAACGGGTCGGTGGCGGGGGAGTTGCTCATCGCCCGATTGTGACAGTACTTATATAAGTGCTGTCAAGTAGGATTGGCCGGTACCGACTGATCCACTCGACATGCGGGAAGTCGCGGGGGTCGCGGTGGCGCCAAGTCCACGACTTCCCGCATGTCGAGTGGATCACGACAACCAACTGCCGGCGGCGGGCACCCCACCGCCCGGTAGCGTGACGGCCGTGTTCCCCACCGTCCGCGAGGTGCTCGCCCTCGACCCGGTACGCCACGGCGAACCGCGGGTGGTCGCCGGCGAATCCGGACTGGGTCGGCGGGTCCGCTGGGTGCACGTCGCCGAGGTGCCGGACATCGCGACCCTGCTCAACGGCGGTGAACTCGTCCTCACCACCGGCATCGGGCTACCGGCCGACGACGCCGGGCTGCGGACCTTCGTCGACGCTCTCGCCGACGTCGACGCCTCCGGCCTGGTCGTGGAACTCGGCCGGCGCTACCCGGCCGCCGTGCCGCGCAGCATGGTGGCCGCCGCGCACCGGCGCGGACTGCCGCTTGTCGAACTGCGCCGGGCCACGCCGTTCGTGCCGATCACCGAGGCCGTGCACGGACTGATCGTCGACGCCCAGCTCAGCGAGCTGCGGGCGACCGAGGAGATCCACCAGCGGTTCACCGAACTGTCCGTCGAGGGGGCCGAACCGGCCGAGGTGGTCCGGCAGGCGGCCGAACTGTCCGGCTGTCCGGTGGTGCTGGAGAACCTGGCCCGCCAGGTGCTCGCGTACCATCCGGCGGGGCAGAGCGCGGGTCCGCTGCTGGACGGGTGGGAGCGGCACTCGCGCCGCATCCGTCCGGCCGGGCGCACCGCGTACGACCCGGATGCGGGCTGGTTGGTGACCACCGTCGGGGCCCGCGGCCAGGACTGGGGGCGGCTCCTGCTGCGCTGGCCGCCCACCGCCGAGCAGGCGGCGGACCATCCCGACGTTCCGCCCCAACCACCCAGCCGGTTGACGATCCTGCTGGAGCGGGCCGCGTCGACGCTCGCCCTGGGCCGGTTGATCCGGCGCGACGCCGAGGGGTTGGAACGGCAGATCCACCGCAACCTGCTCACCGCGCTGCTGGACCACGGCCGGCCGGTGGACGAGGTGGCGTTGCGGGCCCGCGCGCTCGGCGTACCGCTGGAACGCCGTCGGCTGGTCGGCGTGGTGGTGCGGCACCGGGCCGACGAGCCCGGTGCCGAGCTGGCCGCCGAGGCGGCCCAGGCCCGGCTGCACGACCTGGCCGAGGAGGTCGGCCGGGCGGTCCGCGAGGCTGGTCTGACCGGGCTGGCGAGCGCCGTCGACGACCAGGCGGTGGGTGCGCTGCTGGCCCTCGCCCCCGACGCGACGGACGACGCGGCCCTCAGCGAGTTCGCGGCGGCCCTGGAACGGGTACGGGCGGCCGGGCCGGGTTGGCCGGGCGGTGGCCCACCCGTGGTGGTGGCCGCCGGCTCCACCGTGACGAGCGTCCGGGAGGCCCGCCGGTCCCTCGTCGAGGCGCGCCAGGTGGCCGACGCGGCCCGACGCGGACGGCGGGACCTGCCGGTGTTCCGGCTCGCCACGGTCGGGCTGGCGGGCCTGCTACACCTGCTTCGGGACGATCCGCGGATCCAGACCTTCGTCGAGCGGGAACTCGGGGCCCTGCTGGCCCACCAGGCCGAACATCCGCGGGAACAGTTGTTCGACACCCTGCGGGCGTACCTGGAGCACGGACGCAACAAGTCGGCGGCGGCGTCGGCGGCCCACCTGTCCCGGCCCGCGTTCTACGAGCGACTCACCCGGATCGGCCGGATCCTCGACACCGACCTGGACTCCGTCCCGGCCTGCCTCTCCCTCCACGTAGCCCTGCTGGCCCTGGACGCCATCCACGACACCACCTGACCACAGGCACCCTGCTACGCCCGTTGATCAAGAGATTCGCGTCAGAATTCGGCGCGATCTGTGACGCGAACCTCTTGATCAACGCCGCGAGGTGTGGGGGGCAGTCAGCGGAGGGCGGCGGTTAGGGCCTTGGCGTATGGGGGCGGGACGAATGTGGTGCCGGCCGGGGTGAAGACGTCGGAGTCGGCCGCGGCCACCCAGCCCTGCGACGGCACCGCCGCCACCAGAGCCCGCACCACGGGGGCGTCCCGCCACTGCTCCTGCTCGGCGAGCAGCCCCAGCGCCACGGTCGACTCCTCCACCTCGCCGACGCACTCGAACGGCTTGTGCGCGTCGATGCCGAGCAGCTCCAGGTAACCCGGCACCTGGTCCAGATCGGCGAGGAGATCCGTCCCGAAGATGTGGGTCAACCGCTCCCGGGACATGAAGGGCGCCAGCGCCAGGAAGACGAACCGGCACTTGGGGCAGTCACCGCACCAGCGAACGCTGGGGTCGTGCAGCCGGAACGCCCGGTTGCAGCTGGTCACCACGTCGTCGTACCGGGTGAACTGGGCGAACAGCCGGGCGATGTGCAGCTCGGAGAGCGAACGGAGCAGGGAGAAGTACGGCTCGACGCGGCCAGCGTGCTCGGTCACCGCGTCCCGCAGCAGCGCCTCCGCCTCGACGCCCTTGGACCACTGGTGGTTGACCTGGTGGCCGTTCCAGATCAGGTTGGGGTCGGAGGCCGACCGCTCGTTGGACATCACCACCGGGCCCAGCTCGTGGAGTACGGCGGTGGCCACCGCGATCAGGGAGTTGATCGCGGTCACCGGGATGTGCCCGTTCAGCGCGCCGGCCTTGTTAAGCGCGAACAGTTCCGGGTCGAGGATCCGACGGGCGGCGAGCGCCGGCAGCCCGGACGCCTCGTTCACCGAGACGATCACCGGGTTCGGGTTGACCGAGAACGGCACCGGGTCGAGGCCGGCCCGGCGCAGCACCTCAAGCGTGACGATCGAGTCCTTGCCCCCGCCGACCGCCGACAACGGACGGCCGCCGGTGGCGTCCACCACCGCCGGGGCCGGCTCCGGCGAGCCGGCCGGCACCTCGGGCACCAGCTCCAGCACGTGCGGCAGCTCGTTGCGGTAGGCGTACTCGGCCAGGCCCTTGGTGTAGACGGCGGTGACCAGCGCCGTGGCGGCCGGTCCCAGCGGCCGGGGCAGCACCAGCCGGGGCGGCGCCGCCGCCTTGTAGTAGCTCACGCCGGCGACGAGGTGCAGCAGCTCGACGACCCGGTGTAGCGCGGCGACGGTCGCCTCCGCTGGTGGCCGGACCGGTGCCGGTAGCGTGATCCGCTCGGTGAACCGCAGCTCACCCCCGGGCCCGCGCAGCACGTAGTCGAGCGCCACCGCGCCGGTGCCCGCATCGATGGAGTACGACGGGAACGAGAAGGAGTCCATCTGCCGGAGCTGGTCGTTGAGCACACGCCATACTAGCTAGTCGGATTTGTTCCCCGCCGAGTAAGGAGATCACCTGTGCGCCTGTCTGACCTGCGCGGACGCGCCGTCGCCGTCTGGGGCACCGGCCGGGAGGGGCGGGCCGCGGTGGTCGCGATAGCCGCGCACGGCCCGGCCGACCTGGTGGTGGTCGATGACGGTCCGGCGGGGGCGGCGGGCTCCTGGGAGGGTCCGCCGGCGACCGCCGCGCCGCTGGTCACCGGCGAGGCGGCGCGCGAGCGGCTGCTGGCGGCCGACGTGGTGGTGCGGTCGCCAGGGGTGCCGCAGACCCATCCCTGGGTGGCCGAGCTGCGCCGGCACGGCGTGCCGATCACCGGCGGATCGGCGTTGTGGCTCGCCGACCACGCCGCCCGGACCATCGGGGTGACCGGCAGCAAGGGCAAGAGCACCACCTCCAGTCTGATCAGTCACCTGCTGACCAGCCTCGGGCGGCCGAACGTGTTCGGCGGCAACATCGGCGTTCCGCTGCTGGACCTACCGGAGGCCGAATGTTACGTGCTGGAGCTGTCCAGCTACCAGTGCAGCGACCTGACCGACTCGCCCCGGGTGGCGGTGGTGACCTCGCTGTTCCCCGAGCACCTGGACGCGCACGGCGGCGAGCGGGAGTACTACCGGGACAAGCTGAACCTGCTCGCCCACGGTCCGGAGACCGTGGTGGTCAACGGCACCGACCCCCGGCTGGCCGCCGAACTGGGGGACCGGCCGGCGATCCGCGCCGGGCTGCCGGACAGCGTCCATCTCGCGCCCGGACCGGACGGCGCGGAGACGGTGTACGCAGGTGCGGAGCCGTTGTTCGCCCGGTCGGTGTTCCCGCTGGCGGGGCGGCACAACGCGGGCAACCTCTGCGTGGCGCTCGCGGTGCTCCAGTCGCTCGGCATCGACGTGGTGGCCCGCCGGGGGGAGCTGGCCGACGCGGCGGCAGCGTTTCGTGGCCTGCCGCACCGGCTCAGCGAGATCGCCGATCCGTCCGGCCTCACCTTCGTCGACGACACCCTGGCCACCAGCCCGTACGCGACGATGCACGCGATCGACGCGTACCCGGACCGGCGGCTCACCGTCATCGTCGGTGGCGCCGATCGTGGATTGGACTACGCTCCGCTGCGCGAGCACCTGGCCGGGCGCCCGGTGACCGTGATCGGCATTCCGGACAGCGGGCCGCGCATCGTCGAGGCGCTGCGCGAGCTGCCCGGGGTGCGTGTCGAGGTGGCCGACGATCTGGCGGCCGCGGTGCGGCTGGCCCGCGATCTGACCCCGGTCGGCGGGGTGGTGCTGCTGTCACCGGCGGCGCCGAGCTACGGCAGGTTCCGCAACTGGGAGCACCGCTCCGAGGCATACGCCGCCGCGATCGCCGAGACCGTTCCGAGGTGAGGGGAGCCACAACGCGTGCACCGGCGCGCCGCGCGGCACCCTGTCGGTGCTGCCGGCCCGCCGGTCGCGACGAAGGGTTGGCACCCTGTCCGCCGCCGTGGCACAACGCCGAGGTCGCCTCGGGTGCACCGGCCCGGCTCGTGCGGTGTCCACCGAACTAGCGATGGGTCTTCCGCGCCGAGGACGGCGTCGTCGCGTCCGGGCGCGACGACACGGACACCGTGGACACGGGATCGCGCCGTGGGGCGCGCTGGCACCGGCATTGGCGCTGGCACCGGCATTGGCACCTGGGGGCGCCGCAGCCGCATCCGCACGGCGAGTCACCGCCACCGCCACCGCCGTGGCCGCCACCACCGCCGCCACCACCACCCTGGCCGCCACCACCGCCGCCCTGGCCGCCGCCGCCACCACCACCCTGGCCGCCACCACCGCCGCCCTGGCCGCCACCACCGCCGCCACCACCACCCTGGCCACCACCACCACCGCCACCCTGGCCGCCGCCACCGCCGGTGCCGGGCCGGTAGATGATTCCGGTGAGGGTGCGGTAGCGGGTCACCCGGTTGCCCTGCGGCGTCGTCGCGGCCACGTCGGCGCTGAACAGGTACGCCCCGAGTTGCCCGGTGTCGAGGAAGTCCCCCCGGTAGGTGTCACCCGAGCGGGCGAGCGTGATCACGCTGGAGGCGCCGTTCGGCCGCCGCACGGAGACCCGGACCGGTGGATCCAGCGACACCGGCAGGCCGTACAGCGTCGGCACCAGCACCACCGTCATGGGTGAGCCGGGCAGGTAGGCCGGCTGCTCGACGTGGCCGTCGAGCCGCAGGTCGCTGCGCGCCTTGACCATTGTCGCGTAGGTCAGCACGGGACCGTTGAAGGACGAGCCGGCGGCGTTCGACGACACGCCGGGGACGTCGGACCCGCCCCGGTAGTTCTCCACCCACAGCCGCCAGCGCCCGGCGTGGGTCCCTGGACGGTTCGGTACGACCGGGAAGACGACCCGGAAGAAGACATTCGCCGGTGCCTCGTGATAGCTCATGTTCACCGATCCGGCGTCCGACGGCTGGATGATCGTCCCGTCCGGGGCCTCCAGCCAGGCCCGCAGGTACTTCGGGAAGGTGGCGGCCGGCCGGTACGCGACGACGAAGTCGGCGGCCACGTCCACCTCGCCGATGAGCACGCTTGTGGCGCGGCGCTGACCGGGCAGCAGGGTGCTCGTCGGGTCCCGGACGAACGCCTCGTCGCTGACGTCGGCGAGAATCTGGACGTAGAGCTTCTGCAGCAGGAACTCCTTGTCGGCGACCAGGTCACCGGTGATCTGAGCGACCCCGTCGGTGACGCTGGCGATCTGCTGGAGGGTGTCCTCAAGTTGGTTGAGCCCGAGACCGACCGCGAACACCCGCTGCCGGGGCGACGTGGCGCTCACCACCGGGATCGCGTCCAGCACGTCCGGATCGGTGTTCTGCAGGCCGTCGGTGAGCACGACGATCGCGCGGGCGTCCGCCGTACCGTCGTCGAGGACGTTACTGCCGTTGATCATCCCGGCGCCGATGGAGGTGAGGCCGTCCGGTGTCAGGTTGGCCGGTGTCAGCTCCGCCCAGGCGGCGACCCGGCCCGCGCCGGTCTCCTCCTCGCCGGCCACCTGCATCGGGAGAAGCACGTCACCGGCGTCCGACTCGTCGTTGAACCGGACCAACCCGATCCGGTCGTTCTCCTTGAGCAGCGACACGTACAGGTTGGCCGCCGCGATCGCGTACTGCGTCTTGGTCTCCCCGGCGACGCTTGCCGGTTCGCTCATGCTGCCGGACCTGTCGATCACCAGCACGGTGTCGACCGGCGGGGGCTCCACCGCCGTGCCGGTCAGATTCACGGGTACGGGTGATCCGCCGGGATCGTCGGGACTGGACAACTCCAGGACACCGGCGGCCACGCCCGGCGCGTCGGGTGCGGTGAACGCGACGAAGACCAGCCGCTCGGTGGCGTCCTCCAGGACGGGCGCCGGCAGCCGGAAGGCGGTGGGTGCGCCGGGCGGCAACGCGAACGGTGCACCGGGCGGATCGAGCGTCACGTCCATCGCTCCCGGGAAGGCTCCGCGCCGGTTCCGCACGGTCACCGCCCGGTACATCGTCATCCCGAACGGGACGTCGCCGAAGTCGAGCGTGGTGGGCTCGACCTCCAGCGACACGTCGGGGGTGATGAACTCCCCCAACGCCGCGGTGAGGGCCTCCAGGCACACCCGGCAGAACGCCTCGGACGAGTCGCGCATGCGGCAGATGTACGCCGGCCGGAACCGGCCACAGTGGTAGTACTTCGCGCCTTCGTACAGGCCGATGGCGGTGTCGTCGAGCAGCACGTTGGCCCGGTCGTCGCAGTCGGTGCAGTCGGGGTTGAGCATTGTCGGCACCGGTGCGCCGGGGGTGAGCAGGTCGCGCCACTTCGCCGCGGTGGTGTCGGCCGTGACGTTGGGTTCGATCGGTTCCCCGACGGGGGCGTTGTCCCGGTCGGTGTCGTCACCGCAGCCGGCCCAGTAGTTGTACTCGTCGGCCAGGCCGAACGCGGAGTGACCCAGCTCGTGCAGCACGACCTCGCGCCAGTCGGAACTCAACGCCGTCCAGAACACGTCGCCGCTCGCGCAACCGCCGCGTTGCGAGGTGTTGACCAGGACGGCGGCCGAGTGCCACTCGGGGATCTCCGCGTCCAGCACGTCGCCGACAAGCGACTCGTCGCCGCTGAGACAGCGCCGGATGCCGCCGTTGCAGAAGGTGGCGTCGAAGTACGTCGCCGGCGTGGCGCCGCTGCCCGGCGATCCGTCGCCGCAGGACGCGGGGTCGTCCGCTCCCGACTCGTCGGACGCGACATCCACCCGGTGTACGTTGATCGCCTGACCGAGTACCGGGAACCAGGGCTCGGCCTGCAACGCGGCCACGAAGTCGTCGCACGCGTCGGCGAAGCTGTCCAACTCGCCGGCCTGGAAGCCCTCCGCCACGAGCACCACGTTGAGTCGTTGCGTGACCGGGCCGTTGTCGAGAATGATGGTGTGGCCCTGCACGGAGCCGTCGCCAGCGCCCATGGCCGTCAGCCCCGCTCGTCGGGCTGCGGGCGCAGACCCAGCCGGGCCACCGGTGTCCGGGACCGGGCGACGCCCGCGGTGGTGTCACCGGCCCGTGGCTCGGACACGAAGACCAGCAGGTCCCGGGCCCGCGCGTCGTCCGGGACAAGGACGTGGAAGACGTTCTCGGCGTGTTCGGCAACCACCCGGTGCACGCCGCCCCCCTCGGCCACCACCTCCATACCGCCATCGGGAGCGAGCGGCAGTGGGGTCCGGTGCAGGACCTCACCCGACGCGTCGACGAGTTCGCACCAGGCGCCGGAGTACGGGCGACCGCCGGTCGCCGGGAGCGGACGGGAGGGCGGCAGGGTCATCGCCGCCACCCTCGTCTGCTTCTCGATCGACCATTCGTCGTGCCGGCGGCGGACCCTGATGCGTAACGCCGCCCGTGGTCCCGTACCAGCCATGGGGCACCTCCCGCGCGGGCCGGCGGCGAGGCTCGCCCGGTTGACGCCTTCTCCGCCGGATGCACCCGTCCTATCGCTAAATCACAGCCCCTGTCGATGGTGTCGTCACGAAGTGGACACAGATAGTAGCCAACGGTTCATCGGGTCGGCTCCGTGGTGCGGGTAACGCTAGGCGGGGAAAGGGGCTCATTCCCGGGCGTGGTGTGTCGTAGTCCCCGGGTGAGCAGCAGGGTGGCGATCAGGGAGAGGGCGGCCAGCACGGTGATCGCCCAGTTCAACGGCATCCGGTCGGCGATCACTCCGGCCAGTGCCGCGAACACCGCCTGACCGGCCATCATGCCGTTCTGTTGCAGGCCGAGTGCCTGGCCGCGGGCCTCCGCCGGGGAGTGGGTGATCAGCCGGTCCTGCAGCGGCAGTGCCGCCGCGTAGCCGGCCGAGGCGACAAGCGCCAGCAGCGCGGCCAGCGGCAGCGCCGGATGCAGCGCGAAGGCCAGGTACGGCAGTGCGAGCAGCAGCCGCAGCGGGCGGATCCACCGTTCCCGGGCGGCGGCGGACAGGAACCGGCCCACCACCACGTCCCCGGCCAGCATGCCGGCCGCCGCGGCGGCGAACAGGAAGCCGGCCCGTTCCCCGGCGTACGGCACGAACAGCGCCTCGCAGCCCACCACCAGGCCGTTCGGCAACCACAGGTTCAGGTAGAGCGACCGGCGGCCCGGGTGTGCCCACAGTTCGCGGTTGATCCGCATGGTGCGGGCGGTCGACGCCCGTTCGGTGGCCCGGGCCTGGCGTTCCGTGATGCCGAACCAGCCCACCGCCGCCGAGACGGCCCGCAGCACCGCCGCGATCAGGAACACCTGGTACGGGCTGAGCCAGATCAGCAGCACGCCGCCGAGCCCGAAGCCGGTGATCTGCATGACGCCGACGCTGGCGTTCATGGTGGACCGGCCCAGCACGTAGGCACCGGCCGGCAGCATGTCGTTGACTAGTGCCCACTTGGCACCACCGGTGATGGAGCCCAGGTAGGCGGTGCCGAAGAGGACGGCGAACCGGGCCCACAACGGCAGTCCCGGGACCGCCTGGATCACCGCTCCGGCGCACGCCAGCAGCGCGGTGATGGTCAGCGCGCGGCGGGGCGGGATGCTGTCGGCGGCGGACAGCAGGGTCAGGCTGCCGAGCACGCTGGCCAGCGGCGCGCCGAACATGCTGAGCGCGGTGAGCAGGGCCGACCCGGTGGTCGCGTAGGTAAGGGCGCCGAGCGCCAGCGCCGACGTGGTGTGCGCGGCGATGCCGGCGCAGTTGGCCAGGAACAGGTTCCGGAATTCCCGGACGGCGAACAGTTCTGAGTACGTCCTCACGAGACGTCATCCTGTGGGCGGCGCCCCGGTGACCCGTAGAGTTACGTCGGGAGGCGAAACATGAGCGTCTGGCGGGTGCCGGCGGACCTGCTGGCGCGGAGCCGGTTCACGGTGTCGCCGTTGACCGACACGGTGAGCGCGCTACGCGCCCTGCTCAACCCGCGCAGCCCGTGGCAGCACGCCTGGCGACGGCCGCACGTCGAGGCGTACCAGGAGATGCTGGCGGACCGGCCGGTGGTGCGGGCGCTGCTGGCCGCGTCGTTCGCGCCCCGGTGGACCGCGGACTTCCTCACGCTGGCCCCGGCCTCGGCGGAGCCGACGTTCGCCGAGGAACTCGCGGCCGTGGAGCGGCGCGGTGACGAGGGGATCCGGGCGGACCTGCGGGCCACCCGCCCGGGGCCGCTCGCCGACGTGCTGCTGCGCGACGGCCTCGTCGACCACGCCGCCGGCCTGTTGCGGTGGGTGTGGACGCACACTGTCGAACCGGAGTGGTCGACGCGGGAGCGGCGGCTGCGGGCCGACATCGTGGCGCGGACCGCCCGGCTGAGCGCGCGGGGGTGGGCCGAGGTGTTCACCGATCTCGACAGCCAGCTGCGGTGGCTGGGTGACGGCCAGCTGCGGGTGAACGACTACCCGGCTCCGCCGCTGCCGCTGGACCGGGCGGACCAGTTGATCTTCGTCCCGGCCCACTGCCGCCGGGGCTGGGTGGTGTGGGATCCGCCGACCCGGTTCGGGATGGTCTATCCGGCGAGCGGGCTGCTGGCCGACACCGGCGCGGTGGCTCCGGACGGGTTGGACCGGCTGATCGGCGCCAACCGCGCCGTCATCCTGGTCCGCCTGGAGGTCCCGCAGAGCACCTCGCACCTGGTGGCGGTGACCGGGCTCTCGCTCGGCACGGTCGGTGACCACCTGCGGGTGCTGCTCGACGCGGGCGCGGTGACCAGACGGCGCTCCGGCCGGGAGGTGCTCTACTGGCGGACCGCGTTGGGTGACGCCATGGTGGCCGCCACCCGGTGACACCGGGTCCGGGTGGTCGACGCCGGTCGCCCCGTGCTCGGGGTGAGCCGGGTCGATGTCCAGCAGACCGGTGGGGGACGCCGCCGGCTGTTACGTCCTCAGTCGACCATGGGTTGCCTGTGTCACGACCGATCAGGTAACTTCGATATCCGCGCTGAGCATTACGGGGGCTAGGCGATGGAGCATTCAGATTCGGCTGTTCGACTTCTGTACTCGGCATCCGTGATGTCCGCCTCGCTGGTCGCCGCGCCACCCGAAGCGGGTCCACCGGGGCGTGCGCCTGCCGTGGCACCGGCGCCCGACGCCGGATGAGCGCCCTCCCGCGGGGTTCGACCCGGTCCGGCGCGAACATCCGGGTGACCGGTCTGGTCAAGCGATTCCGGTCGGGTGGTGGGACGATCGTCGGGGCCGACCAGATCGACCTCACGGTGCCGGCCGGCGCCACGGTCGCGGTGACCGGTCCGAGCGGCTCGGGAAAATCCACCCTGCTGCACCTGATCGGCGCGATCGAGCGCGCCGACGAAGGTCGCATCGAGGTCGACGATATCGAGGTGACCGGTCTGTCCGGCCGGCGGCTGGCCCGCTACCGCAGCGGGATCGGATTCGTCTTCCAACGCTTCCACCTGCTTCCCGCGCTGTCCGCGCTGGACAACGTCCTGGCGCCGCTGCTGCCGATCCGGACCGGCTTCGACAAGGTCGAACGGGCCCGGGGACTGCTCGCCGAGGTGGGGTTGGGCGATCGGGAACGGGCCCAACCCGGCCAGTTGTCCGGTGGCCAGCAGCAGCGGGTGGCCATCGCCCGGGCCCTGGTCGGTCAGCCCCGGTTGCTGCTCGCCGACGAACCGACCGGGAACCTGGACTCGGCCACCGGCGACGAGATCATGAATCTGCTCTGGCGGCTCCGCGACGAGCACGGCATGACCCTGCTCATGGCGACCCACGAGGCGTCGCTGGCGGACCGCTGCGAACGGACCGTCCGGATCCACGACGGACGGATCGTCTAGCGCCGACGACACCGGCGCGGAAACGGGGGTGAGGCGATCGGAGATCGGAGGCGGAAACCGTCCCTATCGGATCAGTCGACAGCTTGATCGAGAAGGAGTGGAAATGGTCAGAATGTTCGAAGCGGCAGCGGACCGCGTACTCGCGCTGTTCGTCCCACGGCTCACGGCGCAGGCGGCCGGCTGCACCTGCTGGACCGAGTACTGCGGCTGCTCGGGCGGCCGGGTACAGGTGCGGGACTGCTGCCGGGGTTGCGACAGCGGCGGCACCACCTGCGGCTACTGCCGCACCACCACGACGCGCTGCTGACCGGCGAGCGGTCCCGACGATGACACCGTCCCGGCCGGCCGAACGGGGCCGGCCGGGACGGTCCGTCCTGCCCGAGTGGAGAAGCATCAACCATGTTGCGGATGGTCTGGTCGCAACTGCGGAACACGCCCGGCCGGAGCCTGGCGGTATTCGCCGCCGTGCTGGTCGCCACCACCGGATTTACCGTGCTCACGGGTGCCGCCAGCACCTCCCGGCTGGTCGCTCGCGGCGCCGTCGACGCGAACTTCCGGTCGTCGTACGACATCCTGGTGCATCCCGCGGCGCCGACCGACGAGCCGCTGCAGCAGGATCGGCCTCTCGCCGCGTACGGCGGTATCGAGCTGGACCAGTGGCGACGCGTCGAACGTATTCCCGGTGTCGAGGTCGCCGCCCCCCTGGCGGTGCTGGGCGTCGCCGACATCCGGCCGGAGCTGCGGGTGGACGTGACCGACCAGGTCGACCGGTCGGCGTGGCGGCAGGTCGTCGAGGTCGCTCCCAGGATCAGCGGGGACCGGGGGCTGAGCACCCTGACCGCCGCGCCCAGCTACGTGTACGTGTCCCGGCACCAGTTGGTGCCGCTGGCCGGATACGCCAGCGGCGCCAAGCAGCTCTACGTGTACGCCGACGGCACCCGTGTCGAGCAGCCCGTCTCCGCCGCCGAGTGTCCCGGCACGGGCGGTGGGGGCGTCCTGGAGGTGCAGCCCGACGGCCGGCGCCGGCAGGTGTGCGAGACGGCGGTGGGCAGCTTCGTGCCGAGCCAGCGACGGACCCAGGTCAGCGAGGTGCAGGCGTACCAGTTGCTGCCGGACGGCACCTTCCGGATGGCCTCCGTGTTCACCTCCGGGCGGCCGGCGACCGCGGTCGCCGCCACCGCCCGGCTGGAGGTCCGGTTGCCGGCGGTGCTGCCGGTGCTCGTCGCCGGGATCGACCCGACGGCCGAGAAACGCCTGGTCGGCCTGGACCGGGCGGTGCGCCAGGGTCGCTACCTGACCGGCACCGACACCGTCGCCCCGGCGGAGCCGTACGCCCCGTTCTCCCCGTTCCCCACCTCCGGCTCACCCGGCCGGACCCTGCCGGTGCTCGCCGCCACCGACCTCGCCCTGGACGAACGGATCGACGTCGCGGTGTCCCGGCTCACCGGCCCGACCGCCGACCGGGTGCCCGGCACCGCGACCGAGGCGCTCTGGCCGTTGCTGCGAAACGCCGGCAGGACGCCACCCCGGCAGGCCCGGTACGACCTCGCGGAGCTGTACCGCGCCCGGCTCGACACCGCACTGGCCGGACCGGCCCCGCTCTCCAGCGTCCGGTCCCTGCTGCGGCCCGCGCCGCCGACCCGCGCGCCCCAACCTGAGGGGCCCGACCGGGTGCTGCCCCGGGCCGGCGAGCCCGGCTCGACCGACCAGACGATCGAGGACATCTGGCGGGAATCCTGGCTCGGCCCGGACGGCCTCGCGACGGGCAGCCCGGTGAGTCTGGACGCGTTGCCGGAACAGTGGACGGTGACCCCGGTGGGCAGCTTCGCGCCGGACGCGGTCGGCCCCGCCGCCCAGACCGCGCACCAGGCCCTCGACCTCTACCGTCCGGCCCCGCTGGTGGGCGCCGACGCGCGCTCCCGAGAGCTGCTCGGCGACCGTACGCTGCTGCCCAATGACGACCCGGTGGGCTATCCACACCGCCCGCCGAGTCTGCTGACCACCCTGTCGGCGGCCAACGACCTGGCCACCGTGCTCGGGTCGGGGTCGACCCCGCCACTGAGTTCGGTGCGGGTCCGGGTCGCCGGCATCGACAGGTTCGACGAGGTGGCGCGGGAGCGGGTCCGGATGGTCGCGGACGAGATCGTCCGACAGACCGGCCTCACCGTCGAGATCGTGCTTGGCGCGTCCACGGTGCGTGACCCGGTGGTGCTGTCCGCCGGCCCGCACGGCCGTCCCGACCTGACGCTGCTGGAGGCGCGCACCCGCAAGGGCGTCGCGGCCGAGATCGTCACATCCGTCGACCGTAAGAACGTCACGCTGCTCGGGCTGCTGCTGGTGGTCTGCGCGCTGCTGGTCGGCAACGCGGTGTCCACGGCGGTCCGCGCCCGGCGGCGGGAGCTGGCCGTCCTGGCCTGCGTCGGCTGGCCCGGTTGGCGACTGAGCCTGCTGGTCCTCGCCGAGACCACCGTGCTCGGGCTGGCCGCCGGACTGGTCGGCGCCGGACTGTCCGGACCGCTCGGCGGGCTGGCCGGCGTGCGGGTCTCCGGCACGGTGGCGCTGCTGTGCGTGCCGATCGCGGTGTTGCTGACCGCCGTCGCCGGTGCGCTGCCCGCCTGGCGCGCCGCTCGGGTCCGCTCGGCGGAGGCGCTCCAGCCGGGCGCGGCGGCGGCCCGCCGGGCCGTCGCGGGTCGGACCTTCGCCGGCCTCGCGGTCGCAAATCTGGTCCGCGCACCGGCGCGCACCCTCGCGGGGGCGGTCAGTCTGGCTCTCGGCGTCGGCGCGCTCACCCTGATCACCGCCGCGCTCTGGGCGTTCACCGACGGCATGGTCGGCTCACTGCTCGGACAGGCGGTCTCCGTGCAGGTCCGCGCGGTGGACCTGGTGGCGCTCGGCGGGGTCCTGCTGTTCGGGCTGCTCGGCGTGGCCGACGTGCTGTACCTCAACGTCCGGGAACGGGCGTCCGAGTTCGCCACCCTGCGTGCCGTCGGCTGGCCGGACTCGGCGCTCAACCGGCTGCTGGTATACGAAGCCCTCGGCATCGGCGCGTTCGGCAGCGCCCTCGGGGTCGCGGCCGGGTTCGCCTCGGCCGCCCTGCTGGTCGGTCAGGTGGACGGCCGGCTGGCCGTCCTCGCGCTGGCCGTGACCGGGGCGGGGCTGCTGCTGACCGTGCTCGCCGCGCTGATCCCGGCGATCCTGATCCGGCGGCTGCCGACGGCCCGCCTGCTCACCGACCAATGAGGACGAGGTGCCGGCCGGGTGGCCGGAACCGGACCACGGGGAGGAACGATGTCATACCTGGTGACCGCGGTGGCCGTCCTGGCGCTGCTGTGCCTGGTCAACCTGGTGCTGTCGTTTGGCGTCATCCGCCGGCTGCGCCAGCACACCGAACTGCTCAACCGGCCCGGGCACGACGCGGGAGAGCGGGACCTGGTGCGCCCCGTCGGGTCGCCGGTGGGGGAGTTCGCCACCACGACCGTCGACGGGGACCCGGTGTCCCGGGAATCCGTCGGAGCCGCCACCCTGTTCGGCTTCTTCTCCGTCCAATGTCCGGCCTGCCGGGAACGCAAGCCGGACTTCCTGGCCGGCGCGCCACGGTACGCCGCGGCCGGCTGGAACGTGCTCGCCGTGGTCGTCGGTGACCCGGCCGAATCGGCTGACCTGGTCACCGAGCTGCGGTCTGCCGGTGCGGTGCTGACGGAGGAGATGGGCGGGTCGGTGGGCCGGGCGTTCGCGTTGACCGGCTTCCCGGCGTTCGTGCTGGTCCGGGACGGCCGGATCGCCGCCAGTTCGTTCGACTTCCACCAGCTGCCACCGGCGGAGACACCGGTCGGGTCGACGACCGGACCGGCGATCTGAGGTGGCTCGGCTGAGCCTCCGCCGGTCCGGCCGGGGCGGCGACGGCAACGGCGACCGGGCCGGAGCACTGTGGCGGGCCGGGACGGCCGCCGCGGCGCTCGCGGCCCGCTCCTCGCCGCCGGTGCTGGTGATCGTGCTGGTGCTCACCCTGTTCTCCGGTGGCCTCCCGATCGCGATCGCCTGGTTGACCAAGCTCATCCTCGACCGGATCGTCGACAATCGGGCGACGGGAGACCTCGTCGCGTTCGCGTTGGCCCTGGCCGCCACCAGTCTGGTCGCCGGGGTGATTCCGCACCTGCTCAGATACCTGCACGCCGAGTTGGGGCGGCGGATCGCGCGGTCCGCCCAGGACCGGTTGTACCGCGCGGTCAACGGATTCGCCGGACTGGCCCGCTTCGAGGACCCCAGGTTCCTCGACCGGCTGCAACTGGCCCAGCAGGCCGGCGCGGGCACGCCGGAGCAGCTTGTCGCCGGCGGGGCGAACCTGCTGCGCGGTCTCGTCCTGGTGAGCGGATTCCTCGGTTCCGTCGTCACGATCAGCCCGACCATGGCGGTGGCGGTCTCCCTCGGGGCGGTGCCGGTGCTGCTGGCCGAACTGTGGCTGTCCCGCCGCCGGGCGGACACCGAACTGCGGGTGAGCCCGTACGACCGGCGCGAGTTCTTCTACCGCACCCTGCTGTCCAGCCTGCAGGCGGCGAAGGAGATCCGCATCTTCGGTATCGGCGACTTCCTGCGCGAGCGGATGCTGGCCGAGCGGATCCGCTCGGACCGGGCCCGGCGGCAGATGGATCGGCGGGAGGCGCTGGTGCAGAGTTCGCTGGGCCTGCTGGCAGCGGGTATCGCCGGGGCGGGTCTGGTGTGGGTGGTCCAGGCGGCCGCCGCCGGCCGGCTGACCATCGGCGACGTCCCGATGTTCGTCGCGGCGCTCGCGGCCGTCCAGGGCGGCCTGGCCGGCCTGGTCGCCGACGTCACCACGACCCACCACAACCTGCTGATGTTCACCCACTACCAGGCTGTGGTGCGGGCCGCACCGGACCTGCCGGTCCCGAAGCGGGTGGCCACCCTGCCGTCGCTGCGCACCGGCATCGAGTTCCACGACGTCTGGTTCCGGTACGGCGACGATCATCCGTGGGTGCTGCGCGGGGTGAGCCTGCGGATCACCTACGGCGAGACGCTCGCCCTGGTCGGCGCGAACGGCGCCGGCAAGAGCACAATGGTCAAGCTGCTCTGCCGGTTCTACGATCCGACCCGGGGCACCATCCGGTGGGACGGGGTGGACCTGCGGGACGTGCCCGTGGCGGACCTGCGTCGGCGGATCGGGGTGACTTTCCAGGACTACATGCACTACGACCTGACCGGGGCGGAGAACATCGGCCTCGGCGATCTGGATGGCCTGCACGACCGGCCACGGATCGAGTCGGCCGCCCGGATGGCCGGCGTCCACGGCGCGTTGCGCGCTCTGCCGTACGGCTACGACACGCTGCTCAGCCGCACCTTCATGAGCGGCGCGGAGAACAACACCGCCACGGTGGGGGTGACGCTCTCCGGTGGACAGTGGCAGCGGCTCGCCCTGGCCCGCGCGTTCCTGCGGGACCGGTCCGACCTGTTGATCCTGGACGAACCGAGTGCCGGTCTGGACCCGGACGCGGAGGCGGAGATCCACCAGGCGATGCGGGCCCACCGGACCGGCCGCACCACCTTGTTGATCACCCATCGGCTCGGCACGGTCCGGGAGGCCGACCTGATCGTCGTGCTGCGCGACGGCCGGGTCGCGGAGGCCGGCCGGCACCAGGACCTGCTGGCCGCGGACACGGAGTACGCCAGGATGTTCGGGCGGCAGGCCAGCGGCTACCGCGAGCCCGAGCCGGCGCACCACCCGGGCACCGAGTGACCGTGGCGTGGGCGGCTCCGGTGGTGCTGCTGGTCGTCGTTCTCGTCGTTCTCGTCGGGTGGCGGGTCCGGCGCCGGTTCCTGCTCGTCACGGTCGAGGGTCGCAGCATGGAACCCGCCCACCGGCACGGCGACCAGGTGCTTGTCGACCGGCGACGGTCGGCGACCCTCCGGATCGGCGATGTCGTGGTGGTGGAACGGGCCGACCGGGTGCAGCAGCGGATGATCAAACGCGTCGCGGCGCTGCCCGGCGACCGGGTGCCGATCGAGGTGTGCGCCTTCCAGCACTGGCCGGAGCCGACCTGGGTGCCTCCCGGGCACCTGGTGCTGCTCGGGGACAACCCGAGTGGCAGCCTCGACTCCCGTCAACGGGGATTCTTCCCGGCCGACCGGTTGCTGGGCGTGGTCGTCCGGCGGGTTCGCCGCCGCTGACGTCGCCCGTCAGGGCCCGGGTCGCGGGTTGCCGCCGCGCAGCAGGCGCAGCAGTCCGGCCCCGGCCAGGTACGCGGCCAGCGCGCCGATCGGGATGCCGAGCGGGGCCACTCGATCGCGCGGGTAGTTGCTGTTGCCGAGCAGGCCGCCGATCGCGGTGAGGTATCCGAGGACGACGAGGAGACCTCGCAGGTGTGGCGGCGGTCGGAGCAGCCGGCGGCCCAGCCGGCGGCCGGCGCGTGCCTCCACGGGTCCGAAGAGCAGCACCAGCGGGGTGAGCAGCACGGCGGCCAGCACCACCCAGGGGACGCGCCAGAGCCACCATTCGGTGCTGCCGGCGGGCGGTGTGGGCAGGACGCCGAGCGCGTTCATGGCGCCGGCGAGCAGCGTCACGGCGGTGAGGTGCCACAGGAAGATGGTCAGCACCACGGCGTTCACCGCGACCACGGCGGTCCATGGACCGGCGCGTCGCAGCATTCGCTCGGCCGGCCCGCGCAGCAGCAGCACCAGCCCCAGTTGCGCGATGGCGAGGCTGATCAGCGCCAGACTGGGCGGGGACATGTTCTGCAGCCGCTGGCCGGGCAGGTTGATCATGCCGACCGGGTACGGGCCGGGAACGGTGAGCAGCAGCAGGGCGATCAGCCCGGCCAGGAGGAGTGCCGTGGCCGCCGGTGGCCGGGACCGGAGCGTCCCGGTCCGCCAGGCGAAGCCGAGCTGGTGCATCAGCAGCCAGCCGAACACGTAGTTGCCGGCTCCCCACCAGTGCAGGTCGAGCAGCCGGGCGGCGTCGCCCAGGCCGACGAGGCCGAGCAGTACCAGCGGGACGGCGAAGCCGGCCCGCTGGTGCAGCGCGAACATCACCGGGGTCAGCAGTACCACCAGCAGGTACGGGGCGAGGAACCAGAGCGGGACGGTGACGAACCAGACCGCGAGGCGGATCTGCCGCGGGTCCACGCCGGCCAGCCAGGCGATCAGGGACACGGTCGCGGCGATCACCAGGAACAGGGTGGTCGGGCCGAGCAGCCGGGCACTGCGGTCGGCGAGCCAGCCGGCCCGGTCACCGTCGCGGGCCAGCCGGTTGGTCAGCGAGGCGGCGTTGGCGTAGCCGCCGACCAGGAAGAACAGCGGCAGTACCTGGAACAGCCAGGTGACTGCCCGGAGGTCGACGAGGTCCTGCAGGGCGTTGCGCCCGACCAGACCGCCGGACGGCAGGGGTTGGATCACGGTCATCAGCCAGTGCCCGGTGATCACGGTGATGATCGCGATGGCCCGGAGAAGGTCGACGTACCGCTCGCGGCTGGCCGGCGTGTGCCGGGCGAGCTGCCGGAAGCGGTGGATCGGCGTGCGCCGGGCGAGCTGCCGGAGGCGGCGCATGAGCCCAGGTTATCGACGCGGTGGCCGGTGCCGGGTGATAACGGTTCGGCCGCCGGGTCTTGATGTGTCCGCCGCACTGTCGTAGAAATTCTTCAGGAACGTTGGATCAGATGAAGATGAGCAACCGGTTACCCCGTTTCGCCGATCCGAGGAGACCCCATGAACAGGCGTGACATCCTCCGTCGTACCGCCGCGGCCGGCGTCCTGGCGGGCTCCGCGAGCCTGCTGCCGGGCTGCGCGACGGGCGGCGGTGACGACTCGGCCGGCGACTCGGCCGGCCGGGGTGAGAAGACCGAGCAGAACCCGTTCGGGGTGAAGGAGGACGCGCCACTCGATGTGGTGATCTTCAACGGTGGGTTCGGCGAGGACTACGCCAAGGCCCACGAGGCCATGTACCGGGAGAAGTACCCGAAGGCCGAGATCAAGCACTCGGCCACCCAGGAGATCGGCAAGACGCTTCAGCCACGGTTCGTCGACGGCAGCCCGCCGGACGTGGTGAACAACTCCGGCAAGGACCAGATCGACCCCAACGGCCTGGTCTCCCAGGGTGCGCTCACCGACCTCAACGAACTGCTCGACGCGCCGAGCCTCGACATCGCCGGCAAGAAGGTGCGGGACACCCTGCTGCCCGGCGCGGTCGAGGTGGGCTCCTACGACGGCAAGTTCATGGTCCTGAACTACACCTACACCGTGTACGGGATCTGGTACTCCACCAAACTGTTCACCGAGCGGGGCTGGCAGTACCCGAAGACCTGGGACGAGCACATCGCGTTGTGCAAGCAGATCAAGGCCGCCGGCATGGCGCCCTGGACCTACGCCGGCCTACATCCGCGGTACATGAGCTGGCCGCTGATCGCCACCGCCGTCAAATTTGGCGGCACCGACGTCGCCATGAACATCGACAACCTCGAACCGAACGCGTGGAAGTCCGACGCGATGAAGGCCGCCGCCGACGCGTGGCATCAGATCGTCAAGGACGGCTACATCATGCCCGGCTCACCCGGCCTCGACCACGTGCAGGCGCAGACCGCGTGGTGCCAGGGCAAGGCCGCGCTGGTCTCCTCCGGGTCGTGGCTGGAGAGCGAGCAGAAGAAGGTAACCCCGCCCGGGTTCAACATGGCGGTGGCCCCGACACCCAGCCTCGGCTCCTCCGACAAGCTGCCGTTCGAGGCGATCCGCGGCACCGCGGGCGAACCGTTCATCGTCCCGGCCAAGGCCAAGAACGTGGCCGGTGGGCTGGAGTACTTCCGCACCATGCTGTCCATGAAGGGCGCGCAGGACTTCACCCGCAAGGTCGCCAGCCTCACGGTGGTCGCCGGCTCGACCGAGGGCATCGAACTGCCGTTCGGGCTGACCAGCGTCACCAAGGCCCTCGCCGACTCCGGCGACAACGGGTTCAACTGGGTGTACAACAACTACTACCGCAAGCTGGAGCGCACGCTTGTGGACGCGGCCTGCGGCGAGTTCTTCAGCGGCCGGATCGGCCCGGCCGACTTCCTGGACCAGTGCCAGAAGGGCGCCGACTCGATCGCCCAGGACTCCTCGGTGAAGAAGTACAAGCGGTCCGCCTGAGCGTCCGCCGGTGGAGGCCGACCCACCTGTCGGTCTCCACCGCCCGGGTGTTCAGGCAGCCCGGGTATCCAGGCAGGCAGGGCGCCTGCGCCGGTCGGTGTGGAGGATCGATCTCGTGAGACACGGCAAGTATCCGCTGATCATCACCTTCCTGGTGCCGCCCCTGCTGTTGTACGGCGTGTTCGTGCTCTCGCCGTACCTGCAGGCGTTCCAGATCTCCACCACCGACTGGCTGGGCTACTCGCCGAACTACAACTACGTCGGCTTCGACAACTTCGCCCGGCTGTGGCGCGACGACCTGATCTGGAACGCGATAAAGAACAACGCGATCCTGCTGGCCCTGCTGCCGGTGTTCACCATCGGGCTGGGCCTGTTCTTCTCGACCATGCTGAACATGGGTGGCCGCCGTGGCCGCGCGGGCGTGGTCGGGGTGAGCGGCACGGCCGCGTACCGGTTGGTCTACTTCTTCCCGCAGGTGCTCTCGGTGGTGATCATCGCGTTCATCTGGAAGGAGATCTACCACCCCAACAACGGCCTGCTCAACGGCATGCTGCGCGGGGTCGGTCTGGACGCCGTGGCGGCCACCTGGCTGGGCGATCCGCGGACCGCCTTCTGGTGCGTGCTGGCCGTGATGGTGTGGAGCAACGTCGGCTTCTACGTCGTGCTGTTCGGCGCGGCGATGGCGGCCATCCCGCGCGACATCTACGAGGCGGTCATGCTCGACGGAGCGTCCCGCTGGGTGACCCTGATCAGGATCACCATTCCGCTGCTCTGGGACACCGTGCAGGTCGCCTGGATCTACCTGGCCATCGCCGCGCTGGACGGGTTCATCCTGGTCCAGTTGATGACGAACGGGGGGCCGAACTTCTCCTCCGACGTCATCGGACTGCGGATGTACGAAACGGCGTTCGGTGGCGAGACCAAGTTCGGCTATGCCAGCGCGATCGGCGTGGTGATGTTCTTCCTGACCCTGTCGGTGGCGGTGCTCGCCCTGCGCGCCACCCGACGTGACCGGATCGAGTTCTCATGACCACCGTCGACCGTTCCGCACCGGCTACCGTGGCCGAGGCCGCCGGTGCCACGCGTCCCGCCGACCGTCCGCCGCGCGGCGAACTGGGCGTCGTCAACGTCTTCTCGCACGGCTTCCTGCTGCTGTGGGCGGCGATGACGGTGCTGCCGCTGCTCTGGGTGGTGATCAGCTCGTTCAAGAGCGACGGCGAGATCCTCAGCGACCCGTGGGGATTCCCCGGTGACCTGCGGTTCGACAACTGGGTACGGGCCTGGACCGAGGCGAACATCGGCCGGTACTTCCTGAACAGCGCGATCGTCGTCGCCGGCTCGCTGACCGTCACCATGCTCCTCGGCGCGCTCGCGGCGTACGTCTTCGCCCGCTACGAGTTCCCCGGCCGGCAGATCGCCTACTACCTGTTCGTCGGCGGCATGATGTTTCCGGTGTTCCTGGCCCTGGTGCCGCTGTTCCTGGTGGTGCGCAACGTCGGTCTGCTTGCCACCTGGCCCGGCCTGATGCTGGTCTACGCGGCCTACTCGCTGCCGTTCACGGTCTTCTTCCTCACCGCGTTCTTCCGGACCCTGCCGACGTCGATCGCCGAGGCGGCGCTCGTCGACGGGTGCGGGCACTTCCGGCTCTTCTTCCGGGTCATGCTGCCGATGGCCAAGCCCGGTCTGATCAGCGTGGCGATCTTCAACTTCCTCAGCCACTGGAACCAGTTCATCCTGCCGCAGGTTCTCATGCCCGGCGACGAGTCCCGGCAGGTGCTCGCCCAGGGGCTGACGAAGCTGGCCGTAAGCCAGGGCTACGAGGGTGACTACGGCGGGCTGTTCGCCGGACTCACCATCGCCATGCTGCCGGTCCTCGCGGTGTACGTCCTGTTCCAGCGGCAGATCCAGGCGGGTCTCACCGCGGGTCAGCTCAAGTAACGTCCGTCGGATGTTCGGCGTCCCACCGGTGCCGGGACTGCGCGACCGCTTCGCGGTTGGCCGATGACCAGTCGGCCAGGCTCCTGAGCAGTTCGCTCAGGCTGCGACCGCGATCGGTCAGCTCGTACGTCACGGTCATCGGAACGGTCGGGTACGCGGTGCGCAACACCAGGCCGTCACGTTCCAGCCGCCGCACGGTCAGCGTGAGCATGCGTTGCGAAACGCCGTGGACGTTGCGCTGGAGTTCCCGGAACCGGCGGGTGCCGCCGGACAACTCGGCGATCACCAGCACCGACCACCGGTCGCCCAGCCGGTCCAGGACGTCCCGCAGGCCGCAGTCCGGATGCGTGGGCGACCCACACGGCTCCAGCATGGTTACCCCGGTGTTCCCTGCCGACACCACAGTGCCTCCTTGTGGGGGTGGGTCGTCGCCTCAACGATAAAAGCCGAACAGGGACCACCACGTCGAAGGGCACACCACATGTTGCTGGTCACCGGCGCCTCCGGAGCGCTCGGCTCGCTCATCCACCGAGGGCTGACCGTTCGGGGTCTCACCCCGCTGGCCGGCAGCCGGACACCGGACCACCTCGGCGTCCAGGGCCGGTGGATCGATTTCGACGACCCGGCCGGACCGGACCTCTCCGGCGTCCGGACCCTGGTGCTGATCTCCGCGGGCTACGCCGAGGACGACGTCGTCATCGCCCGCCACGACCGCGTCATCACCGCCGCCGAGAAGGCCGGTGTGGAGCACGTCGTCTACACCAGCCTGGCCGCCGCCGGTGACCATCTCGCCATCGCCATCGCCCACCGGTGGACCGAACGCCGGCTACGGGCCAGCGCGCTGGCCTGGACCATCCTGCGCAACGGCCTGTACGCGGAGTTGGCCGGGCAACTCGCCGCCCCGCGCGGCGGGGTGATCTCCGCTCCGTGGGGCGACGGCGGGATCGCCGCCGTGGCCCGCCAGGATCTCGCGGACGCGGCGGTCCGGGTCGCGGCCGAACCCACGCCGCACCGGAACCAGGTGTACGAACTGGTCGGTCCGGCCGCCGTCACGGCCGCCGACCTGGCCACCGCGTTGGGTGTCCGGTACGCCCCGGTGACGTTGGCCGAGCGGCGGTCCGCCCTCGCCGCTGCGGACCTGCTGCCGTTCCAGCCGCCGATGCTGATGGGCATCTACTCCGCCACGGCCGCCGGGTTCCTCAGCGGCACCGGCGGTGACCTCGAACCGCTGCTGGGCCGGCCGCCGCGCGACCCGCTCCCCATCGCCGTGGCGGCAGCCTCCTCGGCGGCGCGGAGCGCGCCGTCACCGACAGTTGGCCGGTAACAAGCGGGCTGCGTCTCCTCCCGATCCGGCGCTCGGCGGCCGATCGTTGAGGATCCGCTGGAACAGGTGGGAGTCCCATGTCAGGCGGCTCCGGTCAACCGGGCGTGCAGGGCGGCGGCCCGGTCGGGATCCATGTCCGGCAACGCGCGGGCGGCCAGCCAGGCGGCGCCGACCGCGCCATCGCCGGCGGGCAGCAGCGGCGCCGACGGCCAGCGGGTGCTCAGGGCGGCGCCTACCGCGTCGGCCAGGGCGGTGCCGGCGAGCAGGCCGCCCGCGAGGACCACCGGGCCCGTCTGGTCGGGGGCGCGCACCACGGCGACGCTGCCGGTCAGCAGGCCGGCGGCCTCGGTGACGATCTGGGTGGCGAGCGGGTCGCCATCGGTGTGGGCGGCGAGCACCACCGGCGCGAGCCGGGCCAGCTCGATCGGTTGGCGGCGGGTCACCGCCTGGACGATCAGATCCGTGGTACGTCGCCCGTCCGGCTCCGCCGGGCCCACCAGGTCGGTGAGGAGGGCACGGATGAGCGGTCCCGGCTGCCGGCCGGTGTCGAGGTGCAGCAGACTGTGGCGCACCGCCTCCCGGCCGAGCCAGAACCCGGATCCGGCGTCGCCGAGCAGCCAGCCGTGCCCGTCGGCGGTGTGGACCAGGCACAGGTCGTGGACCGCGGCGGCGACCGCCCCGGTGCCGGCGATCAGGACGGTCCCGGTGGCGGCGGAGGTTGCCGAGGCGTACGCGACCAGGGCGTCGCTGTCCATCGTGTACGGGCAGCGCAGCCCGGCGTCGGCCCAGGCGCGGTCGAAGGCGGCCCGACCGCCGGGATCGGAAAGCACCCGGCCGAGGCCGGCGAGCCCGATGAAGCCGGCACGGACCCGGCCGGCGTCTGTTCCCGCGAGCGCCGCCCGTAGGGCATTGCCCAGCTCGCGGGCCGCCGGTTCGGCGCCGTGGCTGGTGGGGTTGCCTCCGCCCGCCCGGCCGGTGCCGACGACCGCACCGGCCAGCGACACCACCGCGGCACGGGTGGCCGTGCCGCCGACGTCCAGCCCCAACACCAGATCCTCGGCCATCGCACCCGCCTCTCGTGATTGGTCCATGCTGGCCGACCCGGTGCCGTCCGGCAAGAACCGGGAGGTTGTCCGACTCCCGCCGTACGCTTCCGCGCCATGTCGACATTCATGGGGATGGCCTGGATCGATTTGTGCCCGGATGTGGCCGCGGATGCGGGGCTGGCCGCGTTCGACGCCGTGGTGGAGCGGGTGCGGCGATCTCCCTACCTGGATCTCTTCGACGCGGGGGCCGGCAGTCACGAACTGGCCGATGGTCGTTGCCGGATCCAATCGTTCGCGGAGCGCGACTACGCCGAGCTCGCCACCGCGGTGGTGAGCTTCGCGGCGGAAACCGGCATGGTGTTCCGTGCCTTCGTGGCACTCGACCACGACGAGTTCGGTGCGGAACACGTCGTCCTGGATGCCGCCGCGGGCGAGGTTCGGCGGGCGTACCACTACTTCGCCTTTCCTCGGGACGAGGAGACCGGCGAGTACTACACCGAGGGCGGGCCGGGTGTGCTGGCCGAGGTTCCGGTGATCGAGAAGCCGACGGTCGTCATCGACCCCGGTGTGCTGGCCGACGGACCGGTCGCGCGTGCCACCGTGGCTGCTCGGTACGGGGTACCGGTGTCGGCGATGCACGCCGCTGCGGCGGCGGACGCATCCGCCCACCTGGAGTGCGGGGCCGTTGGCGGTCCTTCCTCGCACTGGCAGGAGACGCTTGGCCTGGCCTGGGATGCGGAGTGATCGGCGCCTAGCCAGCCGGTGCGAGGTCCACGAACGGGGTTTGCGGCGCGCAAGGGGCCCCGTCAATCATGAACACCCACAGTCACCGACGACGCGCCCGCACGGCCGCACCGTCGCCGGCTTTGCGCTGCTGTAGCCCACGCAACAGCTGCCCTGGGTAACCGTGGCGATCGACAATGAACATCGACTATTTGCTATAAATCCAGATGAACTCGGGTGTTGCGTGGGCTACAGCAGCGCAAAGGCCGCCGGCGCCGCCCAGGCGATCCACCAAGCCGTCACCCAATGTAGGCGTCCGGAGACCTGTGTGCCGTTGTCACGCTCCGCGTTCACCGTCAATGTGTCGCCACACTCGGTCGGCCCGGTGAACGAAATGCCGCGCTGGCGACTGCTGCCGGCCGCTGCCGGTTGAGGTCACAGTTGCGAAAACTTCGCCCACGGTCTTGACAGGAGCTGCCCTTTAGTAAGAACTTTTACCACTAACAGTTAACAAACCTTTCCTATGAAGGAGTGTCGATGGCGCAGCACGTGACGGAGGCCGCCGGGGATGGCGCCGGCCGGCCCGACAGCGTGCTGGCCCGGGTCCGGTCCCGGCTGCCGGCGTTCACCGGGGCACTGCGCCGGGTCGCCGACCAGGTGCTCGCCGATCCGGCGGCAGCCGCCCGGGCCACCATCGTGGAGCTTGCCGAACGCAGCGGAACCTCGCCCGCGACCGTCACCCGGTTCTGCCGGGCGCTCGGCTTCGAGGGCTACGCCGGGCTGCGGCTGGCCATCGCGGCCGAGACCGGCCGGGCCCGGTTGGCGGGCTGGACGGTGGACATCGGCCGGGAGATCCAGCCCGGAGACCCCCTCGACCGGGTGCTCGACCAGATCATGGCGGCCGACACCCGCGCCATGCACGACACCGCCGCGCTGCTCGACCTCGGCGCGGTCGAACGGGCGGCGGCCGCGATCGCCGCCGCGGCCCGGGTCAACGTCTTCGGCGCCAGCGGGAGCGCCCTGGTCGGTGAGGAGATGCGGTTCAGCCTGCACCGCATCGGCGTTGCCGCGTGGGCCTGGCGGGACCTTCACGAAGGACTGGCCGGGGCGGCGCTGCTCGGCCCGGGTGACGTGGCGCTGGGCGTGTCGCACAGTGGCGAGACCCGGGAAACCATCGAACTGCTCGCCGAGGCCGGCGGCCACGGCGCCACCACCGTGGCGCTGACCGGCTTCCCCCGGTCGCCGCTGGCCGAACTCGCCGACATCGTGCTGCTCACCGCCAGCCAGGCCACCACCTTCCGGCCGGACGCGCTCTCCGCCCGGCACCCGCAGCTGGTGGTGCTCGATCTGCTCTACATCGCCGTCGCGCAGCGCACCCACGCCCGGGCACACGCCGCCTTCCAGCGCACCGCGCAGGCCGTCGACGGCCACAAGTCGCTGCGGGGGGCGCCGTCGTGACGAACCCGCCGCTGTTGCCGTACCAGACAGTCCCGCAACCGGACGACCGCGGCCGGCCGCGGTCCGCCGCCCGACCCGGATCCCACCTTGAGGAGACCATGATGTCCGCTATCCCCGACCGGCCGGCGGAGCTGAGCCGCCGTACGCTGCTCGGCCGCACCGCCGCCGCCGGCCTGCTTGCCACCCCCGCCGCCGGCCTGCTCGGCGCCTGCGCCACCAGCGGCGGCGACGGCGGCGACACCGAGCAGGCGACCGGCACCAAGTCGGCCGAGAACCCCTTCGGCGTCAAGGAGGACGCGCCGCTGGAGGTGGTCATCTTCAACGGCGGGTACGGCGACAAGTACGCCACCGACGTGCACGAGCCGCTGTACCGGAAGAAGTTCCCCAACGCGGAGGTCAAACACCAGGCCAGCCAGGCGATCTCGACGGTGCTCCAGCCCCGGTTCGCCTCGGGAAACCCGCCGGAGTTCGTCAACAACTCCGGCGAGAAGTCGATGGACTTCGGTGCGCTGGTCGCCGACGGCCAGTTGCTGGACCTCACCGAGCTGTGGGACGCGCCGTCGGTCGACGACCCGAACAAGAAGGTCCGCGACACCGTCGTGCCGGGCACCGTCGATGTCGGCTCGTTCAACGGCAAGCCGTACGTCCTGTATTACGTCTCGACGGTGTTCGGGCTGTGGTACTCGGGCAAGCTCTTCAGCGGCAGCGGGCTGCAGCCGGCGAAGACCTGGGACGAGTTCATGTCACTGCTCGACAAGCTGAAGTCCAAGGGCGTCACCCCGTACGGCTACGCCGGCGCCAACGCGGCCTACTACCAGTGGAACGTCATCCTCACCCACGCCGCGAAGATCGGTGGCGAGGAGGTGCTGAAGAACATCGACAACCTGGCGGCCGGGGCGTGGACGGCGGACCCGGTCCGGCAGGCCGCCGCCGCCTGGGCCGAGGTGGGCGCGAAGTACAGCGACAAGAGCTTCGAAGGGCTCAAGCACACCGACGTCCAACTGCTGCAGAACCAGTACAAGGTGGGGCTCTACCCCAGCGGCGACTGGCTGGAGAACGAGCAGAAGCAGAACACCCCGCCGGACTTCCAGTACCAGATGGCGACGCTGCCCGGCCTGACGTCCTCGGACAAGCTGCCGGCCGGCACGCTGCGCGCCACCGCCGCCGAGGGGTATTTCGTCTCGGCCAAGAGCAAGAATCCGCGCGGTGGCCTGGAGTACATGCGCCAGATGCTCTCCACGGAGGGCGCGAAGGGCTTCACCGAGACGGTCCGGGCGGCCACCGTGGTGCCCGCCGCCACGGCCGGCTACGCCTTCCCACCGGGGGTGAAGAGTTCCCAGGACGCGCTCGCGGCGGCCGGGCAGAACGTCGTAAACCTCTTCTTCGACGGCTGGTACAAGGAGCTGGACAAGGAGGCGCGGACCGCCACCAACGAGCTGATGTTCGGTCGGATCAAGGCTGACCAGTTCTGCGAGCGGATGCAGCAGCGGGCCGACGCCATCGCCAAGGACGACTCCGTCACCAAGTTCACGCGCTGATCGGGGCGGTCACCCATGCGGCACGGCAGGTATCCCTTCATCATCGGCTTCCTCTTCGTACCGGTGGTGTTGTACTCGGTTTTCGTGGTGGGGCCGTACGGCCAGGCGTTCTACATCGCGTTGACCGACTGGCACGGGTTGTCGGCGCCGAACTGGGTGGGGCTGGACAACTTCCGGCGGCTGCTTGACGACACCGCCTTCTGGAAGGCGATCCAGCACCACGGGATCCTGCTGCTCGCCCTGCCGCTGATCACCATCGCCATCGCGTTGTTCTTCTCGTTCCTGCTCAACGTCGGTGGCGGCGGCAGCGGGGGAGACCGGCGAGGCGTGTGGGGCTCGTCGTTCTACCGGGTGGTGTTCTTCTTTCCCCAGGTCCTCGCCGTGGCCATCATCGCCGTGCTGTTCCAGACGGTGTACCGGCCGAACGAGTCCGGCCTGATCAACGGGGTCCTGATGAAGCTCGGGTTCGACCCGGTGCTGTTCCTCATCCGCCCCAACCTGGCGCTGTGGTCGATCATCGCGGTGCTGGTCTGGCAGTGCGTCGGCTTCTACGTGGTGTTGTTCTCGGCGGGGATGGCGTCCATCCCCGCCGAGATCTACGAGGCCGCCGAGCTGGACGGGGCGAACCGGATCACGTTGTTCTTCCGGGTCACCCTGCCGCTGCTGTGGGACACCCTCCAGGTGGCCTGGGTCTATCTCGGCATCGCCGCGTTCGACGCGTTCGCCATCGTCGCGGTGCTCTCCATCGACCAGGGCGGCCCGGACGGCGCCACCACCGTGCTGGCCATGGAGATCTACCGCAACGCGTTCGTCTACTCGCGGTACGGCTACGCCTCGGCGATGGGCGTGGCGTTGTTCTTCCTGACCCTCACCTTCGCGGCGCTCACGCTGCGGCTGTCCAAGCGGGAGAGCGTGGAGTACTCATGAACCCGTACACCACGACCCAGACCCCGGCGCCCGGTTCCGCGCCGGAGGCGGGTGCCCCGAAGACCGGCCGGTCCGGTTCCCCCGATCCCGCCGGGCGGGCCGGGTCCGGTCGCCGCGACCGGACCCGGCACGGCGAGGTCGGTCTGCTCACCACCCTCGGCCACCTGGCCCTCGTGGTCTGGGCGATCATCGTGATCGCGCCGATCCTGTGGACCTTCCTGGCCTCCTTCAAGAACACCGCCGAGATCTTCAGTAGCCCGTGGACGCTGCCGGCCGAGCTGCGCTGGGAGAACTACGCCCGGGCCTGGACCGAGGCGCGGGTCGGCCGGTACTTCCTGAACAGCGTGCTTGTGGTGTCGCTTAGCACGTTCGGCACCATGCTCTTCGGGTCGATGGCGGCGTACGTGCTGGCCCGATACCGGTTCCCGGGCAACCGGCTGATCTTCTACTTCTTCGTCTCGGGGTTGGCCTTCCCGGTGTTCCTCGCCCTGGTTCCGCTGTTCTTCGTGGTCCGCAACCTCGGGTTGCTGGACACCTACACCGGCCTGGTGCTCGTCTACATCGCCTATTCGCTGCCGTTCACCGTCTTCTTCCTGGCCGCGTTCTTCAAGACGCTGCCGCAATCGGTGGCCGAGGCGGGGTTGATCGACGGCTGCTCACACACCCGGCTGTTCTTCCAGGTGATGGTGCCGATGGCCAAACCCGGCCTGGTCAGCGTGACGATCTTCAACGTCATCGGCCAGTGGGCGCAGTACCAGCTGCCGCTGGTGCTGCTCTCCAACGCCAAGGAGAAGTGGGTGCTCACCCAGGGCATCGCCGACATCTCGGTGAACGCCGGCTACGAGGCGGACTGGTCGGGCCTGTTCGCGGCCCTCACCCTCGCCATCCTGCCGATGATCATCGTGTACGCCGTTTTCCAGCGGCAGATCCAGGCCGGTCTCACCTCCGGCGCGGTGAAGTGACGCGCCGGGAGGCGGGCGTGCTGCCGCCCGGGTAAACCCCGACCCGGATTGTCGGTGCGGCTCGGTACCGTGCGTCGACACCCGGATGAGGAGGCAGCATGTCCGACGACGACGCTCTCGCGCCCGAGCGCGCCGACCTGATCGCGTCGCTCCAGCGGCACCGGTTCTTCCTGCGCAACGCGGCCCGGGAGCTGACCGACGAGCAGGCCGGGCAGCGCAGCACGGTGAGCGAGCTGTGTGTCGGCGGGCTCATCAAGCACACCGCGCAGACCGAGCGGGGCTGGGTGGACTTCATTCTCGACGGCCCGGCCAGCATGCCGTCGGGTGACGACCCCGAGGCATACCAGCGGTACGCCGACTCGTTCCGGATGCTGCCGGGCGACACCCTGGCCGGGGTGCTCAAGACGTACGACGAGGTGGCCCGGCGCACCGACGACCTGGTGCGTACCCTGCCGGATCTGGATGCGAGCCAGCCGCTGCCGCCCGCCCCCTGGTTCGAGCCGGGCGCCCGCTGGTCGGCCCGGCGGGTGCTGCTGCACGTCATCGCCGAGACGGCTCAGCACGCCGGTCACGCTGACATCATCCGGGAGGCCATCGACGGCGCGAAGTCGATGGGCTGACCCGTGTGACGAGGACGGCTCCGGCCCGGCGGATCGGTTCCGCCGGGGCCGGAGCCGCGGTGCGGGTCGGGCGGTCAGCCGGCGCGTACCCCGCCGGTGATGTCGTTGTCCCGCAGCGCCGGTTTGTCGCCGGTCACGATCACCGAGCCGTTGACAGTGGTTTCCACGATGGAGATCACCGAGGCACCGGTGGCGTGGACGCTTCCGTTGATCTTGGATCCGAAGACGACCAGGCCGGCACCCGGCTGGACCTCGATGCTGCCCTTGACCGTCGCCCCGTCCAGGCAGGTCACTCCGGACGTGACGGTGAGCTTGCCGTTGGTGCGACCGTTGAGGATGGTCGTACAGGCCGGGTAACGGGGCTGGGTCTGCACGTTCAGTTCGGCGATGATGTCCATCGCCCGGGCGTTGTCGGTCCGTGGGTCGGTCAGCCGGAGGACGTCGAACCCCTTCTGGATGTCGTTCGAGTAGATGTGGCCGTCGTGGTAGTAGGCCGACCAGGATCCGGCGATGAGCCGCCGACTGTCCGAGATCGGGCCTCGTTCCCAGTAGGCGATCTCGACCGGGTTGGCCGAGTCGGTGAAGTCCCAGACGGAGACGCCGCCCTGGTACCACGCCTGGACCATGATGTCGCGGCCCATCGCCGGGATCAGCGAACCGTTGTGCGCCACGCAGTTCTCCAGCGCGGTGTTCAGCCGTGGGATCTTGAAGTAGCTGCGGAAGACAAGGGCGCGGCTGTCGCCGGAGCCGACGATGTCGTAGATCGCGTCGGCGCCCTGGTTCGGCCGGTAGTCGCCGGTGCAGATCGCGCCGCTGCCGCCGCCCAGCTCGTCGGTGAAGACGACCTTGGTGCCGGCGTTGTTGAACGTGGCCGAGTGCCAGAACGAGAAGTTCGTGGTGTCCCGCACCCGGTTGATCACCCGCGGTGCCTCGCGGTCGGTGATGTCCATCAGGATGCCGTCACCCATGCACGCGCCGGCCGCCAGGTTCCGCTCCGGGTACGCGGTGATGTCGTGGCAGCCCGAGGTGGTCGAGCTGCCGTTACGGCCCGGGTTGCCGCCGTCGTCGTCCGCGAACAGGTCCGGGGTGGCCACGACCGCGGCGGTGGTCGGGGCGTTCAGCGGCACCTTGATGATGGAGATCTTGTCGTGCGGCGGCTTGCAGTACGCGGCGCCGTCGAACGGGCTGTACGACGACACGTAGATGTAGACGCTCCGGCCGTCGGCGCTCGGCACCAGCGTGTGGGTGTGCGAGCCGCAGTCGGTGCGCACCGACTTGACGTAGCGCGGGTTGGCCCTGTCGGTGATGTCGAAGATCCGCATGCCCTCCCAGGATGTCTCCAGGCTGGCGGACCCCGGCTCGCTGGTGCACGAGTCGTCCGTGCGTGGCTGGTCGACCGAGAGGAACAGCAGGTTGCCGAAGACCGACGGATCGCCCTGCGAGCCGGGGCAGACCACCTGGCTGACGATCTTTGGCTTGCGCGGCTTGCTGACGTCGTAGACGGCGAAGCCGTTGTAGTTGCCGGCGAACGCGTGGTCGCCCTGGAACGCCAGGTCCGTGTTGAGGGCGGACTCCGAGTTGAACCCGCCGAACTTCGGCACGTTGGCGACCTGCCGGATGTTGGGGCTGCTGACGATCTCGTCGACGCCCGGGATGGCGGTGGGTTGGGCGAGCTCGCCGGGGGCGGCTTCGGCGAGCGCGTCCGGGGCGGCGCCGGCCGGCAGCGCTGGCGTGGCCGCGAGCAGCAGCGTGGCGACGGACGCCAGGCTGATGGCCCGCAACCTGCGCCTTCCGCGAGGATCTGGTGTGGACATAGAGGGTCACCCTTCGTCCGGGACGAGCGGTTATAGACACCGTAGTCGATTGCACAGGGACAAATTGTGATGCGGATCACTTTGATATGAGTGAATCGAGGCGTCGGTCCGGGTGGGGCCTTCCGCTGGTCTTCTGTGCCCGGCGGAGGCGGGTTACGATCCCGCCACGGCTCGGCCGGCGGCGGGAGGCGACGCGTGCGAGAAGCGTGGGACGGGACGGCGATCGCCCGGATGCGCCGGGTCGCCCTGGCGGAGCTGGCCGTTCTGGGGGTGCTGGCGGCCGGCGCGCTGGTCGCCGACGTCCGGTCCGGCGCCGCCGGAGCGGGCGGCTCGAAGCCTGCGGGTGCCGCCAGCGCGCCGGAATCCATCGCGCTGCCCGGTGTGCCGGGGGCCACCGCGCCGGTGCTGCTGCCCGGCCGGCCGGGTGAGGCGGCGAAAACGGCCCGGGCGGACGAGGTCTCACCGCTTCCCACGCCGCCGTACAACGCGGCCGACATCCGGTTCGTCACGATGATGATCCCGCACCACGAACAGGCACTGCTGATGGCCGGACTCGTCCCTGACCGGTCGCAGAGCCCCGGGCTGAGGGCCATCGCCGACCGGATCGTCGCCGGGCAACGGCCGGAGATCAAAATGCTGGAGGAGTGGCTGGCGGTCCGCGGTCTGAGCCGGGACTCGGGGGGTGCGCAGGCGCACCGGCACATGGCCGGCATGCAGTCGGCGGCGGCCCTGGATGATCTCGCGGCGGCCCGCGGGACCGACTTCGACCGCCGGTTCGTGGACATGATGACCGCCCACCATCGGGGCGCCATCGAGATGGCCCGGCAGGCCCAGGGGCTCGGTGCCGACGGCACCGTCAACGAGCTGGCCACCAGCGTCGCGGCCGAGCAGGCCGCCGAGATCGAGCGGCTCCGGGGGGCGTTGACCACGTCGTGACCTGGTCGGTGAGTTCGTGGCGACGGTGCGGGCCGGGGCCGCGATCAACAACATGGCATCGGTGGCACAACTGCTGCCGAGTGGCGGCACACCGCCGAGGTGTATGCCGACCCACAACTCCGCGCATTGCTGAGCGCCCCGCACGACGGGGACTTCGGTCCGGTGCCGGCGCCGGTCCGGCGGCATGACGCCGAAGCGGGGTGATCGGGTCGCGCCGCCGGCCCGTTCCGACGAGTACGAGCTGCGGTTCGCCACGAATGACGCGGTCAAGGGCTGGGAAGACCTGTGCCGGCAGGCACCCGCCAACACCCGGACCGCCTTTGACACCCTCCGGCGGAATCGGCTCACCGAGTGAGGCCAGGCGCGTGACATGTCGGTGCCGGGGGGCACAATCGCGACGTGCTGGTGGCGGTGCGGACGGACGAGGGTGGCGCGGGGCGGTTGCTGCCGCTGCGTCCCGACGGCTCGCCGGCCGGCCCGGTCGAGCCGGTGACCGACCTCGCCCGGGCGGTGGCCGAGCGGGATCGGCGGGACCGGCCGCGCTGGCTGTGGTCGGCCACCGCCGTGATCTATCCGGCGCTGCTGGCCGCCGGGGTCCGGGTGGACCGCTGCCACGACATCGAGCTGACCGAGGGACTGCTGCTCGGTCACGCCGGGCGGTGGGGTGAGCCGCGGAGCGTGGCCGCCGCCCGGGCGCGGCTCAGCGGGGCGCCGGTGCCGGCGGATCCGCCGCCCCAGCCGGCGAGCCCGCCCGGCTACGGCCAGGCCGCGCTCTTCGACGCGCTGCCCGGCCCGACCGGCCCCGAGCCGGAGGTGATGGCCGAGGTCTACGCCGACCAGTTGCGGCGGATAGCCAACGTCGAGCACCCCGGCCGGTTCCGGCTGCTGACGGCGGGGGAGTCGGCCGGGGCGCTGGTGGCGGCGGAGATGGGGGCGGCGGGACTGCCGTGGCGGGTCGACCTGCACGACCGGATCCTGCACGAGCTGCTCGGCGAGCCGTCGCCGGTGGGTGGACCGCCCCGGCGGCTGGTCGAACTGTCCGGGCGGATCGCGGCGGCGTTCGGGGTCCGGCAGCTGCACGCCGACTCGCCGGCCGAGGTCTTGCGGGCGTTCGCGCGGGTCGGCGTCCAGTTGCCCAACACCCGGGCCTGGGTGCTGCGCGGGGTGGACCATCCGGCGGTCCCGCTGCTGTTGGAATACAAGGAGCTGTACCGGATCTGGACTGCGCACGGCTGGGCCTGGCGGGACGCCTGGGTGCGGGACGGCCGCTTCCGGCCGGAGTATGTCCCGGCCGGGGTGGTCTCCGGGCGGTGGGCCACCCGGGGTGGTGGTGCCTTGCAGATCCCCAAGGTGATCCGGCGGGCGGTGGTGGCCGACCCGGGGTGGCGGTTCGTGGTGGCGGACGCCGGTCAGCTGGAGCCGCGGGTGCTCGCCGCGGTGTCCGGGGACGCCCGGCTGGCGGCCGCGGGCGGGGCCGGTGACCTGTACGCGGCCCTGGCCCGGGACGCCTTCGGCGGTGACCGGGCGCGGGCCAAGGTGGCCCTGCTCGGGGCCATGTACGGGCAGACCGGCGGAGCGGCGGTGCCGGCGCTCGCGGCGTTGCGCCGCAACTATCCGACGGCGTTCGACTTCGTCGAGGCCGCTGCGCGTACCGGGGAGGCGGGTGGCCTGGTGCGGTCGTGGCTGGGCCGCACCTGCCCGCCGGCGTCGGTGGCCGTGCCGGACGAGGCGGGGGCCGGTGCCGACGCGCTGTACGCCGGCGAGTCCGGTGGCGCGACGACGGACGGATCGAGCCGGGTGCTGGCGTCGCACCGGGCCAGGGGACGATTCACTCGCAACTTCGTCATCCAGGCGACCGCCGCCGAGTGGTTCGCGACGCTGCTCGCGATGCTTCGCGGCGCGCTCGCCGGCTCCCGCGCGGAGCTGGTCTTTTTCCAGCACGACGAGGTGGTGGTGCACTGCCCGGCGGAGGACTCCGAGCGGGTGGCCGAGCAGGTACGGGTCGCCGCGGCGCGCGCCACCGGGCTGCTGTTCGGGGCGACCGAGGTGCGGTTCCCGCTCGACGTGTCCGTGGTGGACTGCTACGCCGACGCGACCTGATTGGAGCTGCCGGGCCGGCTGTTCGGCGGGGTCGCGGCGACCCCCGCTCTTGTCGCTGTCCACCGCGCCGGACTCGGTCGCCGCCATGCCCATACCACCGGGTACGTCCGGGATCAGCGGGCCGTCTCTGGTCGGAGTGCTGCCACGGTGCTGCGGGTACGGTGTTTCGAGCACGTCCGAGACGCTCTCGATTCGTGCGGGGACCGCCGCTGATGCCACGAACGGTCACCGGGGCCAACTGTGGTGGGGGAGGACCTTTGACGGTGGCACATGGAGCTTGAGAGGTGGCTGCGACATGTGCAGCCCTGGCTCGTCGGCCTTGAATCGGCGATCGCGGTCGACTTCAGCCGGGCGTCGCTGGCGGAACTGGAGGAACTCGCGGCCGAGGGCGACCACCCGGGTTTCGACGCGTACCTCGGTGAGACGCTGCTGCGGGTCGGCGGTGGGCGCTGGGTCGAGGTGGACGGTGCTCCCGCTGTCACGGCTGATCCCTCTTTGGGATTGTCCCCGGTAGTGCCCGCCGACCTGCTCGCCGAGCCGGGCCGGGCAGTCGAGGCGTACGACGAGTGGACCGTGGCCGTCGCGGCACGGCGCGAGGCCGTCCCGGGCTGGCACCCGGTCAAGGAGCCGACTCCCGGGTTGGACAAGCGAACCGAGCCCGTGGTCCCACCGGAACTGCGAAGGTGGCTGGCCGAGCGGGAGTCCGGTTTCCTCCGCTGGGCGGCCCGCTGGGCACCGGAGGGACGGTGGGACTTCTCGACGTCTTCGCTGGATGAGCTCGGTGAACTGCTTGTACGGGTGCTCGGTGACGAAAGCGGCCTGAGGGATCCCGCCAATAGGGATTTCGTCGACGGCGCCATCTGGTATGTCGGCGAGGTCTATCGCCGGGTCGGCGGTGGGCAGTGGTCGTGGGAGGCCAAGGATGGGAAGCCGCCGGTTCCCCTTCTGGTCAATCTCGGCGGGAGGCGCCGCTCGCAGGCGCCGCTGGTGCAGCTGGAGATGGGTATGGGGACCTCCGGTTACCTGCGATCGCGGTGCGAGTCGTTCGCCCGCTGACGATAGTCGACGATGGGCGGGTCACCCGGAGCCAGGCCGAACGATCGAGCGCCATCATCGGGGATATCGCTATTTCCGGCAATTTGGGCTTTTGTCACCCGATACCACAATGCGGACGGATCGTTGGGTCCGATGTGTGCTCGCCTGACCCGGCGGGCGGGACGACCACGTCAGGCGGGGGTGACTCAGCTGAGTCGGATCGCGGGAATGATTATCGCGGCGGGTGGCGGGCGCCGCATCGGTACCCCGGAAGCGCTGCTGCACCAGGACGGCAAACCGCTTGTCGACCAGGTTCTGGAGACGATCGGGACGGCGGGTTGCGACCCCGTCGTGGTGGTGCTCGGCGCGGCCGCCGAGCAGGTCCGGGCGGAGGCCGACCTGTCCGACGCCCGCGTGGTGGTCAACCGGGCGTGGGGTACCGGCATGGGGTCCTCGTTGCGGATGGGGCTCAACGTGTTGGACGATCCGGAGATCGAGGCCGTGGTCGTGGTGCCGGTGGACATGCCGGGGCTCACCGTCGCGGCGGTCCGCCGGGTGGCCGCACTGCCGTACCCGGATGTGCTGGTCTGCGCCACCTACGCTGGCCTGCGCGGCTACCCGATGCTGTTCGGGCGCCGGCACTGGGCGGGCATCGCGACCCTCGCGAACGCCGACGTCGGCGCGCGCCCCTACCTGCTCGCGCACAAGAACGAGATCGTCGACGTCGCCTGCGACACGATCGCCGACGGGTGCCGGGTGGACACGCCCGAGCTGATGGTCCGCTGGGGACTCAGCGTGCCGGCGCAGCGGATCGGCGCCTGAGGCGGCGAGGCGGGACCCGCCGGACAACCGGCGAGGGACGCCACCGGGCTACCCTCCCCGGATGGGACAGAATGATCACGAGGTTGCTATCGACGCGGCGCTGGCCGGCGCGGCGGTGGTTCGCGCCCGCTACCGGGACGAGCACCGGCGGGTGGACAAGGGCGGCGGAGACTTCGCCACCGCGGCCGACATCGAAGCGGAGCGGGCGATCCTGGACGTGCTCCGGGTGGCGCGCCCCGCAGATGCCGTGCTGGGCGAGGAGACCGGACACTCCGGGGACCTGGCGGCGGAGCGCGAGTGGTTGGTGGATCCCCTGTGCGGCACGCGGAACTACGCCGCCCGGTCGATGCTCGTCGCGGTGAACGTCGCGCTGCGCGCGGGTACCGACGTGACGGCGGCGGCGGTGGCCGATCCGTTCGCCGACGAACTGTTCTGGACCGACGGCCACACCGCCTTCCTCCGGCGCGACGGCGGGGACGAGCGGCTCCGGCCGTCGGCGGCGAACCGGCTCGTGGACGTCAACCTTGATCCGCCGTTCCCGAACGGCACGGCCTTCCAGGCCGTGCGGATGCTGGCCGAACCGGAGTTCGGTGACCGGTTCAGCCCTCGGGTGCTCTCCACGACCCTGGCCCTCACTTGGGTGGCGGCGGGCCGTCGGGCGGCGTACGTAACCGATGGAGACCTGCGGGACAGCGTGCACTTCGCGAGCGGGATCGCGCTGTGCCGGGCCGCCGGGTGTGTGGTGACCGGACTGCGGGGCCAGCCAGCGCACACCGGGGTGGGCGGACTCGTCGTCGCGGCGGACCAGCAGACGCACGAGGCGGTGCTTGCCATGGTCGAGCGTCAGTTCGTCGGGGAGACCGGGCGCGGGCGGGACGGCACCGGTTAGCCTCGCACCATGGGCGAACAGTGGATCAGTGTGCTGCTGGTGGTGCTGTTCGTCGCGCTGATCATCTCCGGTCTGGTCACTAACCGGCGGCGACGTCAGTGGCAACGGCGGGCGGCCGACCTGCCGCCCGCTGACCGGGACGAGTTGGGTCGCCAGGCCGCGGAGGCGATGCGGCAGCGGGGCCTGGTGTCCGCGGTCAAGCTGGTCCGGGACCGGACCGGTCTGGGGCTCGCCGACGCGAAGGCGGCCGTCGAGCGGTTGCACGCTGGTCAACCGAACTGGTTGGACCCCCCGGGCGCCGGCCCGGGGGATCTCGACGCGGGGCTCCGCGACGAGGCGACCGATCTCAAGCGGTGGGGAAAAGCCGTCCAGGCGGTCGCCCTGGTCCGTCGCCGGACCGGGATGTCGTTGGTGGAGGCGAAGCGCCTGGTGGACCGGCTCTGACGCGGCCACGGCCGGCCGAACCGGCGACCGGCCGGGAACCGCACGGTTGGGGCGCCGGCCATCATCAGCGCCGCGGCCACCAACACCCGGCCATCGCCGGTTCCACAGACCACTATGCCGACGGCAGGTCGAACAGGGCGGCGGCGTTGTGCCAGCAGACCGCACGCAGCCAGTCGGCGCCGAGGTCGAGCCGGACCAGGCCGGCGAGCTGCTCGGCGTACGGGTAGGGAAGGTTCGGGAAGTCGCTGCCGAGCAGCACCTTCCCGGCCAGCCCGAGGTCGCGTAGCCGGGGTCGCTCCGCGGCCGGGAACGGGACGAACCGCTCGAAGAACGAGGTGAACGCCATCGTGGTGTCCAGCGCCACCCGGTCGTACCGTTCGGCGAGGGCGAGGAACGGCAGGTAATCCGGCGCGCCCAGGTGCGCCACGATCGCGGGCAGCGCCGGATGCCGGGCCAGCAGCTCGGCGAACGGTTCCGGACCGGTGTGCGCGGTGCCGACCGGCGCGTGCCCGGCGTGCACCACGGCCGGGACGCCGGCCTCGGTGAGCAGGCCCCAGACCGGGTCCAGTGCCGGGTCGGTCGGTGCGAAGCCGCCGACCTGGAGGTGCACCTTGAACAGCCGGGCCCCGGCGTCGATGGCGTCCCGGACGTAGTCGAGCACGCCCGGCTCCGGGAAGAACGTGGCGGACGGTAGGCATTCCGGGGTCCGCCGGGCGAAGTCCAGCGTCCACCGGTTCAGGTCCGCGGCCATGCCCGGCTTGTGGGCGTACGCGAGGGCGCTGAACGCCCGTACTCCCATGGCGCGCAGGTGTGCGACGCGCTCGTCCTCGGTCCACTTGTAGCGGATCGGCCATTCCGTACCGACCAGCGGGCCGGCCGCGTCGAAGTAGGACCAGATCCGGTCCAGCAGTCGGGGCGGCAGGAAGTGCACGTGCACGTCGGCCAGGCCGGGCAGGTCGAGACCGCGCCACAGGTCGGGGACGCCGTCGTCGGCCGCCGGGTCGTCGTGGTCGGCCACCGGGCCGCCAGCGTCGGTCACTGGCTCAGGTCGATCCGGTCGAGCAGTCCCGGTGCCACCAGGCCGACGGCGGCGAGGGCGGAGACGACGGTGAGCACGGTCCGGAGCACGATGACCTCACCCTTGCCGCCGGTGCGCAACGCCAGGTGGTTCGGTATGCCGATCATCATCCACATGCGGCGGTTGACCGGGATGGGCCAGAGGATGGGCACGCCGACCCGGGTCACCATGTCGCCGATGATGTGGACGAAGCAGCCCACCCCGACGGCCACGCCGAGCATCGGGTAGCCCCGGTTGTCGGGCAGGGTAACCCAGACGAAGAACGCGGCACCCGCCGAGATCAGGGTGATGGCGGCCCAGCCGATGCGTTTGGCCCACTCGTCGAACAGCCCGCGCAGGGCCAGGCCGATCATGAAGAACAGCACTCCCATGACGGCCCACTTGCCGTACACCGCGCAGAGTGTGGCGGTGCCCCATCCCACCAGGACGGTGAACGGGATGGTGTGGGTGAACGTCCGGTGTCCGTTGGTGCGGCGTGGGTCCCGGCTCAGCCGGGTGGCGGTGTAGATGGCGAGCGATATCTTCTCGATGACCTCGGCGATGAACAGCGAGAACACGCCGAAGGTGCGGGCCACGGTGGCGCCGCCCTGGTTGCGGGTCACCTTTCCGGAGAGGTCCAGGTCCGGGAAGAGGGCACCGCCGGCGCAGACGGCGGTGCCGACCGCGACCGCCAGGGGCGACTGGTGATAGCCCGCGAAGTGGTCGAGGGCCCACGAGCCGGCCAACCAGACGGCGGCACCCGAGAGAGCGTGGGACGGACCCATCATCGTTCGCGCTACCTCCCCTTGATCTTGCTGTGGTCAAGGTACGGCAACCGGTCAATGTGGTGGGCGCCGGGACGGAACGGGCCGCGGAACGGGCCGCTGTCTTTCGTTGTCGTGGCCACGGGATTACATTGTTAAGCATCCATGGGAGCGCTCCCGCGCTCACCTCCATCTCCCCGCCACCCCACAGGAGCAGCCAGATGCGTTCCCCCGTTCCCGGCCGGCTCCGCCGGCTGCTGACCACCGGCGCCGCGCTGGCCACCGGCCTCGCGCTGGCCGTCACCGGACCACCGCCGCCCGTGGCGGCCGGCGCGGCGGTCCCGGCCGCCCGTGACACGACGTCGAGTGTCGACACCCGGGACGCCGCCCAGGCCGCCGCGCCCACGTACAACTACGCCGAGGCGTTGCAGAAGTCGCTGTTCTTCTACGAGGCCCAGCAGTCCGGTCAGCTGCCCGACTGGAACCGGGTGTCCTGGCGCGGCGACTCGGCCCTGACCGACGGCGCCGACGTCGGCGTCGACCTGACCGGCGGCTGGTACGACGCCGGCGACCACGTCAAGTTCGGCTTCCCGATGGCCTTCAGCACCACCATGCTGGCCTGGGGAGCGGTCGAATACCGGGCCGGCTACACGGCCTCCGGCCAGCTGCCGCACCTGCTCAACAACCTGCGTTTCGTCAACGACTACTTCATCAAGGCACATCCCGCGCCCAACGTCCTGTACGGACAGGTCGGCAAGGGCGACGACGACCACCGCTGGTGGGGGCCGGCCGAGGTGATGCCGATGGCGCGGCCGGCGTACAAGATCGACGCGAGCTGCGGCGGCGCGGACCTGGCCGGTGAGACGGCGGCCGCGATGGCGGCCTCCTCCATGGTGTTCCGGCCGACCGACGCGGCGTACGCCGACCGGCTGCTCACCCACGCCCGGCAGCTCTACACCTTCGCCGACACGGTGCGGAAGAACTACCACGAGTGCATCACCGACGCGACGAGCTTCTACCGGTCCTGGAGCGGCTACCAGGACGAACTGGTGTGGGCCGCGATCTGGCTGCACCGGGCCACCGGTGAGTCGGCCTACCTGGCCAAGGCGGAGAGCGAGTACGACCGGCTCGGCACCGAGCCGCAGTCGACCACCCGGTCCTACAAGTGGACCATCGCCTGGGACAACAAACAGTTCGGCGCCTACGTGCTGCTCGCCAAGCTGACCGGCAAGCAGAAGTACGTCGACGACGCGAACCGCTGGCTGGACTACTGGACCGTCGGCGTCAACGGGCAGCGGGTGCCGTACTCGCCGGGCGGGATGGCCGTGCTCGACTCCTGGGGCGCCCTGCGGTACGCCGCCAACACCGCCTTCGCCGCGCTGGTCCACAGCGACTCCACCACCGACGCGACCCGCAGGACGCGCTACCACGACTTCGCGGTCCGCCAGATCAACTACGCGCTCGGCGACAACCCGCGCAACTCCAGCTACGTCATCGGCTTCGGCGCCAACCCACCGAAGAATCCGCACCACCGCACCGCGCACGGCTCCTGGTGGGACAGCCAGACCGTGCCGGCGGAGACCCGGCATGTGCTCTACGGCGCCCTGGTCGGCGGCCCGTCCTCGGCCAACGACGCCTACACCGACAACCGGTCCGACTACGTCATGAACGAGGTCGCCACCGACTACAACGCCGGCTTCACCTCCGCGCTGGTCCGGCTCGTCTCCGAGTACGGCGGCAGCCCGCTCGCCGGATTCCCGACGCCGGAAACGCCGGACCTGGCCGAGTTGAGCGTCGAGACCACGGTGATGCAGAACGAACCGCGGGCAACCGGCCTCAAGGTGATGATCTACAACAAGTCCGGGTTCCCAGCCCGGGCGCTTACCGACGGCCGGTTCCGTTACTACTTCCGGCCCGAGGGCACCGGGGCGGTCCAGGTCACCCCCGGCTACACCCAGGGCTGCCCGTCCCCGACCACCGCCCGCCAGTTCAGCGCTGACATCTGGTACGTCGAGGTCGACTGCACCGGCCACACCATCGCCCCGGCCGGCCAGTCGCAGCACCGGATGGAGGTCCAGTTCAAGATCGGCGTACCGGAGGGTGGCACCTGGGATCCGACCAACGACCCGTCGTACCAGGCGGCCGCGGGACCGAACCCGAAGGTGCCGCTGTATTCGGGAACCACCCTGGTCTGGGGCGCGGAACCGGGACCGGGCACGCCGCCGCCCGACCCGGACACCAGCGCGCCCACGGCGCCCGGTGCCCCCACGGCGTCGGCGGTGGGCGCCACCGGCCTCACCCTGGGCTGGCCGGCGGCCACCGACAACGTGGGGGTCACCGGCTACCGGGTCTACCGCGAGGCCGGCGCCACCGACGCGCTGGTCGGCTCGCCCGCCGGCACGACGCACGCGGTGACCGGGCTGACCGCGGCGACGACGTACACGTTCTACGTGGTCGCCGTCGACGCCGCCGGCAACGTCTCGGCACCGTCGCCCACGGTCACCGTCACCACCGGTCCGGCCGCGCCGGCGTCGTCGTGCCGGGTCGGGTACGCCACAAGCGACTGGAGCAGCGGGTTCACCGCATCCGTCACGATCACCAACACCGGTACGGCGACCCTGACCGGGTGGACCCTGGCGTTCACCTTCCCGGACGCCGGCCAGCGGGCCGGTCAGGGGTGGTCCGCGACGATCAGCCAGACCGGCGCCGCGGTGACCGCGACAAACCTGTCCTACAACGGCACCCTCGCGCCGGGGGCGTCGACGAGCTTCGGCTTCAACGGCACGCACACGGGCGGCAACCCGAAACCGACGGCGTTCACGGTGAACGGCGCCGCCTGCACGGTCGGCTGACGTTCGTCGCGGCGGCTCGCCACCTTCGGCGGCGAGCCGCCGCGACCGACCCGGGACGCCGGCGGCCGGTGTCCCGGGCCCGGTCTGGTCAGAAGCCGTGGTTGAGGCCCGTGTAGCTGTGGCTGACCCCGGTGCCGACGGTGTAGTTGGCGCCCCACCCGCAGTACCAGGTGGTGCCGTTGTCCAGGCAGAAATGCATGGCGGCGGCCCCCGGCACCGGCGTCGCGCCGTCGGAGTACGAGTAGGACGTCTCGGCGGTGCCGTACGGGCCGAAGCGGCTCTGCCAGCCGTCCTTCTCGTACCACACCGACGCCCGCCAGCCCACGTACGTGCTGTTGAAGACGCCCTGGTACAGATAGTTGTCGTTGCAGGTGCCGGCGAGGGGGGTCTCGCGGACGGCGACCGCCCCGCCGATGATCAGGGTGCTGCTGATCTCGTCGCCGACGCCGTCGCAGCGGGCCTGCGCGGCGCCTGGGAAGGTCGCCTGGACGGCGAGGGTGGCACCGAGCAACCCCAACGTCGCGATGATCGCACGGACCCTGGCGCGGGTGTGGAACATGGGAGTTCTCCTCTCGGACACGGAATCGGGAGCGCCTCTGACGGCGTGACCCGATGTGGCAAACCAACGGCACGGCCGTTGTGTGGCGGTTGACGCGCTGTTGTGCGGCGACCGCCTCGGCCCGGGGTCCGGGCTCGGGCTTGGCCCGGGGGCCGGGCCCCGGCCTCGGCACAACCGCGCCACAACAGGTCCGGGCTATCTGTGTAGGCACCGACCCGACCGACCACCGGTCGGCGCAGCGAGAGGTGAGCACGATGAGGGGCATGATCAGGTTGGTCGCGGTCGTCGCCGTCCTGGTGCCGGCGGTGGTCGTCATCCCGCGGGACGCCGCCGCCGTGACCGACATCTGCGCGCCACGCAGCGTCGGCGTGGACGACGTCGAGCAGCCCGAGGGCGGACCGTTCGACTCGCCGACGATCACGTTCACGGTGTCGACGGCCGGATGTGCCGGGGCAACGGTCCGGTACCGGACCAGGAAGGCCACCCCGGTCCTACCGCCGGCCCACGCCGGCGCCGACTACGTCACGGCGTCGGGGCTGCTGACCTGGGCGCCCGGCGACACGACGCACCGGACGGTCACCGTGCCGATCGTGGGCGACACCGCCGCCGAGCCGGACGAGGCGTTCGCGCTGGAACTGTACGACCCGGTCGGACTGCTGCTCACCGACCCGGAGGGCGTGGGCACCATCCGCGACGACGATCCCACGATCGTCGTGTTCGGCAAGCCGTACTGCCTCGAAATCTGCGTGACCTGCCGGCTGCGGGTGGTCACCTCCGAACCGGTTTCCGTCGACCTGACCATCCGGCTGGTCACCCGGGACGGCACCGCTACCGCCGGGGCGGACTACCGCCCGGTACACGACGGAACGCTTACCATCCGGGCCGGAACGTCAGCGGCCGAGTACGAGATCGGCATCCACGACGACCAGGTCGCGGAGGACACCGAAACCTTCCTCGTGCAGCTGTCCGCCCCCTCGGCCGGGGAGATCGCGGAGGACCTAGTGACCGTGGGCGTGGTCGACGACGACTGAGGTGGCAGTAGGCGTCGCGCCGTGCTCGTCCTCGCGGTCACCGGCCAACCGGGCGGCGACGCCGTCCGCCTCGGCGGTCGCGGCCGCCCCCGCGTACAGGCGGACCGCCTCCTCCCAGTGGCGGCGGGCGTCCGTGTTCCGCCCGGTCAGCTCGGCGAGGTCGCCGAGGTTGCGGTGCAGATGCGCCTGCTCGTACAGGTCGGGAACGGTCTGCCGGAGACGGAGGCCCGCCGTGAGACACCGGTCGGCCGCGGCGAGATTCGTCAACCTCAGGTGGGCCTCACCAAGCTGGTTGAGCGTGCGCGCCTCGAGGTGCCGATGACCCAACTCGCGACTTCCCGCGAGGGCCAGATCGAGGTGCCGCAGCGCGGCCGCCGGGTCGCCCCCGGCCAGGTACGTGAGGCCGATATCGCCGAGCGCGACCACCTCGTACCGGCGATCTCCGGCGCGGCGGCTCACCGCCAGGGCCTCGCGCAGGCAGTCGAGCGCCTCGTCGTGCCGCCGCTGCTGCCGGTACGCCTCACCGAGGGTGTTCAACGCGCTCGCCTCGAGCCGGGGCAGACCCGCGGTGCGGCTGGTCGCCAGGGCATCGCGCAACGGGGCGACTCCGAGGTCGGGGCGGCCCATCCGGACGTGGACGTACCCGAGATTGCGTTGGGCGATGGCGGCGCCCACCTTGTCGCCGCAGCGGGCGTGCAGCGTCCAGGAGGTCTGGTACGCCTCGATCGCGGCGGCGAAGCGGCGCAGTTCCACGTTCGCCCCGCCGATGTTGTTGTACGTGCGGGCCAGACCACGCTCGTCGCCGAGCGAGCGGAACAGGGCCATGGCCCGGCCGTGGCTGCTGAGCGCCTCGGCCAGCTGGTGCGTCGAACGGTGTGCCACGCCGAGCGTCCGGTACATCTCGGCTTCGACGGCCGGGTCGCCCAGCCGGCCGGCGGCCCGCACGGCCTGCCGGCACATCTCCAGCCGGGCGGACCAGTCGCCGTGCACGTCGTAATAGCTGGTCAGCAGGTAGGTCAGCTGGCAGGCGGCGGCCTGGTGCTGATCCGCCGCGAACCGGACGACCGGCAGGAGGTTCTCCCGTTCGGAGTCGAGGAAGGCGATCGCGGGCCCGCGTGCGCTGGGGAAGGGTGTCTCCGGAGCCGGGTGGCGCAGCACCGCGACGACGCGGTCGAGACTCGGGTCCAGCAGACAGCTTGCCGACTGCGCCACCGCGAGGTACCAGTCGAGCAGCCGTTCGGTTGCTTCCGCCCGGGTGGGCGGGGGCTCGTCCGCCTCGGCGCACTGCCGGGCGAAGAGCCGTACCAGGTCGTGGAACTCGTACCGGCCGGGACGCGGCTCGGTGACCAGGTGCGCCGCGACGAGTTCGGCCGTCGCCTGGCGAACCACCGCGGGCGGCCCGCCGCACAACGCCTCGGCCAGCGGGGCGCCGACGTGCGGCCCGGGATGCAGGCCGAGCAGCCGGAAGAGCCGCCTCGCCGCGGGGGACAGAGACCCGTACGCGCTGGCGAGCACGGTGCCCACGTCCCGGCCGCCGTCCTCGACCGACAGCTGCGTCAGCCGGTCACCGGCGGCCAGTTCCTGGGTGAACAGCTCGACGCTCTGGGCGGGTCGCGTCGCCAGTTTGGCGGCCGCGATCCGCAGGGCGAGCGGCAGCCGACCACACAGGTCGACGAGCCGGACCACCATGTCGCGCTCCCGGCTGATCCGCTCGGTGCCGAGCATGGTCGCCAGCAGTTCGACCGCTTCGTCCCGGGGGAGGAGGTCGGGGACGAGCACGTGCACCCGGACGTGCGTGAGCAGGGCGGCGAGGTTGTTGCGGCTGGTCACCACCAGCAGGCTCGCGCCGCTGCCCGGAATCGCCGGAAGGACCTGCTCGGTGGATCCCACGTTGTCCAGCACGACGAGCATCCGTTTGTCCGCGAGGACGGAACGGTACAGTGCCATCCGCTCGGTGAGGCCGCTGGGCATCCGTTCGTCGGGCACCCCCACGCCCCGCAGCAGGATCGCCACGATGTCGGTGGGAGCGAACGCCGCGAGTCGATCGTGACCGCGCACATCGACGAAGAGCTGACCATCGGGGAACCGGTCGGTGACGCCGGTCGCCCACCGCACGGTGAGCGACGTCTTGCCGATGCCACCTTGACCACAGATCAGCACGACGGGTCGCGGCCCGCCGTCCCCCGCCGTCGTGACGTCGTCGAGTCGTCGCAGGTCGGTCGCGCGACCGGTGAAGCATCCGTCCGGCGCCGGCAGCTGCGCCGGACGGGGTGGCGCCGTGCCGCTCATCGGGTGCCTGCCCAGGACGCTGCCGGGCGCGCGCAGGTCAGCCGGGGGCACGCCGCGCAGCATGGCGGTGTGCAGCGCTGCCAGTTCGGGCGACGGGTCGACGCCCAACTCCTCGGCGAGTCGACCGCGCAGGTCGTGGTAGGCGTGCAGCGCTTCCGTCGGCCGACCGCATGCCGACAGGGCGATCATCCGCAGCCCCACCAGCCGTTCGCGGGTCGGGTCGACGGCCAGCAGCCGTTCCACCTCACCGAGCGCCTCGCCCGATCTCCCGAGGCTGATCAGCAGCTCGCCGCGGTCCGTCCGAACGGTCAACCGGAGGTCGTGCAGGCGTGCCGCCTCGGCGGCCGTCCAGCCGATCGGCTCCGCGTCGGCGAGAGCCGCGCCGCGCCACAGGCCCAGCGCCTGCTCCAGGGCGTCGGCCGCCCCGTCCCACAAGCCGACGGCCAGCCGGTCGTGGGCCGCCCGAACCTGCTGCTCGAACCGGCACGCGTCCACCGCCGAGGGGTCGACGGCCAGCAGGTAGCCGGGTTCCCGGGTCCGCAACACGCCGTCGAGCCCGCGCTGGCTCAGCGCGAGGCGTAGCCGCGCGACGTGACTGTGCAACGATCTGACCGCGGTCCGGGGTGGCCGCTCGCCCCACAACGCCTCGACGAGCCGCCACAGCGGCACGATGGCGCCCGGACGGAGAGCCAGAGCGGCCACCAGCGCGCGACGCCGGCCGCCGACCAGGTCCGCCCGTCCGCGTGGCCCGATCACCTCCACGCCGCCGAGAATGTTGACCTCCACCCGCGACATCAACGGCCTCTCCAGCGGTGGCGCCCACGCCGTCGCTGCTACCGATCAACCCGCGACGAGGCGGCGACGGCAAGTGGCTCTCGGACTCCAGCCCCGGTCAGCATAGGTAGGGATCGAGCCTCGGCGGGGACTGTGGCTGGTACCGGACAGCTATTCACCTCCCGGCACCTGGTCCTTGACGTCGTCGTAGCCGGCCGGGGTGGGCGCCGCCGTCGGTGCGTAGATCACGCGGAGCACGCCCGTGGGGAGGACCTCCGTCGCCGTCGTCCTCAGGTGGTACGGCGCGTCACCGTCGTCGAACAGCCGGCGGCCCTTGCGGGCAGCCACCGGGTGCACCAGCAGGCGCAGCTCGTCGACAAGTCCCGCGGCGAGTAGCTGCTGCACCACGGAGATCGATCCGGGGATGAGGATGCCGGCGACGCCGGTGTCGGCCTTGAGCGAGGTCACGGCGTCGACCAGGTCGCCGTCGACCAGCTCGGAGTTGCGCCAGGAGAACTCCAACGGCTGGCGTGAGACGACGACCTTGCGCGTGTCGCCGAGTCGCTTGGCGAACGGGGCGTCGTCCTCGCCCGCCGCTTCCCGGCCCGGCCAGGCACCCACGAAGCTGTCATAGGTCTTGCGGCCGATGAGCAGCACATCGGCGGTGTTGTAGTCCTCGTCGACGGCCCGGCCCATGTTCTCGTCGAAGTAGGGGAAGTGCCAGTCGGGGTCGATCTCGGCGACCCCGTCGACCGAGATGAACAGCGTGGAGACGACCTTCGCCACAGGAGTGATCCCTTCGAGAATCAGGTGTTGTCGGTACAGAGACCGGCGGAGCGCCCCGAACTCATCGGTCCGCCGGGGTCCGTCCGGGTCAGCGCCTCCGCCAGGGCGTGCACGAACCGGGGGAGGACCGTGGCGTCGGGCAGGTGGTGGGGGTTGATCTCGGTGACCGAGAGTCCGGCGAAACGCGGGCTCGCCACCAGCGTGGCCAGGGTGGTCGCCGCCTCCGCGAGAGTCAGCCCGAACGGCTCCGGCACGTCCGCGAGCGGCGCCTCGGCGAAGCGCAGGACGTCGACGTCGAAGTGGACCACGAACGCCGGCCCGGCCGACTCCGCGAGCGTCCGGGCGCGCCACGCCGCGCCCGCCAGGTCGGCATGGACCTCCTCGCCCGGCACGTACGCGAGGCCCAACTGGTCCACGAGGTCGCGTTCGTGGTCACCGGCCGGGAGCTCGTCGCCGTACACGACGACCCGGTCGGGAGTGAGCAGCGGGACGTAAGGGCCGACCGACGCGACCGCCGGGTGGTGACCGGGCAGACCCAGCATGTGGGCCAGGCCCATCGCGTCGAGGTTGCCGTGCGCCCGGGTCTCGGGCGTGTAGAGGTCGGGCCCGCCGTCGACGTATACCAGGACGGGTGCCGAGCCGGTGCGGGCGAGACCGGCCACCAGCCCGATGGTCACGGTGCAGTCACCACCCAGCACCAGAGGGACCCGTTGCCGGTCGAGCGACGCCGCTACCCGATCCGCCACGTCGCCCGCGACCCGGGCGACCGCGTCCGCGTTCTGCGCCCGTGGCCGCGGGATGTCCGGTCGCCAGCGAAAGCCCGGCACGTCACCGAGGTCCTCGATCGGGGTAACGGCCCGGATGAGATCGACCAGTCCGGCCGCGCGAAGGGCGGCCGGGGCGCTCTCGACTCCCGGCGTGTGCGCGCCGGCGCTGGACGGCGCTCCGATGAGGTCCCAGGCCATGCGACGGACGCTAACAGCGACCTCCGACATCCGGCCGGCTCAGGCGCGGGACCACTGCATGCTGGTCGCCGAGTCGCACGTCCGCTGTTCCAGGGCGGCGCCGGCGGCGGTGGAGCCACCGACCACGTTCAGGCACTTGTTGCTGTTGACGTTTACCAGGTTGTGGTGGTCGCCGCCGACGGATTGCCACCGGAACGCCTGGTTCAGCCCGTCGTGGCAGGTGTACTGGATGATCTGCGCCCCGTCCGCCGTGGCGGCGTTCGCCACGTCGACACACTTTCCGCTGTGTACGCTCTGCAGTCGCACCGTGCCGTTGCCGGCGTCCAGGAAGCGCCACTGCTGCCACGGGTTGCCGTTGCTGGTCCACTGCCCGATGACGGCGAGGTTTTCCAGGTTGGGCTGCTGGACGTCGATGACCTGGCCGCTGTTGCGGTTCGTGATCCGGTACGCCGTCGGGGTGCTGCCGCCGCCGCCGAACTGCCACCAGTTCACGTTGAACAGGTTCCCGCTGCCGCCGGCGAAACGCAGGTACACGTTCCGGGTGCCGGTGGCGCCGCCCACGGCGCAGGTGGTGGTCGTCCAGGCCTGCCACCCGCCGGTGCCGCCCACGGCGCAGGTGCCGACGATCGGACCGCTGGCGCTGTCCAGCCGCACCTCGATCCGGCCGCCGCTGGTGGCGGAGGCGACCCGGGCGGAGAAGGACGTCGCGCCGCCACCGAAGGCGACCCCCTTGACCATGATGTAATCGCCGTTCTCGAGCCAACCGACGTTCATGCCGCCCTCGCTGGACGGTTCCGTCTCGATGCCCGAACCCCAGGCGATCGTCTCGGCCTCCTGCCGGACGTACGGGTTCAGCGTGCCGACCTGGGGAGCGCCCGCGGTGGTCATGTTGATCGTCGGGATGGTGCCGTTGGAGTTGTAGCTGAACCGTTCCACGGCTACCGAGCGGGTGAAGCCGCCACCGCCGGGTAGCGCGCCGTTGTGGTAGAAGAAGTACGACTGGCCGTTGAAGTCGATGACACCGGGGTGGTTGGTGAAGCTGCCGCCCTGCCGGGGCATGACCGTGCCCCGGTAGGTCCACGGTCCGGTCGGGCCGGGGGCGGTCGAATATCCGATGAACTCGGAGCAGCACTCGGCGGCGAAGACGTTGTAGTAGAGCCCGTTGCGCTTGTAGACCCACGGGCCTTCCTCGTAGAGGGTCGGGCGGCTGGTGTTGCCGGTGCGGGTGCCGAAGCCGGCGGTGGTCAGCGGGATCTGCGTCGGGCCGCCGGAGTACGACGTCATGTCGGCGTTGAGCCGTACGTACCACAGGTTCGGGTTGCCCCAGTACAGGTACGCCTGGCCGTCGTCGTCGATGAACGCGTGCGGGTCGATCTCACCGTTCTCGACAAGCGGCCGCCCGATGGCGTCCCGGAACGGTCCCGTGGGGCTGCTGGACACCCCGACGCCGATGGCCATCCGGCCTGTCGACCGGTTCTTCACCGGCACGTACCAGTAGAAGTTGCCGTTGCGGTGGACGACCTGGCCGGCCCACGCGTCGGCGCTCGCCCAGCCGAACGTGGCGAGGCTCATCGGGACGCCGTGGTCGGTCCAGTTCACCATGTCGGCGGACGAGAACACCCGCCACTCACGCATGGTGAAGTAGGTCGAGCCGTCCTCGTCGTGTCCGGTGTAGAGGTACACCCGGCCGTTGTGCACGAGCGGGGCCGGGTCGGCGGTGTAGATGTGCTGGACTATCGGGTTGTCGGCCCGGGCGGCGCCCGGTAGTAGGGCGACCGCGAAGACCAGCGTCGCGATCAGGGCGGTGGCGCGTCGCAGTCCCGCGCCGGGCCGGGTGGGGCCTCGTCGCCCGCCGCGCCTCGCAGCCCGACGCATACCCGGTACCCATTGTGTTATCGCTAACATGATCGGCATGCCTCCTGTGCCCGGTGCGGCGGGTGGTGCGGGGAGATCGAGTGCCCGCGAGGGCCGGCGCGGGCGGGCGACGGCAACGGTGACGCAGCGACGCTGGTATCGAAGGTCTGCGATGCACGGTACGTGGATCCAGGAGTGCCCGTCAACGCCGACCCACCGGATCGGCCGGATGCGCGTAATGGGTGAGACGACCAGCAACGGTGTGGTGCAAGGCTCGGCGGCGCGGACCTCCCGAGCCAGGTCCACACCGGAGACCGGGCCGGCGGCTGGCGGCGTACCGCGCCCTTTCGTTACGAGAACGAGACGCCCAGATTCCGTGACATCAGTTGACGCCGATCTTGTGAGCGCTAACACTCGCCGGAAGGTTACCTGTGTGTTTCGTGGAGTGCGGAGGGAGAAGCCCGTGCGCAGACGAATTCTGGCCGCGCTGAGTGGAGCGGCGCTCGCCATCGGCATGGCGGCCTGTTCCGGGGAGGGCGCCGGTGGTGGGGGTGACACGAGTGGAGACAAGCCCGCTGACCTGACGATCGGTGTCTCGATGCCGACGCAAACCTCGGAGCGGTGGATCGCCGACGGCAACTCCGTGAAGGAGAAGCTGACCGCGAAGGGGTACAAGGTCGATCTCCAGTACGCGGGGGACGACATCCCGACGCAGTCACAGCAGGTCGACCAGATGATCACCCAGGGCGCGGACGTGCTGATCATCGCGGCGATCGACGGCACCGCGCTCAGCGGCCAACTCCAGGCGGCGGCGGACGCGAAGATCCCCGTCATCTCGTACGACCGGCTCATCCGGGACAGCCCGAACGTCAACTTCTACGTCAGCTTCGACAATTACAAGGTCGGCGTCGCCCAGGCCAACGCGCTGCTGGTCGGCCTCGGCCTGCAGAACAAGGACGGCTCGAAGGGCACCGCGGCCGGACCGTTCAACGTGGAGCTTTTCGCCGGCTCGCTCGACGACAACAACGCCCACTTCTTCTTCAGCGGCGCCATGGACACCCTCAAGCCCTTCGTCGACGCCGGTGCCCTGCGGGTGAAGTCCGGCCAGACGAAGATCGAGCAGGTGGCCATCCTGCGGTGGCAGCAGGAGACGGCGCAGAAGCGCATGGAGGACCTGCTCACCTCCAGCTACAACGACGGCAGCGTGGTCAACGGCGTGCTGTCGCCGTTCGACGGCCTGTCGCGTGGCATCATCACCGCGCTGCAGAACGCCGGCTACGGCGCCGGGGCGAAGAAGATGCCGGTGGTGACCGGCCAGGACGCCGAGGTGGCGTCCGTCAAGCTCATCAACGACGGTGTCCAGAGTTCCACCATCTTCAAGGACACCCGGCTGCTGGCCGAGCAGGCCGTCATCGCAGCCGAGGCGTACCTGCAGGACAAGGAGCCGGCGGCCAACGACACCAAGACCTACGAGAACGGGGTCAAGGTCGTGCCGTCGTTCCTGCTGCCGGTCCAGACCGTCTACAAGGACGACATCACGTCCGTGCTGATCGACTCCGGCTACCTGACCGCCGAGGAGGTCGCCTCCGGTCAGGCGAAGTGATCCATGGCGGTGGGCCAGGCGGTGGATCCGCCGCCGAGCCCACCGCCAGCACACCCGACGGCCACGAGCAGGACGGGTTCCCATGGGCGAGAACATCCTCGAAATGCGTGACATCACCAAGACCTTCCCTGGGGTGACGGCGCTCCGGGACGTCTCACTCGCCGTGCGGCGGGGCGAGATCCATGCCATCTGCGGCGAGAACGGCGCCGGCAAGTCCACCCTGATGAAGGTGTTGTCCGGGGTGTACCCGGCGGGCAGTTACGACGGAGAGATCGTTTTCGACGGTCAGCCGGTCCACATCCGGGGCATCCGGGACAGCGAGGCGCACGGCATCGTCATCATCCACCAGGAACTGGCCCTGGTGCCGTACCTGTCGATCGCGGAGAACATCTTCCTGGGCAACGAGCGGCGCGGCACGGGCGGCCTGATCGACTGGAACCGGACAAACGCCGAAGCCGCGCGCCTGCTGGAATCGGTCGGGCTCCGGGAGAACCCGGTCACCCCGGTCATCCAGCTCGGGGTGGGCAAGCAGCAACTCGTCGAGATCGCCAAGGCGTTGTCGAAGGAGGTGCGCCTGCTGATCCTCGACGAGCCGACGGCCGCGCTCAACGACGTCGACTCGGCGCATCTGCTGGACCTGATGCGTCGGCTCCGGGATCGGGGCATCACCTGCATCATGATCTCGCACAAGCTCGGCGAGATCGTCTCGATCGCCGACTCGACCACCGTCCTCCGGGACGGCCGGACGGTGGAGACGCTCGACATGAGCGACAGCACCGCTACCCAGGAGCGGATCATCCGTGGCATGGTCGGTCGCGACCTCGCCGCCTTCTATCCGGACCGGACGTCGACGCCCGGACAGGAGGTGCTCCGGATCGAGGACTGGACGGTGCGGCACCCCACGCAGGACCGGCTGGTGGTCGACGGGGCCTCCCTCACCGTCCGGGCCGGTGAGGTGGTCGGCATCGCCGGGTTGATGGGCGCCGGCCGCACCGAACTGGCGATGAGCGTGTTCGGCCGCTCGTACGGTCGGGACATCACCGGCCGGCTGTTCGTCCACGGCCGGGAGGTCCGGGTGCGCTCGGTGGCCGAGGCCATCGAGAACGGCATCGCGTACGCGACGGAGGACCGGAAGCGGTACGGCCTCAACGTGATCGACGATGTCCGGGGCAACGTCTCGGCCGCCGCGTTGCGCAAGCTGGCCCGCCTCGGTTGGGTCGACGGGAACGAAGAGATCAGGGTCGCCGAGCGGAGCCGGCGCGAGATGAACATCAAGTCTCCGAGCGTCATGTCCGTGGTCGGCAAGCTCTCCGGCGGCAACCAGCAGAAGGTCGTCCTCGCGAAGTGGCTGTTCACCGATCCGGACGTGCTGATCCTGGACGAGCCGACCAGGGGCATCGACGTCGGCGCGAAGTTCGAGATCTACACGATCATCAACCGCCTGGTGGCCGACGGGAAGGCCGTCATCGTCATCTCGTCCGAACTGCCCGAGCTGCTCGGCATGTGCGACCGCATCTACACCCTCGCGGCCGGCCGGATCACCGGCGAGTTGCCGGTGCGGGAGGCGACGCAGCAGAACCTCATGGAACTCATGACGAAGGACAAGGATCGCGTCGGATGACCAGCACGAAGCCCCCTGCCACCGGAAAGGCCGGGCCGGCCGAGTCGGCCCCCGCCACCGCTCTGCACACCGGGACGAGTGACCCTCGGACCCTGATCCTCGGCAACCTGCGGCAGAGCGGCATCTACATCGCCCTCGTCGTGATCGTCGCCCTGTTCGCGGTGCTCACCGACGGCGTGTCGCTCAGTCCGGGCAACATCACGAACATCGTCCTCCAGTACTCCTACATCCTGGTGCTCGCGATCGGCATGGTCATCGTGATCATCGGGGGTCACATCGACCTGTCGGTCGGCTCGGTGGTCGCGCTCACCGGCGCCGTCTCCGCCGTACTCGTGATCCGGGAAGGCTTTCCCTGGTGGGCCGGCGTGCTGGCGGCGCTCGCGGTGGGGATCGCGGTCGGCGCCTGGCACGGTCTCTGGATCGCGTACGCCGGAATCCCTGCCTTCATCGTCACCCTGGCCGGAATGCTGCTGTTCCGCGGTCTCACGCTCCGGGTGTTGGACAACATCTCGCTGTCGCCGTTCCCGGCCGAGTACCAACGGGTCGCCGCCGGCTTCCTCAACGGGCTCCTCGGTGGCCAGGGTTTCGACGCGTTCACCCTGTTCATCGGGGTCTTCGCGGTGGTCGGCTACGCGGTGGGGGTGTTCCGGACCCGGGTGGCCCGGATCCGTCACGAGCAGCCCGTGGAGTCGTTTCCGCTGTTCATCGCGCGGGTGGTCGCGGTCGGCGCGGTCGTCATGTACTTCGCGTGGCAACTGGCCCACGCCCGGGGACTGCCGATCGTGCTGATCATCCTGGCCGTGCTCGTACTCGGTTACGGTTTGCTCACCCGGCGGACGGTCTTCGGGCGCCAGGTGTACGCGATCGGCGGTAACCTCCCGGCCGCCACGCTGTCCGGCGTCAAGGTGAAGACGGTCAACTTCTGGGTCCTCGTCAACATGGGGTTCCTGTCGGCCGTCGCGGGCGTCATCTATTCGTCGCGGTCCAACGGTGCCCAGCCCGCCGCCGGCAACATGTTCGAGCTGGACGCCATCGCGGCGGCCTTCATCGGTGGCGCGGCGGTCACCGGCGGTGTGGGCACCGTGGTGGGCGCGATGGTCGGTGGCCTGATCATGGCTGTGATGAGCAACGGCATGCAGCTCATGGGGGTCGACCAGTCGATCCAGTCGGTGGTGAAGGGGCTGGTGCTGCTCGTCGCGGTGGCGTTCGACATCTACAACAAGCGGCGCGCGGCGGGCAGCCGCTGAGGCGCGTACGCGCGGAACCGGCCGGGTGGCGTGCCCTCCCACCCGGCCGGCGGCTCGCGATCGGGGACCGGCCGGCCGGCGGCTCCGGTCATGGACCGGTGGTCACGCCCGGCTCCATCGCTGGTTGGCGTTGCCGTGGCAGGACCAGAGGATCACCGTGGTCCCGTTCGCTGTGCCCCCGCTGTTGACGTCCAGGCACAGGGACGGGAAGCGGACGTTGCTGATCGTGCCGTTGCCGTCGAACGTCCACTGCTGGTTTGTGCCTTCGTTGCAGTCCCAGATCCGCACCCGGGTGCCGTTTGTCGCGTTGGTCGGGACCTCCAGGCACTTGCCGAGGATCCGCAGCGTCTGACCGTTCTGGGTGATCTGCTGGTTGGGGTTGCCGTGGCAGTCCCAGATCAGGGTGCCGGTGCCGTTGGCGGTGTTGGAGTTGTCGACGTCGAGGCAGCGGCCGGACGACTCGCTGCGCAGCCGGAACGTGCTCGGTGGTGGCGGCTCGGTGGTGCCGCCGCCGCTCACCCGGTACACCACGGTGCCGTGCGCCGGGACACTCGTGGAGATGGCCCCGGTGCTGGTGGTGGTGCCATTGGTCCACGCGTCGCGCAGGGTGAACGAGCTGCCGGTCTTGCCGATCGCCGCGGCGGTGGTGGAGACCGTGGTGGTGGAGCTGCCCTGGTTGAACAGGGCGACCGCCACGTCGCCATTGGCCAGCGGCTTGGCCAGGACCCGCCGGGTGCCGTCGTTGGACACCTGGACCGCCTGTCGGCCCAGGGTGTCCTGGTTGATGGCGATGAGCTGCTGGTTGCGCAGGATGGTAAGCGTCTCCGCGTTGGCCGATCGCACGTCGTTGCCCATCATGAGCGGTGCCGCCATGATCGCCCACAGGGCGAAGTGGCTGCGCATCTCGGTGTCCGTCATGCCGCCGCGGCCGACCTCCATCATGTCCGGGTCGTTGAAGCCGCCAGGTCCGGCGGACCCGGCCAGTGGCACGTTCACATTGACGATGTTCTGGATGCCCATCGGGTAGCCGTTGGTCTGGCCGGTGTTCCACGCGTTGGTGATGTCCTCGGTGGTCCGCCAGAGGTTCGCCACGTCGCTCCAGTTGCGCTGCGGCCCGGTCTTCTCGTGGATGCTGTTCGAGTTGATGCTGTAGACGATCGGCCGGCCGGTGGCCGCCAGCGCGTCCCGCATGATGCCGAACCTGGCCACCTGGTCGTTGATGGTCCCGGTGGGGGAGCACCAGTCGTACTTCAGGTAGTCCACGCCCCAGGCGGCGAACTGCCGGGCGTCCTGGTACTCGTGGCCGAGACTGCCGGTGGAGCCGGGGAAGGCGTCGAAGTACTGTGCGCAGGTCTGGTCCAGCGGCCCCTGGTAGATGCCGAACAACAGGCCCCGGGAGTGCAGGTAGTCGCCGAGGGCCTTCATCCCGCTCGGGAAGCGCTGCGGGTGGCCCTGCAGGTTGCCCTGTGCGTCCCGGTTCGGGTCGAACCAGCAGTCGTCGACGACGACGTACTTGTACCCGAGGTCCCGCAGGCCGTTGGCGACGATCGCGTCGGCCATCTGCCGGATGAGCGTTTCGTTGATGTTGCAGCCGAACGTGTTCCAGGTGTTCCAACCCATCGGTGGGGTCCGGGCGACGCCGTTGTTGAGCGCCTCGGCGGGACGGGGTGCGAGCACCCCACCGGTCACGGTCATGGCGAGGGTGACCGCCAGGACGCCCAGGACGGCCGTCAGCCATCTGCTCGGTCTCCGCACGTGTTCTCCTCCTTGTTCGATGGGTGTGCTCATTCGTCGAGGTCACGTCTCGACAGCCGGGTCCACCGCCGCCGGAGGCCGGGTCGCCGGTGTCGGACGGACGTCGGAGCCCGTCGGCGGACGCCCCGGCGGCCACGGGCGACTGTCGCGCTCGTTCGTGGACGCCGGCGGTCACTGTGCGCTGGTCGCCCTGTCTTTGACGACCTGATGGCGGCGCGTCGGCGGTCCCCGTCAGCGGCGGGCGCGCCGGGCCGGTCCCGAGCCGTGGTGGCTTGCCCGGAAAGCCACTCGGCTGATTGCCGTAATGTTATCGCTTACATAAACAGATGTAAATTACGAGGACCCGCCGCACTTCCGTGAGATCACCGGTGCCGGCGCCGTGGTGACCACCGCCGACTAGCGCCTGACCTGCTCGGGTGGCGGCGCCGGAGCGAGGCGTCGATCGATGGTTGGTACCGGTGGATGGCTTCCTCGAAAAGGTCATTGTTATCGCTCACAAGTCCTGTCTGTGGGTACCCTTCGGCGCTCGGTGCCGCCCTCCGTCCGATCGTCCGGGAGCCCCTCGCCGGAGGGTGTCCGGGGTGGGAGGCGTCGGGTGATGGTCACCGCCGGTGATCTCCGGTCAGATGTCGCCCAGCCGCCTCCTTCTGTTACCGACCTGTTGCGGCGGGCGTCTTGACGACAGTGTATGTGAGCGTTAACACTATCCCCGGTCGTGCTTCGGAGGTGGTCGTGAGCAGGGTGGACGGTACCGACGAGCGCTACGTGGTCGGCATCGACTACGGCACGCTCTCCGGACGGGTCCTGGTGGTGCGGGTCCGTGACGGCGCGGAGGTCGGCACCGCGGTGCACGAGTACCGCCACGGTGTGATCGAGACGGCGCTACCCGGCGGCGGGCCGGCGCTGCCGCCGAACTGGGCGTTGCAGGACCCGGAGGACTACCGGGACGTGCTGCGGCACGCCGTGCCGGCCGCGCTGGCCGACGCCGGCGTCGATCCGTCCCGGGTCGTCGGCATCGGCACCGACTTCACGGCGTGCACGGTTCTGCCGACGCTCGCCGACGGCACGCCGCTGTGCCAACTCCCGGACCTGCGCGATCGCCCGCACGCCTGGGTCAAGCTGTGGAAGCACCACGCAGCACAGCCGCACGCCGACCGGATCAACGCCCTGGCCCACGAGCGGGATGAGCCGTGGATCGGCCGTTACGGCGGCAAGATCTCCGCCGAGTGGCAGTTCGCCAAGGGACTGCAGATCCTGGAGGAGGATCCCGAGGTATACCAGCGGGCTGACCGCTTCATCGAGGCGGCCGACTGGATCGTGTGGCAGTTGTGCGGCACCGAGACCCGCAACGTCTGCACCGCCGGCTACAAGGGCATCCGTCAGGACGGCCGCTATCCGGCGAAGGACTACCTGGACGCGCTCCACCCGGACTTCGTCGACTTCGTGACCAAGCTGGACGGCCCGCTGCTGCCCCTCGGTGACCGGGCCGGCTCCCTCAGTGCGCGGGCGGCCGCCTGGACCGGGCTGCCGGAGGGCATCGCGGTCGCCGTCGGCAACGTCGACGCGCACGTCACCGCTGCCGCCGCCCAGGCCCTCTCGCCCGGCCGGCTGGTCGCCATCATGGGCACGTCCACCTGCCACGTCGTCAACGGCACCGACCTGGCGGAGGTGGCCGGCATGTGCGGTGTGGTGGACGGGGGAATCAGTCCGGGTGCCTGGGGCTACGAGGCCGGGCAGAGCGGGGTCGGGGACATCTTCGGCTGGTTCGTCAGGCATGCCGCCCCGGCTGGGATGGACTCACACGAGCGGTTGACCGAACTGGCCGCCGCCCAGCCGGTCGGCGCCCACGGCCTGGTGGCACTGGACTGGTGGAACGGCAACCGCTCGCTGCTTGTCAACCACGACCTCAGCGGCCTCGTCGTCGGGCTGACGCTGGCCACCCGGCCGGAGGACGTCTACCGGGCGCTGCTGGAATCCACGGCGTTCGGGACACGCATGATCATCGAGGCGTTCGTCGAGGCCGGGGTGCCCGTCACCGACCTGGTGGTCGCCGGTGGCCTCACCTCGAACCGGCTGCTCATGCAGATCTACGCAGATGTCACGAAGCGTCCACTGAGCATCATCGGCTCGGCCCAGGGCCCGGCACTCGGGTCCGCCATCCACGCGGCGGTCGCCGCCGGAGCGTACCCCTCGATCCACGAGGCATCGGCCGCGATGGGCCGGGTGGACGAGGGTGTCTACCGGCCGAACCCCGCCGACGCGCGGGCCTACGACGCGCTCTACGCCGAATACCGCACGTTGCACGACCACTTCGGGCGCGGTGGGGACGACGTCATGCTCCGCCTACGGGCGATCCGGAACGCGGCCGCGGTGACGGTCCAGGCGGACACCGAGAGGGAGGTGGTCGGATGAACGCCGACCTGGCCCGGCGGGTCGCCGAGCTGCGCGGAACCGTGGCCCGCCTGCACGGCGAGCTGACCCGGTACGGGCTGGTGGCGTGGACCTCCGGCAACGTGTCGGCGCGGGTCCCGGGACAGGATCTGATGGTCATCAAGCCCAGCGGGGTGGACTACGCCGACCTGACGGCGGACACCATTGTCGTCTGCGACCTCGACGGGAACGTCGTGGACGGCGAGGGCGCACCGTCCAGCGACACCGCGGCACACGCGTATGTCTACCGCGCGATGCCCCAGGTCGGTGGCGTCGTCCACACGCACAGCGGGTACGCGACCGCGTGGGCCGCCCGCGGTGAGGCGATCCCGTGCTGGCTGACCGCGCAGGCCGACGAGTTCGGCGGGGAGATTCCGATCGGGCCGTTCGCGCTGATCGGCGGGGACGACATCGGCAAGGGGATCGTCACCGTGCTGTCCGGACACCGGTCGCCGGCGGTACTGATGCGCAACCACGGGGTCTTCACGATCGGCAGGGACGCCCGCGCGGCGGTCAAGGCGGCGGTGATGTGTGAGGACGTCGCCCGCACCGCGCACCTGGCCCGTGCGCTCGGCGAACCGGCGCCGATCGCGCCGGCCGACATCGACGCCCTGCACGACAGGTACCAGAACGTCTACGGACAGCGTCCCGCGACCGGGACCGCACGATTCGAATCCGCCTGACGCAGCACCATCCATCACAGCCGGGTCTACGCCGCTCGTCGGCGCGGCCCGGGTACCCAACCCCCGAGGAGAACCGATGAGAAACAGGAGAATGGGACGCAACGTCGTCGCGGTGCTCGCCGCCGCGCTACTCGTCGGCGGCGCGGCGGCCTGCGGCAACAGCGACACCGGCGGCGACGGCGGCGGCAACGAGAAGATCGTCCTGGGCTTCTCCCAGGTCGGTGCCGAGAGCGGTTGGCGGACGGCGAACACCACCTCGATCAAGGAGGCGGCTGCCGAGGCCGGCATCGAGTTGAAGTTCGACGACGCGCAGCAGAAGCAGGAAAACCAGATCAAGGCGATCCGCAACTTCATCCAGCAGCAGGTGGACGTGATCGCCTTCTCGCCGGTTGTGGAGTCGGGCTGGGACACCGTCCTCAAGGAGGCCAAGGACGCCGGCATCCCGGTGATCCTGACCGACCGCGCGGTGGACTCGCCGGACAAGACGCTCTACAAGACCTTCCTCGGCTCGGACTTCGTCAAGGAAGGCCGGCTGTCCGGCGAGTGGCTGGTGGAGAACACCAAGGACGCCACCGGGCCGGTCAACATCGTCGAACTCCAGGGCAGCACCGGGTCGGCCCCGGCCAACGACCGCAAGGAGGGTTTCGCCGAGGCGATCGCCGCGAACCCGAACCTGAAGGTCATCGCCTCCCAGTCGGGTGAATTCACCCGGGCTGGCGGTAAGCAGGTGATGGAGCAGTTCCTCAAGGCGAACCCGAAGATCGACGTGCTCTTCGCGCACAACGACGACATGGGGCTTGGCGCGCTGGAGGCGATCACCGCGGCCGGCAAGACGCCGGGCAAGGACATCATCATTATCACCATCGACGCGGTGAAGGATGGCATGCAGGCCCTCGCGGACGGCAAGTTCAACTTCATCGCGGAGTGCAGCCCGCTGCTCGGCCCACAGCTCATGGACCTGGTGAAGAAGGTCCACGCGGGCGAGGAGGTGCCTGAACGGATCGAGACCGAGGAGACCACCTTCACCCAGGAGCAGGCCAAGGCGGCGTTGCCGAGCCGCAAGTACTGACCGGCGTCGGGGTTGTCGCCGCCGCTGCGGGGCGGCGACCCCGGCCCGTCGCTCGCCTTCCGCACCGACATCATCCAGAAGAGGTCTGATGGGATGACGGATAGCCGTCCGGTCCTGACGATGACCGGGATCAGCAAGTCCTTCCCGGGGGTCCGCGCGCTCCACGACGTCGATTTCCGGCTCTTCCCGGGCGAGGTCCACGCCCTGATGGGCGAGAACGGCGCCGGGAAGTCGACGTTGATCAAGGTGTTGACCGGCGTATACGGCATCGACGAGGGCACCGTCACCCTCGGCGGTGAGCAGGTCGCCTTCACCGGGCCGATGCGTGCCGCGGCGGCCGGCGTGAGCACCGTCTACCAGGAGGTCAATCTCTGCACCAATCTGTCGGTGGCGGAGAACATCTTCATCGGTCGGGAGCCACGCCGGCTCGGTGGCGTCCGGTGGCGTGAGATGCGCCGGCGGGCGCGGGAGCTGCTGGCCCGGCTCGACCTCGACGTCGACGTCACCACCCAGCTCAGTGCCCACTCGCTGGCCGTGCAGCAGATGGTGGCCATCGCCCGCGCCATCGATGTGCGGGCCCGGGTGCTCATCCTCGACGAGCCGACCTCCAGCCTGGACGCCGACGAGGTGGAGCAGCTATTCCGGATCATGCGCCAGCTCCGGGACGAGGGCATCGCGATCCTGTTCGTCACCCACTTCCTCGACCAGGTCTACCGCATCGCCGACCGGATCACGGTGCTGCGCAACGGCACGCTGGTGGGCGAGTACCAGACCGATGAGCTGCCCCAGTTCAGCCTCGTCGAGAAGATGATCGGCAAGGAATTGGACGCGTTGGAGCGGCTCGACGAGCAGCAACGGCGGACCGCTCCGGCCCCGACCGGCGGTGCCGCCCTGGTGGAGGCGGCGGAACTCGGCCGCAAGGGTGCCGTCGTGCCGTTCACGCTGCGCGTCCAGTCCGGCGAGGTGGTCGGCCTGGCGGGCCTGCTCGGCTCCGGGCGTACCGAGGTGGCCCGGCTGCTGTTCGGTGCCGACCGGGCCGACCACGGCCACGTCGCGGTCGACGGCGGTCGGGTGCCGCTCCGGACGCCGACCCAGGCGATCGACCGTGGCATCGGGTTCTGCTCGGAGAACCGGCGCGCGGAGGGCATCGTGCCCGAGCTGACCGTGCGGGAGAACATGATCCTGGCGATGCAGGCGGCGCGCGGCTGGTCGCGGCCGATTCCGCGCCGCCGCCAGGACGAGCTGGTCGACAGGTACGTCAAGGCGCTCAGCATCCGGCCGGCGAATCCGGAGCTGCCGGTCCGCAACCTGTCCGGCGGCAACCAGCAGAAGGTGCTACTGGCCCGATGGCTCATCACCGAGCCGCGCCTGTTGATCCTCGACGAACCCACCCGCGGCATCGACATCGGCGCCAAGACGGAGATCCAGCGACTGGTGGTCGAGCTGTCCGACGGCGGCATGGCAGTGCTGTTCATCTCCGCCGAACTGGAGGAGGTGCTGCGGCTGAGCCACCGCGTCGCCGTCATGCGGGACCGGACGATGGTCGCCCAACTCGACAACGACGACACGCTCGACGCCGACCGCGTCATGCAAACCATCGCCAGCGGATCCCACCGGGAGGAGGTGAACCGATGAACACCACCACGGGTCGCCTCCGCGCCCTCACCGGGCACCGGCTGTTCTGGCCCGCCCTGGTGCTCGTCCTGATGCTTGTCGCCAACACGGCGTACCGCCCCGGCTTCCTGTCCGTCGAGGTCAAGGACGGGCATCTCTACGGTACGCCGATCGACATCCTGCGGCTCAGCGCGCCGTTGATCCTCGTGGCGCTCGGCATGACGCTTGTCATCGCCACCGGCGGCATCGACCTGTCCGTCGGCTCGCTCTGCGCCATCAGCGGCGCCATCGCCTGTCTCTACATCAGCGAGGCGCCCGACCAGAACAGCCCGGCCACCGTCCTCACCGCGCTCCTCATGGCCTTCGGAGCGGCGCTCGTCCTCGGCGCGTGGAACGGGGTGCTGGTCGCCGTCATCGGTATCCAGCCCATCGTCGCCACGCTGATCCTGATGGTGGCCGGCCGGGGCGTCGCCCAACTCATCACGGAGGGTCAGATCATCACGATCAACTCCGGGCCGTACCGGGCGATCGGCCTGGGGCACGTCCTGACCCTGCCGCTGGCGATCTTCATCGCCCTGGGCGCGACCCTGCTCGTCGCCGCGCTCACCCGCCGCACCGCCCTCGGCCTGATCGTCGAGTCCGTCGGCGGCAACGCCGAGGCGAGCCGGCTGGCCGGCATCCGGTCGGGCCGCGTGGTCTTCCTGGTGTACGTGGTCAGCGCCGCCTGCGCCGCGGTGGCCGGCTTCATGATGACCGCCAACGTGTCCAGCGCCGACGGGAATTCCGCCGGCCTCTGGGTGGAACTCGACGCCATCCTCGCGGTGGTCATCGGCGGCACGTCCCTCGCGGGCGGTCGGTTCTTCCTGGGCGGCACGATCCTGGGCGCGCTGTTCATCCAGACCCTCACCACCACGGTGTACGCCATGAACATCTCGCCGCAGACGTCGCTGCTGTTCAAGGCGGTCGTCGTCATCGCCGTGTGCCTCATCCAGGCGCCGGCGTTCCGGGCGAAGTTCGGCCGGCGCCGGCGTGACCCCGCGCCCGGGTCGATGGCGCCCCAGCGGGAGAAGGAGCAGGTGCCGGCATGAGCAGCACGTCGTTGACCACCCCCCGTGCCTGGCGGCCCACCCTGCCCCGCCGGCACGTGCCGGTGCTGGCGACCCTCGCCCTGCTGCTGGTCATGTACGGCATCGGGGTCTCCCAGTACCGGGCGTTCTCCAACGTGCAGGTCGTCTTCAACGTCTTCATCGACAACGGGTTCCTGCTTGTCGTCGCGGTCGGGATGACCTTCGTGATCCTGACCGGCGGGATCGACCTGTCGGTCGGCTCGGTGGTCGCCATGACGGCGATGGTGTCGGCCGCGCTGCTGCGGGACGGGATGCCGGCCGCCCTGGTGCTGGTGATCGCGTTGCTGATCGGCCCACTCCTCGGGTTCCTGATGGGCTGCGCGATCCACTTCTTCGACATCCAGCCGTTCATCGTCACCCTCGCCGGCATGTTCTTCGCCCGGGGCATGTGCACGTTCATCAGCGACGCGTCCATCCCGATCACCGACGGGTTCTGGACCACCATGTCGCAGCAGCGCATCGGCGATCGTACCGGCAACTTCGTGTCGATAAGCGTGCTGATCGCCTTCGTCGTCGTCCTCGTCGCCGCGTACGTGCTGGCCTATACCCGGTTCGGCCGCAACGTGTACGCCATCGGCGGCAACCCGCAGTCGGCACTGTTGATGGGGCTGCCGGTGGGCCGGACCCGGATCGCCGTCTACACGGTCAGCGGGTTGTGTTCGGCCATCGGCGGCATCCTGCTGTCGTTCTACACCCTCTCCGGGGCGCCGTTGATCGCCATCGGCATGGAACTGGACGTGATCGCCGCCGTCGTCATCGGTGGCACGGTGCTCAGCGGCGGGTCAGGTTACGTGTTCGGCACGGTCCTCGGCGTGCTGGTGCTGGGCGTCATCCAGACCCTGATCACGTTCGACGGCAGCCTCAACTCCTGGTGGACCAAGATAGTGATCGGCGGGCTGCTCTTCGCCTTCATCGTTCTGCAGCGCCTCATCGGCATCCGGTTCAAGTGACCGTCCGACCGGCGTTCACGTGACCGTCCCACTCGCGGAAGGCAACAACATGGCAACGCATCCCCAGCCCGAGGTCTGGTTCCTCACCGGAAGCCAGGGCCTGTACGGCGAGGACACCCTCCGGCAGGTGGCCGACCAGTCCCGGCAGATCGCCGCGCGGCTGGACGAGTCGCCGGGGATTCCCGTGCGGGTGGTCTGGAAGCCGGTCGTGACCTCCAGCGCGGCCATCCTCGACGTCTGCCGGGACGCGGCCGCGCAGGGAGCGGTCGGGGTGATCGCCTGGATGCACACCTTCTCGCCGGCCAAGATGTGGATCGCGGGGCTGGACGCGCTGCGGACCCCGCTGCTGCACCTGCACACCCAGGCCAACGTCCGGCTCCCCTGGGACGAGATCGACATGGACTTCATGAACCTCAACCAGGCGGCGCACGGGGACCGCGAGTTCGGGTACATCCAGACCCGGCTCGGGGTGGCGCGCAAGACCGTCGCCGGTCACGTGACCGACCCGCGGGTGGTCGGGCGGATCGGTGCCTGGGCCCGCGCCGCGATCGGCTGGTCGGCGGTGCGGTCCCTGCGGCTGGCCCGGTTCGGGGACAACATGCGCGATGTCGCCGTGACCGAGGGCGACAAGGTCGAGGCGGAACTGCGATTCGGCGTGTCGGTGAACACCTACGGCGTCAACGACCTGGTCACGGCGGTCGACGAGGTGGCCGACGCCCAGGTGGACGACCTGGTCAAGGAGTACGACGACACGTACCGGGTCGACTCGCAGTTGCGGCCCGGCGGCCCGCGCCACGACTCGCTGCGTTACGCCGCGCGCCAGGAGATCGGCCTGCGCGCCTTCCTGGACGAGGGCGGATTCCGGGCCTTCACCACCAACTTCGAGGACCTGGGCGGCCTGCGTCAGCTGCCCGGCATCGCCGTGCAACGGCTGATGGCCGACGGGTACGGCTTCGGTGGTGAGGGCGACTGGAAGACGTCGGTGCTGGTCCACACCCTGAAGGCGATGGCTGTCGGGTTGCCCGGCGGGACGTCCTTCATGGAGGACTACACCTACGACCTCAGCCCCGGCGAGGAGCTGGTGCTCGGTGCCCACATGCTCGAGGTGTGCCCGACGATCGCCGCCGGCGTGCCGACCGTCGAGATCCACCCGCTCGCCATCGGCGGCCGGGAGGATCCGGTACGGCTGGTCTTCGACGCTGATCCGGGGCCGGCCGTGGTGCTCGGCATGGCGGACCTGGGGGAGCGGTTCCGGCTCGTGGCCAACGTCGTCGACGTCGTGCCGCCACCCCGGCCGCTGCGCCGGTTGCCGGTGGCCCGGGCGGTCTGGCGGCCCCGTCCCCACCTCACCGCGTCGGCGGAGGCGTGGATCACGGCCGGCGGACCGCATCACACCGTCTTCTCCCGGGCGCTCGGCGTGGAGGAGCTGCGCGACCTGGCCGAGATGAGCCGGACCGAACTGGTGGTCATCGACGCCGACACCGAGCCGCACCGGTTCGCCGACGAACTGCGGTGGAATCAGGCGTACTACCGGCTCGCCCGGGGTTTCTGACCGCCGGCTGATGACGCATGACGGGTGGCCGCCCGCGCTCCGCGCGGACGGCCACCCGTCCCGTACGTCCGCGCTCCGCCGTGCCATCCCGGTGCGCGGTCGGGCTGTAGAGACCTTGCGTGTTACGTCTTGACTAACGCAATGTTATCGCTCACAGTCAATAGCGAGGGCAATCGATATGCCGGGCCGTTGGGCCCGTCGCTAGACGCGGTTTGCGGGGGCCGGCGCGACTGACGGGCGGCAGGCGCCGTTTCTGACTCGCGCTGGTGTTAACGATCACACAAGGTGCTCCGCAGGCGTGCCGGCCCGGAGATCCGGGCCGGGTGGCTTCCCGACGAGCCATTCCAGTCTGTCATCGAAGGAGGATTATGGTTGCCATCGGTGGGTTCCCGCGGGCCGTGCCGCGTCCGCATGGGTGGTGGTCACGGATGGCCGCCGCCGTGGTGGCGGTGGTGGTAGGTGGTGCCCTGGTGGGCGTCGTGCCGTCACCGGCGTCGGCGGCGACGGTGGATCCGAACGCCTGGTACGTGCTTGTCAATCGCAACAGTGGCAAGGCGCTGGACCTCTACAACCAGGCGACGAACGACGGGGCCCGGATCACCCAGTGGTCGCGTAACAACGGGAACTGGCAGCAGTGGCAGTTCGTCGATTCCGGCGGTGGATACTACCGACTACGGTCCCGACATTCGGGCAAGGTGCTGGATGTCTACAACTTCTCGACGGCCAACGGCGCGAGCATCGTGCAGTGGGCGGATCACAACGGCACGAATCAGCAATTCCGGTTGGCGGACTCGGACGGCGGCTACGTGCGGTTGGTGAACCGGAACTCCAACAAGGTGGTGGAGGTGCAGAACGCCTCGACCGCCGACGGGGGCAACATCGTCCAGTACGACGACTTCAACGGAGCGCATCAGCAGTGGCAGCTGGTGCGGATGGACGGCCCCGGCACCCCCGGCGGTAACTTCACAAACCCGGTCGTCTGGCAGGACTTCGCCGACGTCGACATCATCCGGGTCGGCGACGTCTACTACATGTCCGCCTCGACCATGCACTACTCGCCGGGCGCTCCGGTGCTGCGCTCCTGGGACCTGGTGAACTGGGAGTTCGCCGGGCACTCCGTACCCCGACTGGACTTCGGCGCGAAGTACGACCTACCCAGCGGCAGTCAGGCGTACGTCGACGGCATCTGGGCCTCCACGCTGAACTACCGGCCCAGCAACCAGACGTTCTACTGGGCCGGCTGCGTCGACTTCGCCCAGACGCACATCTACACCGCCTCCGCCGTCGACGGCACCTGGAGCCGGCACACCACCCTCCCCAACTGCTACTACGACGCCGGGATGCTTATCGACGACAACGACACCATGTACGTCGCGTACGGCAACGGCACGATCAGCGTGGCCCAACTGTCCGCCGACGGACGCACCCAGGTGCGGGCCCAGCAGGTGTACCAGACCCCGTCGAGCATCGGCACGCTGGAGGGGGCCCGCTTCTACAAGCGCAACGGCGCCTACTACATCTGGCTTACCCGGCCGGCCAACGGCCAGTACGTCCTCAAGTCCACAAACGGCCCGTTCGGCCCGTACGAGCAACGGCAGGTGCTGCTCAACCTGCCAGGACCCATCTCCGGCGGTGGGGTGCCGCACCAGGGCGGCCTGGTGCAGACCCAGAACGGCGCCTGGTACTACATGGCGTTCACCGACGCGTACCCCGGCGGTCGGATGCCGACGCTGGCGCCGATCACCTGGACCAGTGACGGCTGGCCACAGCTGCAGACCGTCAACGGCGCCTGGGGCCTCAACTACCCCAACCCGCTGCCGTCGCGGCCGGTCAAGCCGCTCACCGGCTCCGACACCTTCCCGGGCAGCACGTTGGGCGTCCAGTACGAGTGGAACCACAACCCGGACAACAGCCGGTGGTCGGTGAACAACGGGCTGCGCCTGCAGACCGCGTCGGTGACCAACGACCTCTACCGGGCCCGCAACACGCTCACGCACCGGATCCAGGGGCCGACCTCGACCGGCACCGTCGAACTGGACTACTCGACCATGCGCGACGGCGACCGGGCGGGGCTGGCGATGCTGCGCGACGCGTCGGCCTGGATCGGCGTCCGGCGGGACAACGGCGCCACGCGGGTGGTGATGACCAACGGCCTGACCATGGGCAACAACTGGGACACCACGAGTACCGGTACCGAGGTCGCCAGCGCTCCCGTCTCCGGCGGTCGGATCTGGCTGCGGGCCAACGCCGACATCCGCCCGGGCTCGGGCCGGCAGGCGCGCTTCTCGTACAGCACCGACGGGGTCACCTTCACCCCACTGGGTAATGCCCTGACGCTCAACAACAACTGGACGTTCTTCATGGGCTACCGGTTCGGCATGTTCAACTACGCCACCCAGGCTCTGGGCGGCGCGGTGACGGTCCGCCGGTTCGACCTGACCACACCGTGACCGGGGTCATTCACCCGGGTGACCTGAGGATGTTCGCCGAGAGGTCTGCCCGCGTTCCGGGCGGACCGCTCGCTCCGGCGGCGCTTCTCGGGTGGCGCGTGCGGTCGTCGGCCGCGAGCACGCCCGGACCGGGTATGCCTCAGAGTCATTCTCATACCGGGAGGTCTACCGACGAGCACGCCGTTGAGGTCCACCATCAGCCGGTTCTCCGCCGTCACGCGTTCGACGCGGCGGGCCATCAGCAGACGTACGGCCCGTCAACATCCGGACACGAGGGTTCCCGTTACCGGTTACGCCACGACGATGACCAGCGGGACGACTGGCGTAGACTGTCGGTGATCCAGTCTCGGACCGCCCGGCACACGGGCGTGACGGCTGCGGAAGCGGTTGCGTGTGACGTGACGCCGCTCCCGGGCCGTCGACCGAACGCGGTCGCCGGTGGGCGGGGAAGTGAGGTGGCCGTGCGGGGTCCTGCGATGACGGACGTGGCTCGCCTCGCCGGCGTCTCCCACCAGACGGTGTCCCGGGTCCTCAACGGGCATCCCAACGTGCGGGAGCAGACCCGGTTGCGGGTCCAGGCGGCGATCGCCGAACTGGGTTACCGGCCCAACCGCGCCGCCCGCGCTCTGGTCACCGGCCGGTCCCAGGTGATCGGCGTGGTCGCGCAGAACACCACCCTCTACGGTCCAGCCTCGTTGCTCGCCGCCTTCGAGCAGGCAGCGGCCGAGGCGGGTTTCGCGGTCAGTGTCGGCAGTGTCCGGGACCTCGACCACCGGTCCATCTCGGCGGTGGTCGAGCGTCACCTGGCGCACCGGGTCGGCGGGGTGGTGGTGATCGCGCCGGTCGAGTCGGCCGGGGAAGCCCTGGAACGATTGCCCCACGACGTTCCGCTGGTCACCGTGGACGGCGACCCGCGCCGGACAGCGCCTCTGGTGACGGTCGATCAGGTCGCCGGCGCCCGGGCCGCCACACAGCACCTCCTCGAGGCCGGCCACCGGACGGTCTGGCACGTGTCCGGTCCACCGGACTGGTTCGACAGCGCCGGCCGGATCGAGGGCTGGCGGGAGGCGTTGCGGCTGGCCGAGGCCGAGGTGCCACCGTTGGTCCCGGCGGACTGGTCCGCCGCCGCCGGATACCGGTGCGGGCAGATGCTGGTCCGGATGCCGGAGGTCACCGCGGTGTTCACCGCCAACGACCATCTGGCGCTCGGCGTGCTGCGGGCGCTGCACGAGCACGGCCGGCGGGTGCCTGACGACATCAGCGTGGTGGGCTTCGACGACGTGCCGGAGGCCGCGTACTTCATCCCTCCGCTGACCACCGTCCGACCCGACTTCGCCGCGGTCGCCCGGGCGAGCCTTGACCTGCTGCTCGCCCAGATCGAGTCGGACCCCGCGGGTCCGCTGCGACAGACCATCGCACCGACCCTGATCCCCCGCCGCAGCGTCGGCCCGCCGCCGCGCCACTGAGCCGCGCCGGTACGCCGCGTGCCCGGTACGCCGCGTGCCCGGTGCATGGTGCCCGGTACGGCCCGGTGCCCGGACCGTCGTCGGTCCGGCCCAGGGCGGATCCGAGTCGCCGGTCGGTCGGGGCGGGGCCGGATGGTCACCGCCCGGGTGGCACCGGCGGCCGAGGTCGAGCCGGGCAACTCGCCGAGCAGACGAACCTCACCACCGGTGCGATCACCAGCATGATCCGCCGGCTGAAGCAGGCCGGCTACGTCACCGCCGAGCGCGACCCCGCCGACCAGCGCCGGGTCATCATCACGCTGGTGCCAGGCAGCGTCGAGAGCGGCACTCGGTTGTACGCATCCTTCGGCCAGGCGATGGCAGCCGTTGTCAGCGGTTACGGCATCGAGGAGTTGCGGCTGCTGGCGCGGCACTACGACGAGATGAGCGCCGTCTACCAGGCTCAACTCGCCGGGCTGCGCCACGATGGGGCGACCGGCGGGGACACCGTACGCGATTGACCCGGTGGTGCCGCGACCGAGGCGTCCGGACGGGGGCACCGCTCGCGACTGACCTGCCGCCGAATCGTCTGGACGAGGTCCGGCGGCGACCAGCCGTCAGCCGCGATCACCGGATGTCGCGCTGTCCAGGGCGGCGCTGGCCGCCTCGTCGGCTGGGTGACGGCACGGGATCACGCGACGCAGAACTCGTTGCCCTCGGGGTCCAGCATGACGACATGTCCCAGGACGTCGCCGTACCACTCCTCGCGGACCACCGTCGCGCCGGCGGCCACCAACTGGGGCACCCGCTGCCGGATCAGCCGCGCCCGCTCCGCCATGTCCCAGGGACCCAGGCCGGCCACGCGGACGTCGATGTGCATCCGGTTCTTGGCGGTCTTGCCCTCCGGCACCCTCAGGAAGGCTATTGCGGGCCCCGGCCGTCCGGGTCGACGATCGAGGCGTTGTCGGGCTCGTCGTGCCCAGGCTCCTGGACATAGCCGAGCGCAACGGCCCAGAAAGTCGCGATCCGCTGGGGATCGTCGGCATCGCAGCCCAGTGTCCAGTGGGTCGCCATGGCGCCAACCTACCTCGGCCAGATCCTGGGTGCGGCTCCCGGCACGCGTTCGTCTCCCGGTGGTGTGGCGACGGCGGTGGTCAGCAGAATGAGATAGCTGGTGAGCATCCAGGGCACCAACCCCAGACTCTTCAACCCTGAGGACATCCATGACCCACGACCAACCACCACCGCCCCCGGTACGCCAGCTCCGGCTCGTCGTCGAGGCGGAGGACTACGAGGCGGCCCTGTCCTTCTACCGAGACGTGCTCGGCCTGCCGGAGCAGGCGGCGTTCTCCAGCGGCGGCGGGGCGCGGGTCGCCATCCTGGACGCCGGTCGGGCCACCCTGGAGATCGTCAACCCGGCGCAGAAGCGCTACATCGACGAGGTGGAGGTGGGGCGCCCGGTGGCGCCGAAGATCCGCGTGGCGTTCGAGGTCGACGACGGGCCGGCGACGACCGCGCGGCTGGTCGACGCTGGCGCCACCGAGGTGGCGCCGCCGACCGGTACCCCTTGGAAGTCGGTGAACTCGCGACTGGATGCGCCGGCCGGGCTGCACATCACCGTCTTCCAGGAGACCGCCACCCTGGCGGAGCGCACCAGCGAGCCGGGGTTCGGCACCGAGGGACCGGTCCCGTAGCGGTCAGGAGGGCTGGGTCTGGGAGAAGATGTCGTTTATCGCCTTCTGCCCGGCGGCCCGCTTGTCCGGTGGCGCGATGATCGCGGCCCCCACCTGCCAGTGTTTCGTCACGCCGCCGGCCTCGCGGGTGAAGTAGTGGCTGGTGTCCAGCGCGTATCGGCCCTTCTCGGTCGTCGTCTCGTAGTACCAGGTGTCCGGGTCGTGCTGCTTGGCCTTCGCGCCCGGGTCGAACCACTCGAGGTTCAGCCGGGCGCGCTCGGCCGCGCCGCACCGGTCCGGGCAGGGGCGGAGCATCACGTGCAGCTTCTGGCCGGGGGTGGGGTTCTTCTCGTCGACGCACTGCCAGAGCCTGGCGTCCGGCAGGTCGATCTCACCGGCCATGCATCCCCAGGTCCCGGGCGTGCGGAAGGCGAACGGCCAGCCCCTGAAGTCCATCGTCCAGGTGTTCTCACCGGCGGCGAAGGTCGGACCCACGATGGCGCGGGCCGGCACCTGGCGCAGGGTCGGCTCCTCGCTGCCGCCGGTCGACGGGGCGGTGGGGGCCGACCCGGTGGGGTCCGGCGTGGTCGTTCGGTCGGACGGTGAGGTCGGCTCGGCCGGCACCAGCGGTCCGGTGGGGAGGGCAGCAGGGTCCCGCGACTCGTCGTCCTGAAGGGCGGCCCAGATCCCCGCCCCACACGCGCAGAGGGCGAGCAACAGTGAGATGGCCAGCAGGACGATCGTGGCCGCCATGCCGCGGTACTTCTGCGGCGGGGGCCCCAGCGAGCCGCCGATGAAGGCGATCATCGGTGCCCGGTACTCCAGCTCGACCGTCTGCCCGGGGTGCACCGGCACGGTCGTCTCGGCCACCCCGATCCGCGGCGGCAGCAGATAGGGCACGTGCACGTGCACGTGGTGCTGCCCCGGGGACACCGGGACTACGGTCCGGCTCCAACCGGCGGGCACGGCGTGACCGTTCACGGCGAGGTGCGGCTTGAACAGACCGAGGAGGAAGGTCAGGGGCGAGTACCGGGCGGTCACCGCGATGGCCGTGGCACCCTGGCCGGGGTATCCGCCGGGCGGCGGTCCGCCAGGCCCCGGGGGCGGCGGTCCGCCGGGCCCGGTGGGCCAGGACGACGGTTGGTGCGGTTGGTACACGGTGTTTCCTCCGCTCGCTGAGCCATGGGCGCACCACATAATCCACCATGGAGACGCCGTCGGGAGCCCCGCATCGTACGGCCACGGCGGGTGGTCACGCGAAGCGGTACCAGGCCACGGAACCGGAGCCGCCGTGCCGCTTCACCCGGATGCCTCCGGCCACGCGGTCGTGACCAGGCCCGGAAGGATCCGGGCCGCGGTGCCGCGGAGGCTGAGGGTGCAGATCCCGTCCAGCGGGGTCGGCTCCGGGTTCACCTGGATCACCGCTGCCCCGGACCGGGCCGCGATCCGGGGGATCTCCGCGGCCGGATACACCACGCCGGAGGTGCCGACCGTCAGCAGCACATCGCAGGTGGCGGCGGCGTCGGCCGCGGCCGTCATCGCCGCCTCGGGGAGTGGCTCGCCGAACCACACCACACCCGGTCGGACGAGTGACCCGCAGTCCGCGCACCGGGGCGGCGGGATGCGGCGGCCCTCGGCCCGGTCCGGCGCGTCGGTGATCGCTCCGGCCGGCGGCTCCTCGACCCGTACCGGGTGCGCGGCCGGCCCCACGCAGCGCGGGGCGAAGAGGCTGCCGTGCAGCTGGACGACGCTCCGGGTGCCGGCCCGCTCGTGCAGGTCGTCGACGTTCTGGGTGACGACGGAGGTGCCGGGGACGCGGGTCTCGATGGCGGCGACAGCCACGTGGCCGGGGTTGGGCTCGGCCTGTCGCACCCGGTGCCGCCGCCATTCGTACCAGCCCCAGACCAGGTCCGGATCAGCGTGGAACGCCTCGGGTGTGGCGAGCCGGTGGGCGTCGAACCGCGCCCACATGCCGGTGAGGTCGTCCCGGAAGGTCGGCACGCCGCTCTCGGCGGAGATGCCGGCGCCGGTGAAGACCACGATGCGGCTCGCGTCGCCGAGGAGTCGGGCGGCCTGGTGCGACGGGTCTTCGTTCACGGGGCGATATCCTGCCACCCGGCCGGGCCGCCAGCCGGTCGCGGATGGCGCGAGGTTGCCGTCGGTTGCAGGTGGAGCAGTTCGTCGGTCGCGCCGGCGGCCGCCAGCCGGCCGGTGATCCGCCGCCAACGTTCGTCGCGGGCGAGCCGGGTCGCGGCGTCCAACCAGTGTTCGGCGTCCGGAAACACCGCCAGCCACACCACGTGCCGGCCGTCGCGCACCGGGAGCCAGGGGAACGTGTTGGGGCTCGGCTCGGTGCGCCACATCGCCACCGGCACGCCGAGACGCTGCCGGAGCACCTCGTGCCCGAGGCCGGCCAGTGTCGACTCCGGATCGTCGCCGGTCGTCCACGACCACACCTGGGCCACCGCCCAGGTCGTGCTGGCCGTCGTCCCGGGTCCGCCGAGGCTCACCGGGTCGGTCGGCGGATGCGCCGGGTCGGTCGGCCGCAGCAGGAGTACGTCATCGCTATCGATCATGGTGGCGTTGGCCGCGTCCCGGTGCGTCCGCCATACCGGCCCGAGGTAGAAGGCTTCCAACGCCTCGTGGCGCTGGACCATCGATTCGAAACCTCGGAACCACACGAACCGGTCGGGGTTGTCGCGGTCCCGGAACTGACCGCCCAGCCGCATGCCGGCCTGTTCCTGACCGTCGACGAGCCACCGTTGGAACAACCGCCGCAGGTCGTCGAAGCCGCCCGGGCGCAGCAGGTAACGACGCATCTCGACCACGGCGCAGCCGGCGAGTCCACCGGCCGGAGAGTCCCCGGATTCGCGCACCATCAACTCCTATCCGTAACATGAGTTGTTACTCATTATGCTGATCAACGCCGCGCGCGCAACCCCCGCGCTATGGTGGCGAGCGCGGGCCGAAGCCCGGTGCGGATGGGGAACGGGGTGGCCATGGCGAGCAACAGTCGTCTCACCGTGGCCGTACACGCCCTGTGCTGGCTCGCCCTCGCCGAGCGACACGGCCGCGCGGGGCTGACCAGCGAGCAGATCGCCGCCAGCCTGGAGAGCAATCCGGTGGCCGTCCGTCGGGCGCTCGGTCCGTTGCGCGACGCCGGCATCATCGCCACCGACCTCGGCCCCGGCGGCGGCTGGTCGTTGCGGCGTCCTGCCGCTGACATCACCCTCGCCGACGTCTACGCCGTGGTCGAGCCGGGAACGGTATTCGGACTGCACCCGCACCAGCCCCGCCAGGACTGTCCCGTGGGGCACGGCATCGGGCCGGTGCTGGCCGACATCTACGACGGGGTGGCGCGGGCCGTCGCCAGCGAACTCTCCCGGCACACGATCAGTGAGGTCCTCGACACGCTGCTGCGGCAGCACCCGCTGCCGACCCAGTGGCCCGGGGTGCCGACGGCACGCGGCGCCTGACGTCCCCTTAGGAGACGGCCGGGGCGGATCCGCCGCCTGACGGTCCACCAGGATCAGGGCCGGCCGGGTCAGCCGGCGGAGACCTTGCCGGAACCGTCCACCTTGCTGGTGACCTTGGCATCCCCCAGGTGCGTGATCGAGCCGCTGCCGTCGATCCGCGCGTCGAGGGTGCGACTCACCCGCACCTTCGCGTCGCCCGAGCCGTCGACGGTGACCGTGGCCTCGTCGCTGCTCAGGTCGTACGCGGAGTATCCGCCGGCCTCCAGGGTCACGGTCTGCCGGGTCGCCCTGCCGATGGCGGTCACCGTGCTCGTCCCGGTCAGGTCGACCGTGAGCGCCGCTGCGTCGATCTTGTCGGCCGTCACCTTGCCCGAGCCGTCGATGGCGATCGCGACGTTCGACGATCCGCTGAAGTCGACCCGCGCCTTGCCCGAGCCGTCGATCGTCACGGACGCCAACGACGAGACGGTGAGCCGGTAGCTCCAGTCGCCCCGCAGGGTGGACCCCCTCGTCTTGCCCAACTCGAGCGTGTCCCCGTCCACCCGGCTGGTGAGGCTGTCGATGACCTTGTCCCCCGCGGTGACCTCCAGCCTCGGCGGTCCGACCGAGACGACGAGGTCCCCGGTGGTCTTGAGCACGACGGCGGTGACGTCCGGGATGTCCCGCGTCTGGGTGACCGGATCCCCGGCGGGCAGGACCAGCGCGCAGCCGGACAGGCCGATGCCGGTGAGCGTGGCGAGGACCGCGGCAACCAGACGGCGACAGGACACCGCGAACTCCCTCCGACGACGACTTCCCCATCCTGGCACGCGGGTGCGACGCTGGGGATGGCGCGAACTCGCCAGCGGGGGAGCGACACGCGCCGGCCGCGCGACTTCGGCGGTGGCTCCGGCCCCGCGGCCCGGTGTCCACCGGTCGGTGGACAGGGCCTGTCGACTCACCGGTTGTCCCGCCAAGCCGGGGTCACCACGACGATGAACACATGAGCGAGTCATCTGCCGTACGTGTTCGTGGTCTGACGAAGCGCTACCGCGGCAACGCCGCGGTGGACGGTGTCGATCTGGACATCCCCCGCGGCGAGATCTTCGCGCTGCTGGGTCCCAACGGCGCCGGCAAGACGACCACGGTCGAGATCCTCGAGGGCTATCGGGACCGCGACAGTGGCGAGGTCTCGGTCCTCGGCGAGGACCCGCAGCGGGCCGGTCGCCGGTGGCGCTGCGGCATCGGCATCGTGCTGCAGGACGTGTCCGACCTGAGCGAGCTGACGGTACGAGAGACGGTCCGCCATTTCGCCCGCTACTACCCCAACCCGCGCGATCCCGACGAAGTCATCGCGACGGTGGGACTGACCGAGAAGGCCAGATCCCGGGTCAGCACGCTGTCCGGTGGACAACGCCGGCGCGTCGACGTCGCGGTGGGCATCGTCGGCAATCCCACGCTGCTCTTCCTCGACGAACCGACCACCGGCTTCGACCCGCAGGCTCGTCGGCACTTCTGGGAGCTGATCCGGTCATTGGCCGCCGAGAACGGCACCACGGTGCTGCTCACCACCCACTACCTGGAGGAGGCCGAGAACCTCGCCGACCGGGTCGCCATCATCGCCTCCGGTCAGATCGTCGCCGACGGTGACCCGGCCACCCTCGGCGGTCGCGCCGAGGCCAGGGCGTCGGTGTCCTGGATGGAAGAGGGTGAGCACCGGTCGCGCGAGGTGGACGACCCGGGCGCGTTGATCGCGGAACTCACCGCCCGGCACGGCGGCGCGGTGCCCGGGCTCACAGTGACCCGGCCCAGCCTGGAAGACATCTACCTCGACCTCATCGGGAGCGGTAAGTCATGACCACGACCTCAACCAAGCCGCGCTCGGATCGGGCGGCCGGCTCGGAATCCTCGGCCCTCGTCCTGGGTTTCCACCGTGGCGTCATCGAACTCAAGGGATTCTTCCGCGAGTGGGACAACGTCGCCTTCACGTTCGCGCTGCCGATCGTGCTCCTGCTGCTGCTCGGCTCGTTGTTCGACGGCGTGTACGAGGGAAGCACGGTGACGTCGGCGCAGTATATGGTGCCGAGCATGATCGCCGCTGGCGTCGTCTCGGCCACCTTCGTCAACCTCGGCATCAACATCGCCGCGGACCGTGAGGACGGCACGCTCAAGCGGCTGCGCGGCACCCCGATGCCCAAGTCGGCGTACTTCATCGGCAAGGTCATCATGGTGCTGGTGATCGGTTTCGCCGAGGTCGCCATCATCCTCGGCCTCGGGGTGGCGCTGTTCGACCTGGCGCTTCCCACCGATCCGGCCAAGTGGCTCACCCTCGCCTGGGTGTTCCTGCTGGGCGTGGTCGCCTGCTCCTTCCTCGGCATCGCGGCCAGCAGCCTCGCCCGCAGCGAACGCAGCGCGGGGGCGGTGATGCACCTGCCCTACATCGTGTTGGCCTTCATCTCGGGCGTCTTCTTCACCCCGATCGGCGCGTTGCCCGACACGCTGGCCCGGTTCGGCGCGTTCTTCCCGCTGAAGTGGATGGGTCAGGGGTTCCGGTCGGTGTTCCTGCCCGACACGATCCTGCCGCAGGAGATCGTCACCACCTCCTGGGAACACGGCCGTACCGCGCTGGTCCTCGGCGCCTGGTGCGTCGGTGGGCTGATCCTGTGCCTGACGGTCTTCCGGTGGCGGGGGCGGCGGGAGCGGTAATGCCGATGCCCAGCCTGCCGGCCCCGCTGCGCGCCTTCTCGCTGTGGGAGGTCTACTTCGGGGCCGCGGCGGGGACCACGATGGTTCTCGTCGCCGCCACCGGCTCCGAGCCGGTGGCGGCGCGGGCGTGGGCGCTTGCCGCGTTGGCCGGACTGGCTGGCTGGTACGTCGGCTACGGACGCCGATTGATCATGAATGAGATCGAGGACCGGCGGGCATACGTGTACTTCGCCGGGGTCGTCGTCCTGTTCGTGCCGGCCGTGCTGCTTGTCGACTCCTCGTCGTACGCGCTGATGGCCCTCTGCCCCCAGCCGTTCTTCCTGATGCCCACCCTGCGCGCGACCGCGGTCGTGCTGGTCCTCAACGGGCTCGACGTCGCGGCTGCCTACCTGGACATCCGTGACTGGGGCGAGACGGTCCGGGGACCGCTGCCGGTGTCGATCATGGTCGTCGTCGGGACGGCCGTCTTCGGCTCCTGGGCGCGCAGCGTCTCCGCGCAGAACGACGAGCGCGCCCGACTCATCGACCAGCTCAACGGATCGCGCACCGAGGTGGCCCGACTGTCGCACGAGGCGGGGGTGCTGGCCGAGCGGCAACGACTCGCGGGCGAGATGCACGACACGGTCGCACAGGGACTCACCAGCATCATCATGCTGATCCAGGCGGCCGACGCCGACGCCGCCCGGGACGTCGACCAGGCGCGCCGGCACCTCGCCCTGGCGCTCGCCACCGCCCGCGACAACCTGGCCGAGGCGCGCGCCTTCGTCGGCGCGCTCACCCCGGCAGATCTGACCGGCTCCTCGCTGCCCGAGGCGCTGCACCGGCTGGTCGACCGTTTCGGCCAGGAGACGTCCGTGCCGGCCACCTTCGGCGCCGCCGGGATGGTGGAGCGGTTGCCCACGGCGGTGGAGGTGGTGCTGCTCCGCGCGGTGCAGGAGTCCCTGGCGAACGTGCGCAAGCACGCCGGGGCGAACCGCGTCGCCGTGCGCCTGGAGCGCACCGCCGCCGCCGTCTCCGTCACGGTCACCGACGACGGCCGCGGCTTCGCCCCCGATCAACCGTCGAGCGGGTACGGACTCAGCGCGATGCGTGCCCGCGTGGAACAGGTCTCCGGCACGGTGTGCGTCGACTCGGCGCCCAACCGTGGCACGACCGTACGGGTAGAGGTGCCCTGCCAATGATCTCGGTTCTGCTTGTCGACGACCATCCGGTGGTCCGGTCCGGAATCCGCGCCATGCTGGACGGGGAGGACGACATCCGGATCACGGGGGAGGCGGGTTCGGGACCCGAGGCGCTGGCGGCGGTGCGGGCCGCCGCGCCGGACGTCGTCCTGATGGACCTGCGAATGCCCGGCATGGACGGGGTCACCGCGACCGGCGAGATCCTCGCCATCTCGCCGGACACCCGCGTGGTGGTGCTCACGACGTACGAGACCGACGGCGACATCCTGCGCGCCATCGAACTCGGCGCCACCGGCTACCTGCTCAAGGACATCCCGCGTACCGATCTCGTGACGGCGGTGCGCACCGCCGCGCGCGGCGAGACCGTCCTCACGCCGTCGGTGGCGAACCGCCTGTTCCAACGGGTGCGGCGGCCACAGGTCACGTTGTCCCCCCGGGAGATCGAGGTGCTGCGGTTGGTGGCTCGTGGCATGTCCAACGCCGAGGTGAGCCGCGCCCTGCACATCAGCGAGGCGACGGTGAAGACCCACCTGCTGCGGTCGTTCACCAAGCTCGACGTCTCGGACCGGACGGCCGCGGTCACCACCGCGATGACGATGGGCCTGCTGTAGGAGGGACGGCCGCTGCCGCCGGGACCGGCTCAGGGGGTGTCCGGCCAGGCCGGCGCGCCCAGGTCGGCGACCACGTCCGCCACCACCGTCTCGTGGTGGTCATCGAGGTAGAAGTGGCCCCCCGGATAGGTGCGCAGCCGGAACGGACCGTCCGTGTAGCCGGCCCAGTCCGCCACCTGCCCGGCCGGTGCCTCGCTGTCGTCCCGTCCCGTCAGTGCCGTCACGGGGCAGCGCAGCCTGGGTGTCCACCCGACCCGTCGGGTCTCCTGCGCCCGGTAGTCGGCCCGGATCGCCGGAAGCACCAACGTGCGTAACTCGGTGTTGTCGAGGAGCCGGTGCGGGTCGCCACCGAGCCGGCGTACCTCGCTGACCAGTCCGGCGTCGTCGCGCAGGTGGACAGTTCCCGGGCGGTGGTGCCGGGGCGCCGGCGCCCCGGAGACGAACAGGTGCAGCAGCGGGGCCGTCCCGTGACGGTGCAGCCGCCCGGCGACCGCGTGGGCCAGCGCGGCACCCATGCTGTGCCCGAGCAGGGCGAGCGGGCGGTCCCGCAGGCCGGCGACCGCGGCGGTGATCAGGTCCGCGAGGCGGTCGAAGTCGGCGACGCACGGCTCGTCGAGGCGGTCCTCGTGCCCCGGATACTGCACGGCGTGCAACTCGACGTCCCCGGGCAGGCTGGCCGGCCAGCGGCGGAACGCGCTGGCGCCGCCACCGGCGTGCGGCAGGCAGACCAGGCGCACGGCCGCCCCGGGAACGGGCGCCGGGCAGCGCAGCCACCGCAGGGCATCCTCGTTGACCATGATCAGGCCGCCAGCTCGGTCAGCTCGTCGGTGATCAGCGGTGGCGGCGTCCCGGTGATCAGGTCCGGTTGGCCGAGCCGGCTGGTCAGATCCTGCCAGAGCCGGCACACCGTCAGCTGGGTCTGCCCGAGCCGCAGCGGATCGTCCCCGGACGCCACCGCGACGGCGAAATCGGCCATGGCCGCGGCCATCGCGGTCGGCCAGGCCACCCGGAGCACGGTGGCGTAGTCGGTGGGCTCCGTGCCGGGAAGGGTGCGCGTGGTCGGTTGGCGCAGGTAGCGCTCGCCCGCCGGGTCACCACCGTCCACCACGTGCAGGCGCGGGCTCCACAGCACCGGTCCGTGGGTGTCGGCGAGGGTGAGGGTGCCCGCGTCCGTGATGACCGCCAGACGATGCAGCAGGTGCGCGTGGTTGTCCGGGTCACCCGGGTCGAGTTCGTTGTGCACCCGGATGCCGACCGGTACCCCACCGATCACCCCGTCGACGCCGCGGATCGGCGCGACACCGGGCGGTTCGGTGGCGACAGGCGGCGCGAGGCGCCACGGCCGCAGCGACGGCAGCACCCGGGCCAGGATGTCGACGAGGGCGTACGCCACCTGGATACCGGTGCCGGCGTCCAGGTACCGGATCGGTCCGTGCCGGCTCAGCGCCGCGGTGGCCGCCACCAGCCGGCGGATCGGTGTCAGGTGCAGGTAGTGGTTGTTGACGCGGTACACCACCCGGTTGCGGCGCGCCGTCCGCAGGCACGACGCCAGTTCGTCGTGGTGCAGCGGATGCTCCTGCAGCACATGGATTCCCCGGTCCATCAGCGCGGTCGCCAGGTCGGTGCCGCGACCGCCGGCGACCGCCCCACGGACGGCGACCACGGCGGCGTCCACCCCGGTCGGGAGGTCGTCGACCTCCTGGTAGAGGGGAACTCCGGCCGCCCGGGCGACGGACACCGACCGGCCGCTGCCCCGGGCCAGCACCCCGACCAGCCGCCCCCACGGCGGATCGGTGCCCAGGGCGGCCAGATGCACCCGCCCGAACGTGGTGCCGCACACGACGAACCGCAACCGACTCACAGCACGACCTCCTCGACCGCGTCCTCGAGCGGGCCGTCGGCCACCTCGAACACGGCACACACCGCCGCCACCCCGGTCAGCACCGTCGCCGGGTCGAGGACGTCGTCGGCCCAGCCGGCGCCGGCCGGGACCGTCCCGCCCAGGACCGCCGTCGTGGCCGCCGCGGCGACCGCGGCCGTGACCCGGTAGCCGTCGTCCGCGCGTACCGTCGCCGTCACGGTCTTCCCGGCCCGGACCTCGACGACCATGAGCTGGTACGGGCGGTGCCCGGCCAGGTCCGCGTCGCCGGCCCGGGCCAGCCGCCGCGCGGCCACCGCATGTCCGGTGTCCGGCTCGGCGCGCAGCCGGCTCAGCACGGCGAAGGTCCGCTGCCCCGGAAAAACGTTGTGGAAGTCGCCGTGCCGGACTCCGAGCGACGCGGCGACGCGCCGGCTCTCGCCGGAGAGAAACGGGTAGGTGGTGACCCGGCCCGGGAACGGTGGCAGCCGCACGCCCTCCGTCGGTGTCGCCGCGCGGGCCACGGCCGCCCCGTCCCGCCAGGCGGCGAGCGGCTCTCCGTATCCGCCGTGGACGCTGTCCACCATGTCGGCCGCGGCGGCCGGGCTGAAGCGTTCCAGCCCGCCCGCCCACACGCGCAGCGTCTCGACCGGCCCGCCGGCCCGGCCGGCGAGCCAGCGTGGCAACAGGCCGGAGAGCCCGGGACTCAACCCGGCGCCGAGGACGGCCGGCGTGGCCGCGCCGGCGAGTCGGCGCCGCAGCGGGTCGTCCCCACCGGCGTCGACGTACCCGGCACCCGCGGCGATCGCGGCCGCGGCGACCGGAGCGCTCCACCGGTGCGACGGTCCGGCGCAGTTATAATAATGACGGCATCACAGCCACGGCAGAACTCCCGCAGGTCCGCCGGCCGTCCGGCGTCGACGGGGACCACCGTGGCGTCGGCGTCCGCCGGTGGCTCGACCGAATCCGGGCGCCGGGCGCCCAGCCGCAGCCGCAGGCCTGACCCGCCGAGGACGGTGGCCAACCGGTGCCCCACCGCCCCGGTGGCGCCGAGCACCCCCACGGTGGGCATCAGCCCTGCCCGCCGTTCAGCGCCGCCGCGACGTGGCCCACGTGCGGCTGCCGCAGGCAGCTGAAGTGATCACCGGGAACGTCGACGACGGTCAGGTCGCCGAGGCAGACATCCCGCCAGTATGCCGTCATGTCGGCGCGGAGGCCGGGCAGGAACTGCACCTCGCCAGCTTGGCGGACGAAGGTGATGTCCCCGGCGTACGGATCACCGTGGTGTCCGGTGACCGCGGTGAGGCTCTGCCGGAACAGGGCCAACGCCCGACCGACCAGGTCCGGTCCCGGGTCCGGTCCGAAGAGGTCCGGTGTGGACGCGGCGATGGCGGCCAGCCGTTCGGCCGGGCGGCGCGCGCCCAGCTCGGTGAACGCGGCCGCGACGGCGCGCAGCTCCGGATCGTCGTCGAGGGCGCCGACGGCGCCGGCAGGCACCCGTCCCGGGGTGCCGGCCAGCACCCTGTCGAGCGCCCGGGCCAGCACCGCGCCGTCGTCCGGGAAGCCGAGCGCCGCGGGATCGGTGCCCGCGAGGCGGGCGAACGCGTACTCCACGACCAGGTCGTCCTCCACCGTGTACGGGACGCGGTAGCTGCTGACCACCACGAGCCGAGCCACCTCGGCACCGGTCTCGGTCAGCTGGCGGGCCAGCTCGGTCGCCACCAGACCGCCCAGGCAGTAGCCGACGATCTCGAAGGTGCTGGCGCCGGTGCCGGCCAGCACCTCCCGGTACTCGGCGGCGAGCCCATCGACGAGGGTCGCGGCGTCGGCGGCCAGGTATCCGGCGGCATCCGCCACGCTCAGCCCGTAGAGCGGCCGGGCCGATCCCAGCAGCGGGATCAGGGCACGGTACGGAGCCAGTGTGCCGCTGCCGTCGTGCACCAGCACCCGGACCGGGGCCTGCCCGTGATCGCCGGGCACCAGCGTCACCAGGGGCGACCGGAGCGCCGGCATCGCGTCCCCGGCCGGTGCCGTCCCGTCGGCGCTGCCCAGCCAGCCGGCCACGCCGGCCACCGTCGGCGTCCGCAACACCTGCCGCAGCAGGGTGTCCCAGGTGTGTTGGGCGGCCTCCGGGAGGCGTTCGCGCATCAGCCCGACCAGCTTGGACACCAGCAGTGAGTCGCCGCCCAGCGCGTAGAAGTCGGCGTCCCGTCCCACGCCCGGGACCCCGAGCGACTCGGCCCACAGCTCGGCCGTGCGGCGCTCCAGGTCGGTTCGCGGCCGGTCACCGGCACCGGCGTCCGGGGTGCCGCCGGGGCGCTCGGCGCGCGCCGCGAGCGCGGCCCGATCGATCTTGCCGTTCGCGGTCAGCGGAAGCGCGTCGAGCAGGCGGATCCGGCGTGGCAGCATGGCCGCGGGCAACCGGTCGCCGAGGTGTGCGGCCAGCGATTCCGGATCCACCACGGCGCGGTGCGGCTTGGCCTGGGCGCCGAAGACTTGCTGGCCGGCCGCGGCCAACGGATGCTCCGGCGCCGGCAGGCAGAACACCAGTTCGGTCTCGGCCTCGGTGAGGAACCCCGTCCAGGACTCCCGGGTGTGGAAGGTGCGGTCCTCGGCCGCTCGCTCGTCGGTGAAGTCGGTAAGTCCCTCCTTGAACTCCATCGACGCCATCAGCGGATAGTTGTCCCGGGTGGGCTCAATGAACAGCAGCCACCCACCGGCGCGGACGAGCCCGGTGAGCCGCCGCAGCGCCGACCCGGCGTGGCCGGCGTTGTGCAGGACGTTCGCGCACACCACCACGTCGAACTCGTGACCATCCAGGCCCTGCTCCAGCGGGTCGCGGTTGAGGTCGAACAGGCCGTAGCGTACCCACGGCCGGTCGGCGAACCGGGTGCGCGCCTCGGTCAGGAAGAACGGCGAGACGTCGGTGAACAGGTAGTCGACCTCCCGTCCGTCCAGCGCGGCGAGCAGGTCGTCCGTGGTGCCGCCGACGCCGGCCCCCACCTCCAGCACCGTCAGCGGACGCGGGTGTGGATGCGCGTCGGCGATGGCGCGTAGCGCTGCCGCCAGGGCCCCGTTCAGGTACCGGCTGAGGACGTTGTCCCGGTAGGCGGCCTGGGCGACGGCGAGCGTGCCCCGGGGGAACAGCAGTTCCAGCGGATCAAGCTCGTCGCGCAGCAGCTCCGGCAGCCGCTCGGCGCTGGTCCGCAGGTAACGGACCAACTCAACGCCGTATCCGTGCCGGGCGGCGGCCGCCTCGATCGGGTCCCAGACCGAGCCGTCCACCGGTCGTGCCGAAGCGGTGCCGACCCGCCATCCGCCGGGCACCGCGTCGAGGTGCCCGTGCGCGGTGAGCCCGCGCAGCCAGCGCCGGACGAGGCGGTGATGGCGCACCGCGACGCGGGCGGTGGCCAGCACGTCGGGCAGTCCGTGGACGGCCGCCGGATCGGTGAAGAGCCCGGCGGCCCGCAACGCCGCCAGCATCGCGTCCAGCGCGGCGCCGTCGAGCGCCTCGACGAGCGCCCGCACCGCCGGCCCGTCGACGTGCCCGGCGACGGTACCGGCCTCCCGGGTGGCGACGGCACCGACACACCGGGCCGCCTCGGCGTCCCCGGCCGGTTGGGGACGGTGGCGGGGTTCGACGTACGCGGCGAGTCGCCGGCGCATCGCCGTGTCGCCGATCACGAGCGCCACCGCGTTGCCGACGCCGGGATGCGCGCACAGCACCGACTCGACCTCCGCGAGTTCGATCCGGTGGCCGCGGATCTTCACCTGCGTGTCGTCGCGGCCCAGCAGTTCGACGGTGCCGTCGGGGTGGAAACGACCGAGGTCCCCGGTCCGGTAGAGGCGTTCGCCGGTAACCGGATGGGTGACGAAGCGACGCGCCGTCCGCTCCGCGTCACCCAGGTAACCCATGGCCAGGCCGGTGCCGCCGATGAAGATCTCACCGGTAACCCAGTCGGGACGGGGACGCATGGTGTCGTCGAGCACCTGGATCGTCTGGTTGGTCAGCGGCCGTCCGTACGGGATGCTGGCCCACGCCGGATCCACCCGGTCGATCGGATGGTGGATCGACCAGATCGCGGCCTCGGTGGCGCCACCCAGACTGACCACGCGCAGTGCCGGCACCAGTGACCGGAGAGCGTCGGGAAGGGTCACCGGAATCCAGTCTCCCGACAGCAGGGCCAGTCGTAGCGAGGCGGGCACCGGCGCGTCTCCGCCGGCACCCACCACGTAGTCGTGCAGCATCTGGGCCTGCGCCGGCACCGAGTTCCACACGGTGACGTCGTGGTCGGCGACGAGCGCCGCCCAGTGGGCCGGGTCGCCGCGCCGGCCGGCGTCGGGCAGCACCACCGCGCCGCCCACGCCGAGCGGGCCGAAGATGTCGTAGACGGACAGGTCGAACCCGAGGTTCGCCAGGCCCAGCACCCGGTCTTCGGCGTCGATCCCGAAGCGGGCGGTGATGTCGGCGACCGTGTTGGCCGCCGCCCGATGACTGATCATGACGCCCTTGGGCACGCCCGTCGAACCTGACGTGAAGATGACGTACGCCAGGCTGTCCGGCGTGCTGGTGGCCGCGTCACCAGCGGCGGGGTGCGTGGTCGCCCGGCTCGGTTCCACGGTGTCCACGGCGAGGGCGGTGTCGCCGGGAGGCGCCGTCCAGGACTGGGTCAGCACGAGCCGGGCGGCGATCGCCGACAGCATCGCCTCCCGCCGCAGCGGCGGTTGGTTGACGTCGATCGGGACGTACGCGCCACCGGCCAGCAGCACCCCGAGCACGCCGACCACCTGTTCGACGCCCTTGTCCATCAGGACGGCGACCGGCTCGCCGGGCCGGCATCCGCGGGCGAGCAACCAGCTGGCCACCGCCTGCGCGCGGTGCAGCAACTCGGCGTACGTCAGCGTCCGCCGCGAGGTCACCACGGCCACCCGGTCCGGGGTACGCCTGGCCTGAGCCAGCACGGGTGCGTGGAGCGGGCCCACCGGTAGGGCGCCGGCCGTGGCGTTGACCTCGGCGCGGCGGCGCGCCTGGTCCGGCGGGAGTCCGACCGGCGCCGCCTCCTCCCAGGACGGATCGTCCTCGGCGAGGCGGGTCACCAGCGCGGTGTACGCGCCGAACATCGCGTCGACGAGACCCGCGGGAAAGACGCCCTCGCGTACGTCCCAGTTGACCCGCAGCTCACCGCGGTGCTCCATGACCTGGCAGTCGATCCACACCTGCGGCGTCTGGCTGATCCCGTAGCGCAGGTCGCCGGAGCCGGTGAAGGAGCCGGAATCGGCCGTGTCGTCGGCGAGGCCGAGGGTGCTGGTGAAGACCACCGGCATCAGGGCGGCGTCGGCACCGCGCCGGCGGGTCACCTCGCGCAGCACGTCGACACCGGAGAACCGGCGATGGTCCAGGTTCTCCCACAGGGACTCCTGCAGGGCGCCGGCGCGGTCCAGGAACCGGGCGGCCGGGGGCGCGTCCTGCCGCCCCGGCACGGCCAGCAGGGTCACCGAGGTGAAGTCGCCGACCAACCGGGACATCTGCGGGTGCGCGACGGGCCGGTCGAGGAGCGTCAGGTTGAGGGTGAACCGCCGCTGGCGGCTCCACCTGCCCAGCACCTCCGCGTACGCGCCGAGCAGCGCACCGGTCGGGGTCAGCTTGTGGTCGGCGGCCCGTTGCCGCAGGTCCGTCCAGCGGGCGGCGTCCATCCCGAAGCTCCACCGGCGGAACCGGGGTGGCCCGGCCGCCGGGCGATCGGCCAGCGGAAGTTCCGGCCGGGCGGGGAGATCGTCGACGCGTGCCAACCACCATTGCCGGTCCGTCTCGAAGCCGGTGCCCGTCCGCGCCGCCCGGGCGCCCACCACGACGTCCCGGAAGCCGATGGTGAGGGCGGGCAGCGGCGCCCGCGGGTCGCGGTAGAGCTCGTCGAGTTCGGCCAGCAGCAGCTGGATGCTCGCGTAGTCGGCGATCAGCAGGTCGATCGAGAAGTGGAGCAGGTCGTTGTCGGCGCCGCGGGTCACCCGGAGGTCGAACAGTGGCCACGTCGCGGGGTCGTAGACCCGGTGGGAGAGCGCGGCACGCGCCTCGGCACGCGCCGCGTCGAGGGCGTCCGGGTCCGCGCGCAGGTCGGTGACGTCGATGGAGTACGCCGGCACGTCGGGAAGGATCCGCTGGTGACCGTCGGTGTCGATGACGGCTCGCAGCATGTCGTGCCGATCCACCAACCGTCGCCAGGCGGCGGTCAGCCGCTCGGGGTCGAGGGTGGCGAAGGCGACCTCGAAATAGCCGTGGCAGCCGACTCCGCCGTAGGCGAACGCGTCGTGGCGGCCGAGCAGGTAGGCGGCCTGCACGTCGGTGAGCGGGAACGGTTCGTGCCGGGTGGCCGGGTCGGCGGCCAGACTGCCGGCGGCCCGGTCGAGGTGCCGGAGGAGGGCCGGCTTGTGCCGCCGCAGCTCCGCGATCCGGTCGGCGGTCAGTACGCCCTTGGGGGCCCGGAAGCGCAGCGCGCCGTCCTCCGTCCACAACTGGACACCGTGGCTCTCGAGATCGTCGAGGAGTTGCCGCACCGTTGCCGGCGTGTCGGTCACAGGATTCCCTCTTCCAGGTCGGCGACGGTGTCGGAGTCGATGAGGTCGGCGAGTCCGGCGATCGTGGGCGTGGCGTAGAGCTCGCGCAGGGTGAGCCGGACGGCGAAGCACCGGCGGATCTCCTCCACCAGTTCGGTGGCCGCCAGCGACGTGCCGCCCAGGGTGAAGAAGCTGGCGCCGCGGGAGTCGACCCGGGTGTCCAGGATCGTCGACCAGAGTTCGGCGAGCCGCGTCTCGACCGGCCCGCGGGGCGGCTCGCCGACCGGGCTGTCCACGGTGGCGACGAGCCGGGTCACGGCGGCGCGGTCGACCTTGCCGTTCGGGCTGAGCGGCAGTTCGTCGAGCAGCACGACGCGCTGCGGTACGAGGTAGGGCGGTAGCCGGTCAAGGAGGTACTGGCGGATCTGTTCCGGTTCCAGGTGGGCCCGGTCGCCGACGATGGCGGCGGTGAGGTGGTGGTGGGTGGTGGTGGTGATGGCGTGGTGGATGTGGGGGTGGGTGTGGAGGTGGGTTTCGATGTCGCCGAGTTCGATGCGGTGGCCGTTGAGTTTGATTTGGTGGTCGGTGCGGCCGAGGAATTCGATGGTGCCGTCGGGCCAGTAGCGGCCTTGGTCGCCGGTGCGGTACCAGCGTTGGTTGTGGTGGTGGGTGAAGTGGTGGGTGGTGAGGTCGGGTTGGTTGCGGTAGCCGGTGGCGAGGCCGGTTCCGCCGATCCAGAGTTCGCCGGGGACCCAGTTGGGTCGGTCGTTGCCGTCGGGGTCGGTGATTCGGTAGGTCTGGTTGCGTAGTGGGGTGCCGTAGGGGATGGAGGTCCAGTGTGGGGGGACGTGGGTGATGTGGTGGTGGTTGGACCAGATGGCGGCTTCGGTGGCGCCGCCGAGGGCGATGTGTTGGATGTGGGGGTTGGCGGTGGTGAGGCGGTGGTGTTGGTCGAGGGGGATCCAGTCGCCGGAGATGAGGGCGAGGCGCAGGGTGGTGAGTTGGTGGGGTTGGGCGGCGGTGAGGAGCATGTCGAGCAGGGTGGGGACGGTGTTCCAGATGGTGACGTGGTGTTTGTGGATGAGGGTGGCCCAGGTGTGGGGGTCGCGGTGGTGGTGGTCGGTGATGGTGGTGATGGTGGCGCCGGCGGAGAGGGTGCCGAAGATGTCGAAGACGGACAGGTCGAAGTCGAGGTTGGAGATGGCGATTGTGGTGTCGTGGGGGGTGAGGTGGTAGCGGGTGTTGATGTCGTCGATGGTGTTCTGGGTGGCGCGGTGGGTGAGTTCGACGCCTTTGGGGGTGCCGGTTGAGCCGCTGGTGAAGATGATGTAGGCGGGGTGGGTGTCGGGGAGGGGGATGGGTTCGAGGA